>JANNXP010000084.1:0-25882 GCA_031409615.1 Haliea sp. | reverse complement strand
CTGGAAGATGATGCTTAAATATCCCAATCTGTACTATATGACCAGTGCCTTCGCCCCCAAACATTACCCACCGGATATCATCGACTTCGCCAACAAACGCGGGTCGGGGCAGGTGATGTATGCGGGCTATTTCCCGATGGGACTGTCGCTCGATCGCATTTTCAGTGAGATGCCGGCGGTGCCACTGCGCGATGAGGTGTGGCCAAAATTCCTGCGGGAAAACGCTGTTAAGGTTTTCAAACTGGACGCATAAGAAAGCCACCATGAAATATATTTCAATAGAAGAAGCCATCGATGCCCCCGGTTTGCGCCTGGTTCTGTCCGCCGGCGTGCCGGGACCCTGGGGCGAGGCCGCCAAGGCCATCCTGGCTCACAAGGGTCTGGCATTCACACCGGTGCACCAGGACGGTGGCGGCGCGAATGAAGCGCTGCGCAACTGGACCGGGCAAACGTCCGCCCCGGTCGCCGTGTACGACGACCTGCCTCCGGTGTGCCACTGGCTGGATCTGTTGATGTTGGCCGAACGTCTGGCGCCTGAGCAGCCGCTGGTACCCTTGAACAGCGCGGACAGAATCCAGGTCCTGGGGCTGTCCGCCCTGATTGTCGGGGTGGACGGTTTTGGCTGGCACCGACGCCTGCAAATGCTGGCACCCATGCTGACTTTGGATGTGCCGCCACAGATGATTCGCCGCCTGGGTGCCAAGTACGGCTGGTCGGCGCAGGCCCATGGTGCAGCCACACCTCGCCTGCAGGCTATCAGTGCTGCACTGGACAGCCAGTTGGCGCGGCAACATGCAGCCAAAAGTGACTATTTTGTCGGTAGCAGCGTGACTGCCGCCGATTTTTATTGGGCCAATTTCGCCAGCATGCTGAAGCCCCTGGGGCCGGCCGACAATCCCATGCCCGACTATATGCGCGCCAGCTATGAGTCGAGTGATGCGGATACGCGCGCCTGCCTGACGCCGGCTCTGGAAGCGCACCGGGATCTCATGTACCAGCGCCACATCGCGCTGCCACTGGACTTTTAAAAAGGAAGCAACATGCTATCGCAACAGGAATTGTCAGACCGCTTCGAGATTCAGGATCTGGTGTTTCACTACGCCCATCTTATCGACAGCAAACAAATTGATCGTTTGCGCGACGATATTTTCACGCCGGATGTTTTTATCGACTACAGTGTCTTTGGCGGCAGTGTGGGCGATCTGGAGGAAACCCTCTCATTCCTCAAGGCCTCGCTGACCAGCGAACTGTTTCCCAACAGCCAGCACCTCAACGCGAACGTCCAGGTGCAGTTGCAGGGAGATAGGGCCACCGGCAGGGTCATGTGTTTCAATCCAATGGAAATGGCCTTGCCCGAAGGCAAGACACACACCTTTTTCCTCGGCTTGTGGTATGTCGATGCGTATCGCCGCACCGACAGGGGCTGGCGCATGTGTCGACGCGAAGAGGTGAAAAGCTGGGTCTTCAATACACCCGACTTCATGAAATTTTAGACGACAGGACAACAACACCCATGATCGAACTCTATACAGCACCCACGCCCAATGGCTATAAAGCGTCCATCGCCCTGGAAGAGATGGAGATTCCCTACAATGTCCATACGATCAATATTATGGACGGGGACCAGAAAACGCCTGAGTACCTGAAAATCTGTCCCAATGGTCGGATTCCGGCGATTGTGGATACTGCGAACGATCTGGCCGTATTCGAGTCCGGAGCGATCATGATTTACCTGGCGGAGCAGTGCGGCAGATTCCTGCCCACAGACGTGAAGGGGCGTTCGCGTGTGATCCAGTGGTTGATGTTTCAGATGGGCGGTATCGGCCCCATGATGGGCCAGGCCAATGTGTTCTTCCGCTACTTCCCGGAAAAGATACAGCCAGCGATTGATCGCTATCAAAATGAGGGCAGGCGCCTGTTCGAAGTGCTCGATACGCAACTGGCCGAGCACGAATTCCTGGCCGGTGAATACAGCATCGCCGATATGGCCAACTGGGCCTGGGTGCGCACGCACTACTGGTCGGGGATTTCTATCGAGGGACTGGACAACCTGTCCCGCTGGATGGGTGCAATCGCGGAGCGACCGGGGGCCCGGCGCGGCGTCAAGGTTCCTGTGGATATCGCCGAACTGATGGATGCCAAGCGCGAGGAGGATGCGACGGCGTTCGCCAAAAATGCCCGGTCCATCGTCACCGGGGCGCAGCGCGACAGCGATTGAACGTCTAGTGGTGCAGGTCCACCCAGGATTCAGGGAGGTAATCCAGTTGCAGCTTGTGTAACGCTCCGCGCAGGCTCTGTTCCAGTTCTTCCAGCTGTTGCGTGCCGATCTTGTTGGCATAGTAGGAGCGCACCTGATTCACCACTTCCAGACTGTCGGTGGCCAATGCCATGCCACGCTGGGTCAGGCGAATCTCTTTGGCGCGCTTGTCACCGCCATCAATGTCGCGCGCCACATAGCCCGTGCGCTCCAGTTCCTTCAGCATTTTCCCCATGGCCTGCTGGGTAACCTGGGCGCGTTCGGCCAGTTCGGTCACACGCACCGCGCCCATGCCGAGATTGGCAAACACGGCGCTGTGTGAGGGGCGAATGTCGGGGTAGCCGCGGGCTGCCAGCCCCTGCCAGATGCGTCGTTCGAAATCGCGGGCAAACTCCCGCAGCAGGCGTGCCAGATTAATGGAGAGTGCAGCAGCAGCTGCCTGGTTGTTCGCGGCGACGGACTTGTTCACGAAATCCTCCAGTATTTCCTATCGCAGTGGGGCATGATCTTAGCGGCGCATGCACTTCAGTGTAGACGGAAGTTGGCCGCTGTCACGTGGCGGAGCTACACGCGGCGGTGTCAATTGCTCCGGGCAAGACGCTTCCGGTACACTGCCGCGCTTTGATGGCAGACAGGAACCCGGTAATGGCCAAGATAATCACCTGTAATACGAACGGCATCCGGTCGGCCGCCACCAAGGGGTTTTTCGACTGGTTACGCGCCCAGCAGGCCGATGTGGTCTGTATTCAGGAAACCAAGGCCCAGCTGCACCAACTGACTGATCCGCTATTTTCACCAGCGGGTTACCACTGCTTTTACAATGATGCTATCAAGAAGGGCTACAGTGGCACCGCGTTGTTCTGCAAGGTCAAGCCGCAGCGGGTTATTACTCGCCTAGGCTGGGACCCCGCAGACTCGGAGGGGCGCTACACGCAGGCCGACTTCAAAGGCCTCAGTGTCATCTCCGTGTATATGCCCTCTGGCTCGAGCAGTGACGAAGCCCTGCAGAAGAAGCTCCGTTTTATGGCCGTATTTATGGATCATCTGCGCGCCCTGCGCCGTGCGCGCCGTGAGGTGATTGTCTGTGCCGACTGGAATATCTGCCACCAGCCCATCGACCTGAAGAACTGGCGGGCTAACCAGAAGAATTCCGGCTTTCTGCCCGAGGAGCGGGCCTGGCTCGATGTGCTGTACGATGAGGTCGGCTTTGTCGATTCCTTTCGCCTGATCAACAACGAGCCCGAGCAGTACACCTGGTGGTCCAATCGCGGCCAGGCTTGGGCCAACAACGTGGGGTGGCGCCTGGACTACCAGGTCATTTCACCACAGCTGGTCGACACAGTGAGAACCGCGGCGATTTATAAAGATGCGCGCTTTTCCGACCACGCGCCGCAAATCATGGAATACGACTTCGATATCACCACCTGAAGCGTCGATCCGTCGATGCGCACGCTAGACCTTTCTCCCCACTTTATTGCGCTGTGCATAGCACCTTGGGTTGCGCCCTGCCATGACCATGCATTGCAACCTGCATGAATTGCGAGAAGGCGTGAAACCCTGTAACTTAGCTTGCGTTTTCCACGCTCTTTTATGAGCCCACCCACGAGAGAATTGACTGATGAGTCTGTTTATTGCCAGCGCATACGCCCAGGAAGCAGGAACTAGTCCTGCGGGTGGCGAAATGATCCAGATCCTGTTTTTGGTGGGGCTGTTTGTGATGTTTTATTTCATCGCCATACGCCCGCAACGCAAGCGCCAGAAAGAGCATACCGCAATGGTGTCCCAGCTGGGCAAGGGCGATGAAGTTGTCACCAGCTCTGGCATTCTGGGCCGCGTAACGGCACTGGATGACAGTTACATGGTGCTCAATGTGGCGACTAACGTCGAGATGAAGTTTCAGCGCATTCATCTGCATGCCATCCTCCCCAAAGGCACGCTGAAGTCCATTGGCTGAGGATGGCTCTGGTCTACCCCCGCAAGATCGGCCTGGCCCACACGCCAACCCCCCTGCAATATCTTGCGCGTGCCTCTGCACAATGGGGCTGCGGTCATCGCCTGTGGGTCAAGCGCGATGACCTGACCGGCTGCACCCTCAGTGGTAATAAGGTGCGCAAGCTGGAGTTTATTACCGCCCATGCTATTGATAATGGCTATGACACCCTGATCACCTGCGGCGGCTTGCAAAGCAACCACTGCCGAGCCACCGCGTTGGCCGGAGCCCAGTTGGGGCTGTCTGTGCATTTGCTGTTGCGTGGCGCGCACCCGGCGGACCGGGAGGGCAATCTGCTACTCGATTATCTTGCCGGAGCGGTGGTCAGCTGCTATCCGCTACAGCAATACGTCCGAGACATTGATGCACTGCTGTGCGAGTGGCAGGAACATTACGCTGCGCAGGGAGGCAAAGCTCTGGTGGTGCCCACTGGCGGCAGTGATGGTATTGGCGCCTGGGGCTACATTGCCGCCTGCGAAGAATTGGTACGGGATTTTGACACCGCCGGTATCGAACAGGCGCATATCGTGACCGCGACTGGTTCTGGCGGCACCCAGACGGGTTTGACCCTCGGCGCGGCCCTGCACCGTTTGCCGGCGACGGTATGGGGTATCAATGTCTGCGATGACGAACAGTATTTTCTCAGCAAGGTCGCCAGCGATATGGCTGACTGGCAGCGGCTTTATCCGCAGGCGCCGGCAGTGGCGATAGAGCCCCGCGTGCTGGATGGTTATGTCGGCCAGGGCTATGGCATCGCGGGTCCGGACATTTTTGAACTCATCGCCGAACTGGGCCGTATGGAAGGGCTGGTGCTCGACCCGGTTTACACCGGCAAGGCCTTCGCCGGTATGCTGGCCGAGATTGCCAGAGGACGCTTCGCAGGCTGTCGTGACATCGTGTTTGTCCATACCGGCGGCATTTTCGGTGTATTTCCGCAGCGGGGCGGGTTCGGCGATCGGGTCGCAGACGGCGCTACGAATAAATTGCATTAGCACAGAAATAACCCGGGGGACTGAGCGGTGAGTGAAATACTGACCAGCGTCGAACAGTGTGTGGAAAAAACGATCGCCGCCGTCGGCACGACTCTGGTGCTCGCGGCGCCGTTAGGTCTGGGCAAACCGGTACAGCTGATGAATGCGTTTTATCATCGGGTTGCCGCCGACCCGTCGCTGTCATTGCATATTGTAACTGCCCTGTGCCTGGAGGTCCCCAGATCCAGCAGTCCGCTGGAGGCCAATCTCGCCGACCCCATCATGCAGCGTCTGTTTGGCGATTATGAGGAACTGGCGTTTCTCGCACCCTATCGCAATGGCAGCCTGCCGCACAATATTCAGGTGACGGAGCTTTATTTCAAAGCGGGCTCGATGAAAAACCAACCGCTCGCCCAACAGAACTATATCTCCAGCAATTACACCCATATCGTGCGTGATATGGTGGGCCAGGGCGTCAATGTGATGGCGCAGATGGTGGCAGCGCGCGACACGGCCGACGGACTCGCACTGAGCTTGTCCTGCAATCCGGACCTCACCCTGGAGATGATGGACCTCAGGCGCGACCTCGATCGCCCCTTCATGCTCCTCGCCCAGATTCACGATGACCTGCCGTTTATGGAGTTGGATGCGCAGGTTTCTCCCGCCAGTTTTGACCTGATCGTTCGCAACCGGCAGTACAACAAGACCTTGTTTGCCGTACCCAATGCGGCGGTGCCTTTGCAGGATTATGCTGCTGCGCTGCATGCCAGTAGCCTCATCGCCGATGGGGGTACCTTGCAGATCGGGATCGGTGCCCTGGGCGACGCGGTGGCGCACGCGTGTATCGTGCGTCAGCGGTACAACAGCGAGTACCAGTCCATGTTTGCGCAACTCACCCATCAGGTGACTGGGTTGGCCGACGCTAGCGGACCGTTTGTCCACGGCCTTTACGTCTCTACCGAGATGTTTGTCAACGGCATGATGCATCTGATCGAGCAGGGTATCGTCAAGCGTCAGGTCTACGACAATCTCCTGCTGCAAGTGGGCATCAATGCTGAAAAAATAACGGCGCGGGTAGATCGACAGTTGTATGACTACGGCCTCCTGAGTGGCCTCATTCCAAGGCGACTCGATGCGCTATCCCTGCAGGAGTTGCAGTACTGGGGTATGGTCGAGGCGAGCGTCGCCCTGGATGGGGATGCACTGCGGGTTGACGGTCAGACCCTGCCCAATGACCTGCAAGACCCACTGGTCAGCGCCGCCCTGTTGCGCGGCGTGCAGGGTACTGAACTGCGCCATGGGCGCCTGCTGCACGGCGGTTTCTTTTTGGGTCCCAATGACTTCTACGCCAAATTGCGAGGGCTGGACGCCGTCGGCCTGACGCAGATCTGTATGACAGGTGTGCGCCGCACCAACCAGCTATTGCTGGATTACCCGCTCTACTGCGCGCAGCGACGCAAGGCGCGCTTTATCAATACCGGGATGATCGTGGCCCTCACTGGTGCCGTGGCATCCGATGCGCTGGAGAATGGCACCGTAATCAGCGGGGTAGGGGGGCAGTACAATTTTGTCGCCATGGCCCATGATTTGCCCGGCGCGCGTTCTATCCTGTGTATTCGCAGTACCCGTGGCCATGGCAAGCAATTGCGCTCCAACGTTGTGCCCTATTACGGCTATACAACTATTCCCAAGCACCTGCGAGATGTCATCGTTACCGAATACGGTGTGGCTGACCTACGCGGGCAAAGTGACTCCGACGTTATCAAGCGCTTGATCAATATTGCCGACTCGCGCTTTCAGGAGTCGCTGCTGGCGTTCGCTGTGGATCAAGGCAAGGTAGCGCAGGACTACTGTATTCCCGAGTCGGCGCGTCACAATACGCCCGCACGGCTGCAAGACATTCTGGCATCCTACCAACTCAGCGGATTGTTGCCCGACTATCCCTTTGGTACGGAACTCACCGCACAGGAGCTCGCGCTCAGTGCCAGCCTGCGCAATATAAAGTCATTGAGCGAAGAGCCTGGGCAGTTTATTGCGGCGGCGTTCAAAGCACTGTTGCACAGGGCAGACCCGGAGGCCGCCAAACCGTTTCTGGAGCGCATGCAACTGGAGCACCCCGAGACCACTAGGGATTTTCTCATTCAGCAATTGTTGTTGCTGGAACTGGAAGAACGTGGTTTGTTAAAAGTCAGCTGAGCGAGCCGATTCGCCCGACTGGATTCAACCACTGGCAGTCACCAAAACATGTGAGTATGCTAAGAACATGCCCAACACGCTAAACGACAAGCTCGTCATCGCCATCTCCTCGCGGGCGCTGTTCAATCTCGACGACAGCCACCAGGTCTATGAGCAGGAGGGCCTGCAGGCCTACTCGAAGTATCAGGTCGCCCGCGAAGAACAGCCGCTGGAACCCGGTGAGGCCTTTCCCCTTGTGAAAAAACTTCTGCGGCTGAACGACAGCCTGGCGGAGGATGCGCAGGTCGAAGTGGTGTTGTTGTCGCGCAATAGTGCCGATACTGGCCTGCGAGTGTTTAATTCCATCCAACACTACGAATTGGATATCAGCCGGGCCGCCTTTTGCGGCGGTGAGAGTCCCTGGCGCTACATTAACGCGTTTGGTTGTAAACTGTTCCTCTCCAACGAAGCAGAGGATGTGCGCCACGCGTTGGCGTGCGGGGTCGCGGCGGCTACCCTGGTGTCGCGCCGAGGCGGTGGTACCGACAGCGAGCAGCTGCGCTTTGCATTTGACGGTGACGCTGTCCTATTTTCCGATGAGGCCGAGCAGGTCTACAAACGCGACGGACTGGAGGCCTTCACCGCCAGCGAGAAAGCGGCTGCCCGGGAGCCGCTGGGCGGCGGGCCATTCAAGCCTTTCCTGTCTGCCTTGCACCGTTTGCAGCAGGCGTTTCCGCCAACTGAAGCGCCCATTAGAACTGCTCTGGTGACCGCCCGCTCAGCACCTGCGCACGAGCGCGTGATCCGTACTCTGCGTGCCTGGAGTATACGCATCGATGAGTCCATATTCCTCGGCGGGCTGAACAAAACGGATTTCCTGAGGGCGTATCAGGCGGATGTTTTCTTTGATGACCAGCAGACGCACTGCGCCTCCGCCAGTCCACATATTGCGACCGGCCATGTGCCTCATGGTGTCGCCAATTCCTGATCGACATCCGCAAGACGTTTATTGCCGTTTAATTTGGCAATCCGGCAGTTTAATGGCTATTCTGCATAAGGAAGGGAGGGGTGCGGTCACTGGGCTGACCCCGGTCACCGGGAGATCGGCATGAAACTGCAGCAGTTACGCTATATCTGGGAAGTGGCACACCACGATCTCAACGTCTCGGCCACCGCTATCAGTTTATACACATCGCAACCCGGCATCAGCAAGCAGATTCGCCTGCTGGAAGATGAATTGGGCGTCGAGATTTTCGCACGCAGTGGCAAGCATCTCACCCATGTGACGCCGGCAGGGGAGGCCATCCTTAAGGCGGCGGAGGAAGTACTGTTCAAAGTGAAGAGTATCCGTCAGGTGGCAGAGGAGTATGCCGACGAAAAGAAAGGCAGTCTATCAATCGCCACCACGCATACCCAGGCGCGCTATGCGCTGCCGGCTACCATCAAGGCTTTTATTGAGCACTATCCGGATGTGTCGCTGCACATGCATCAGGGTACGCCCATGCAGATTTCCGAAATGGCTGCAGATGGTACGGTGGATTTTGCCATCGCCACCGAGGCTCTGGAGCTTTTCTCCAACCTGATCATGATGCCCTGCTATCGCTGGAACCGCTGCATTCTGGTGCCCCGCGACCACCCATTAACCCAACTGTCGCAGCTGACCCTCGAAGACGTCGCCGCGCAACCCATCGTCACCTACGTGTTTGGTTTTACCGGACGCTCCAAACTTGACGATGCCTTTATGGCCAAGGGGCTGTCGCCCAGAGTGGTGTTCACGGCCACGGATGCGGACGTGATCAAAACGTATGTGCGGTTGGGACTGGGGATCGGCATCATTGCCGCCATGGCTTACGATGAGACGATCGACATCGACCTTGTAGCTCTGGATGCCAGCCACCTGTTTTCCAGCAGTGTCACCCAGATCGGCTGCCGGCGGGACACATTTCTGCGCGGTTATATGTATGAGTTTATCGAGGATTTCGCACCGCACCTGTCCCGTGATCTGGTGACCGATGCGTTTGGGTGTCAAACCAAGGCCGAGCTGGCCGATCTGTTTTCACATCTGGAGCTGCCTGTCTACTGACGCTGGCCAGCTGTAATGACCGTATGGGACTTGTGTCACTTGTCCCACAGTGTTTAGATTGTCGCGCTAAAAAAGCCTACGCTTCCAACCAAAGGAGATGATGACGTGGAACTGGCCTGTCTGGACCTGGAAGGAGTGCTCGTACCGGAGATCTGGATTGCATTTTCCGAGCGCACCGGGATACCTGAGCTGCGTGCTACCACCAGGGACATACCCGATTACAACGTGCTGATGAAGCAGCGCCTGGGCCTGCTTGAGCAGCACGGTTTAAAGATAAATGACATTCAGGAGGTGATCGCGACGCTGGAGCCGTTGCCGGGTGCCATCGAGTTTGTCGACTGGCTGCGGGAACGCTTTCAGGTGATCATCCTGTCGGATACCTTTTACGAGTTCTCCCAACCCCTGATGCGACAGCTGCACTGGCCGACGCTGTTCTGCCATCGCCTGATTACCGATGCGACCGGGCGAGTCGTGGACTACAAGTTGCGTCAGGTAGATCCCAAGCGGGCCTCCGTGCAGGCGCTGCATAGCCTCAACTACCGCGTACTTGCCGCGGGCGACTCCTACAACGACACCAGCATGCTGGCCGAGGCCGATGTCGGGTTTTTGATTCATGCACCGCAAAACGTGATCGACGAATTTCCGCAGTTCAAATCGGTGGCGACGCTCGCCGAGCTGAAGGTCGCTTTTGTGGAGGCCAGTGACCGCCCGTTGGTGCTCTGAGTTTTTTTCAGGCCTCTATTCATAGCCGCTGATCCCGAGTATCGGATAGCTCCTTTCCGTTGAAACGCTCGCGCCGTTAAGGGGATATCCGGCACCATCTGGGTGCCAGGCGCGCAGGGATTGTGGCGCCTGGCAGTTGATTAGCAGACGCTAGTGCTGCGAACTTAGCATCCAGGTGGTAGTGAAAAGGCAGTGACTGCTGCGGAGGTTGCAGAGGTACCGGCATCGTCGGTCGCCACGGCGGTCAACGCGTACATGCCCCACGGCGCGTCGCTCCAGGTGAGCGTGTAGGGGGCGGTGGTGTCGACGCCAAGCCTAACGTTGTTGTAGAAAAACTCCACTTGCTTGACGCTGCCATTCGGATCATTGGCGACGGCACTGAGGGTGATGGTATTGCCGGTATAGATTGCCCCCTCGTTCGGCGCGGTCAGCGCGACAGAGGGGCGATTGGCATCGATCTGGAGAATCAGCTTTGGCCGTAGCGTCGGAGCAGCCGAATATTCGCTGGCACGGAAAAGTTTATGGTACTTAACGCCGGTGCCAAGCAACTGCCAGCCGTAATTGCTCTGTGCCCCCAGACTCATGGACCGCACGGAGTCAGTGACATCAAGCACGACCCAATCCGGATTCCAGCCCGTGTACGCATCCGGGCTTCCCTTGGTGGCATAATCGGAGCCACTGGCGGCAGCGCCCGGTATTTTCCAAGGGATGCCATCGGCGGCATTGATCCAAGTGGCTTTGTTCTCGTCCCAATTTTTCAGCAGCGGATGTGCACGATAGGTGTAGTCGTAGTAGGACGATTTGTACAGGGCGAGGGCAGCGTAGGTAATGGTCGCCCCTTTCGGAACCGGGCCGCCTTCGTTGGAGAAAATAGCGAAGCGCACGAGCGGGTTGAACATATTCGCGAGGCTATTCAACTCTGTCAGGCTACCTTTGGGAAAGGTTGTATGATAGCCATCGAGATAGGTGTCGGTGGTGCCCGAATAGCCACCGAGCCCGTCTTGCAGAACAATGAGATCCCCAGCCCCGGGGGGCGTCACGTTGAGCACAATGGCGGCCGAAACAGCAGTGATGTTGGTGTTATCGGCGGCCACCGCGGTCAGCATGTGATTGCCTTGTTGCGCTTCCCAAACCACAGAGTAAGGTGCGATCTTGTCTACACCCACAGAGCTCCCGTCCAGAAAAAACTCGACTTGTGCAATATTTCCATCCGCATCGCTCGCGTCAGCGCTTAGTGCGATGGGCCTGCCATCAAAATATTCTATCGGTCCATCAAGAGGGGCGCTTATCTTTACCAATGGTGGATTATTGACACGGTTTGCGACTGTTGCCGCTACCCTTGGGGAAATAAAACGATTGCCATTGTTGTCAGTAGCGATGGCCTCGAACGTGTAGACACCTAGCGCTACAGATGGCAGTGTTGTCGTGTAGGGCGGCTGTGTAAATGTCTTAAGGGTTTGGCCATCCAATAAGAGCTCGACTTGTGAAATGTTGCTTGCCTGGTTTGAGGTGACGGCCGTCACTACGATGTCATCGTTCGGAAGAAAGAATCCTTTGCTTGTCGGATCGGCTATCGTGATATGCGGATCAACGCTAACGGGCTCGATCCAGTGTTCTGGTTTATAAATCCATATATTGCCAGCATACCAATCCTGTAGAGCTATAAAAGCGTCAATCTGGGCTATGTATTTCCATTTACCCAACACTCCGGCAACGGGACCGTTGTCGGGAATTGGTGTGGCAGCGCTCCTGAGTTTTTCAATACGCCAACCAGTTGGAGAAACCACTGGGGGAGGATAAAGCGCCCAAACGTCACCACCGCTTCCCCACAGAAGAAGCCTGTTCCGTGGTGCGTCATAATCCATGCCATAATCCCCGAGGCCGGTACTATAAGTCCCGGTTGTAATAGGCACGAATGCACCGCTAGGCACAAAAGTTACACTTGGATTTGTTGGTCCGGCAGTAGCTAAGTTCCAATATGAGAATCGATTGCGGTCGATCCTCACAAAGAGGTTATTAGTTGGAAGATAAGCGCCGGGACCCTGACCCAACGCAAGACCCTGGCCCATTTTCTGCCATTCATCTTTAGTTGGATCATCTATGTCATTAATGGTGTATTTGAAAAGAAGCGATTGTACAGCCCAAACGAAAACAACATCTTTCCCGTTTTCTTGTGTATAGCCGGTCGAATTCTCGAGAAAGTGTCGCGGAAAATACGCAGTCGGCAGGTTTTTTGGAACATCTCGATTTTCCCACATCTCACCACCAATGACCCACAAATTGGGATTTTGCCATTTAGAGTGGGAGCCTGTTTTTCCGCCAACTTTATTCTCATCTGCGCGCGCTGGATCGAAAAAGTAGGGGCCGGAAGTGCGATATTTGTTAGGGTTGCCTGGTGCTGTAATCGTGCCACGGGGATCTTGTATTATGTATGGTTCGCCAAAGTTAAATGCTGCTCCACCGAATGAAAGGAATCGATCAGCTATTGGAAGGTAGATGTTACCGTCATAGGTATGGTGGGCTTGAGGCGACGCATTGGGGCCATCTACCGTCAGCCACGGGTAGGGTCCGAGAGATGAAATATCGCTAGGCAAAGACATTCGCTCCCACTTAAGCGTCGTGGCACGCCAGCGATACAGCTCATTTCCTCCGTAGTTTGCATGCCCGCCGCCGTAGAGGATTAAGTCGCCTCTTCGACTATCCCATGCAAAACTGCTCCACGCAGCAACTATGCCGCGTGGTCCCCAGGGGACTGAATCAGGCGCTTTATTGGTGGACACCAGAAGCCCTGTGGGCGGCCATACATTCTGAAATTGGTTGTTGTTTACTCGAACCCATCCATTTTCCGGTGTGGATCTCAGGATGGAGATTAACTGACCGAGATCGGGCTCTGAAGGTCGCGGATCGACATTCAAAGGCAGTTCAGAATCGGAATACGCCAAAATTGGGAGTAAAAAAATCATGCCTAATGTCACGGATATGCATAACTTTCCAAATCCTTTGAGGTAGCCAATCATAATCTTGCCCTCTGTGTTTCGTGACAGCGGATAATGAAAACCAAGAGATTCACAGTGATCTCAGAACTGAATTAGCCACACTTTCATTAAGTTCTCCTACTGGGCCGATTGTCGCCGTTATCGGCATCCATACTTCAGAAAGGCTATTCTAAATAGGCACTCTCTTTCCCGTCCGTACGCCAGACCACAGATAGCCCAGTTCATAGCAAACCGTGCGAAGTCCAAGCAGCGACGATGTGCTGCTCCAGCCACGAAATGGCAGTATTGGCAGTACTCTTGTTATTGCTTTCATGTGGGCCATGCTGTCGCTACCAGTCTGGTTGTTCAAAGAGTAGGCAAGAGCTAAACCACATTCACTAATCCCAAAGCTTGCAGCCGGATAAATGCGTAAATCAATACAGTCGTAAAGAATACTGACAGTCTTTTGCGGGTTTCAATAAACGAAAGATTAGTCCTCTTTCAGGTGGGTAGGAGCAGAAGGTGGACGGCGGGGCGACACGCAGTGAGTCCTGCTCAGGCACGACCCATTTGTTCCAGGGCACTGAGAAATTTGCCCACCTTGTCGTAGCACTCCTGATACTCCTGCTGCCAGTCGGAATCGGCCACAATCCCGCCGCCACCCCAGCAGCGCACCTCACCCTGGTCACACAGTAAACTGCGGATGGCAATGTTGCTGTCCATACGGCCATCTGCACTGACATACAGTACCGAGCCGCAGTAGACCTGGCGCTCATGGGTCTCCAGCTCAGCGATGATCTCCATGGCACGCCGCTTGGGTGCGCCGGTGACTGAGCCGCCAGGAAAGCTGTCCCGCAGCAGGTCCCATACCGCACGCTCAGGCCGCAACTCGCCGCTGACCGTACTGACCAGATGGTGCACGGTTGGAAAACTCTGCACGTCGAACAAACGGTCAACATGGATACTTCCGGGCACACAGCTGCGTCCGAGATCATTGCGCAGAAGATCTACTATCATCAGGTTCTCGGCCCTATCCTTGGGCGAGTTGCGTAGTTCGCTGCGTGCCAGTGCATCTAACTGGGGGTCAGCGTAGCGCGGCCTGGTACCTTTGATGGGGGACGTTTCCACCCGCTGGCCCTGCAGGGACAGAAAGCGCTCCGGCGACAGGCACAGCAACGCTGCGTCATCCACTAGTGCGAGGTAAGCCGCAAAGGGAGCGGCGGCCACGGCGCGGAGCGCGCGGTAGGCCTGCCAGGGATCGCCGTGAAAATCCGCGCTGAAGCACTGTGTCAGGTTGACCTGATAGCAATCCCCGGCCTGTATATAGGCCTGGATGCGTTCGAAGGCATCCCGGTACTCGGCGGGGCTGCAGTTGGACGTAAAGCCACCGTCCAGCTGGAAGTCTGCACTGCGGTGCGTATCCCTCTGGCGCAGGCGTGCGAGCAGGTCGCGGCGCCGGGCACTACTGACTCGCGGCTGTGATATCAGTGTTGCGCGCTGCAGCAGGTGGTCTTGCACGATGCACCAGTCGTAGGCGCACAGTTGCACCGCGGGAAAGGGGTTTGCGGCCAGCACCGACGGGATACGGTGCAGCCCTTTGCCGAGGTCGTAGCCCAGATAGCCAAGCAGACCACCGCAGAAGGGGATGTCGGGTGACACCGGCTGAATACCGTCGAAGTGCTCCTGGTGGAATTGGTCCAGCGCCGCGAAGAAAGAGCGGCACTGCTGTTCGCTGGCGCCCTGTGTGAGGTTGGGCAGATCCGTGGTCCATGGGTCTGCGGTAAGAATATCGTAACGGCCCGAGGTCGCGTGCGGGAAGCTGCTGTCGAGGAAGGCCGCACGCGGTAAATCGCGAATTCGCTCAAACAGCCCACAGCCGTCCGCAGAGTAGGGAATTTCCTCTAGCTGGATGGACTTGCTCACTGCGGCGTGCCGGTGGTGTGTATGACCGTTGTTTTGGGCATTCCGGTCGCGTCGCATGACGCGTGCAATGGCGCTGCCGAAGCGGTGCCAGATCCGTAGTTTATGGTCTTAATCTGCATTGAAATAACGAGCATCTGCGTTGAAAAGACTAGAAAAGTGGCCCCGGCTGAATTGACTTTGCAGGTCTGGCAAATTACTGTGTCAGGCCGTATTTTGGGCAGATTGGCATCCTAAGCCCGACTGCCATGACTTGCAACCAGCAGGCCTCTCGCGGAGGTCATACGGACCCTCCATCGCCCTTCGGGGAAATCTTTGGATCAAGGACAATGACGACAAAGAACGGTAGCACTCTGATCGCATCGCTGGACAATCCTTTTGCAGAACATGCCGAACGTGAGTTTCGGGTGCCCGGCCAGGTAGCCTCTGCGCCTGGCCTCTATGAAGAATCGCTGAAAGCCGGCTGGGAACTACAGCAGCGACCCTACCAGACGGCGGGGGTCAAAAACATTCAGCGCCAACACCAGAAAAACCGGATGACCATCTGGGAGCGTATCCGCTACCTCAGTGATGGCAGCCCCACAGTGCTCTACCAAAACTGGGGTCCCAATCTGGACGGCGCGTCGCTGGTCACGGCGATCATCAAGGTCAATGGCCGGGATGTGGCGCTTTATGGCCACGATTTCACGGTACGCGCGGGTTCCATGGACGCAACGAACGGCGCCAAACTCGCCCGCTTGTTCCAACTCGCAGCGAAACAGCGTATTCCGGTGGTGGGGATCAATGACAGTGCCGGCGCCTTTATACCGGCCGGCGTCGGCGGGCTGGATGGCTACGCTGAGGCGTTTGCTGCGCTGCGCCGTATCAGCGGCATCGTCCCCAGTATCATGTGCATGTTCGGATTCAACGCGGGTGGGGGCTCCTACCTGCCGCGCCAGGGCAGTTTCCTGATTCAGCCTAACGAGACCTTCTTCGGCTTGACCGGGCCTGGCGTGGTCAAGTCCGTGCTCGGTGAGGATGTCACCCCGGATGAACTCGGGGGTCCCGGCGTGCACAGCCAGAGCGGCGTGACAGATTTTGTGGTCAAGGACGAGGTAGCGGGGCTCCGCAAGGTGCGAGCGTTGCTTAACTACCTGCCAAGCTACAATGGCGAACTGGCGCCCTACGAGGCCAGTTCTGACCCGATAGACCGCAAAACCTGGGATATCGATATCTTGCTGAAAAAAGCCTTCAACTCATCCACCGGCTTCAATACACCCATCGACATTACCATTTTGATTCAACAGTTGTGCGACCACGGCGACTTCCTGGAGATTCAGGCCGAGCGCGCCCGCAATACCGTGACGGCTCTGGGACGCATGGGCGGCAATGTAATCGGCTTTGTCGCCAATAACTCGGCGGTGGCATCAGGGCAGGTGGATATCGCGGCGGCCTACAAGAACGCCCGTTTCATCCGTTTTTGCAACTTGTACAACATCCCCATCATTTTTCTTGAGGATACCACCGGCTTCCTGCCGGGCAAGGAGCAGGAGAGTGGCGGTATCGTGCAGGCGGGGCGCGCCATGCTGGATGCTATCGTGGATCTGCGCACACCGCGCTTTCTGGTGCTGGTGCGCAACGCGTTTGGCGGCGCCTATGCCGCGTTCAATAGCATTCCCGTGGGCGCCGATTTCGTCGTCGCCCTGCCCACTACGCGGGTGGCGGTGATGGGGCCTGCGGGCGTGGAGTATGTGTACAAGGATGAACTGCGCAAGATTCGCGGGGCGGTTCCCGTCAGGCGCAAAGCCGAGACCGATGCCCAGTTGAAGGCTGGTTTGTCGGCGGCGCAAGCGGCGGATGCCGCGCAGCAGTTGGTGACTGATTGGGTCAAATCCGAGGAGGCCCTGCTGGCGCAACGGTACACCAGGGAGCTGATGAACCCGAATGAGGCGTTGAGTCTTGGTTCCATCTCACAAATCGTCATGCCCTCGGACCTGCGCCAGGTGCTGGCGGAAAACATGGCATTTTATCTGCGACGCTACCGGCCCGAACCGCTGCAGTCTGTGCAACGCGAGTTCCACTAGACCGGTCCCCGGCACTATCTCCAGCACCATCACTTTAGAGGAAAACAGGCGTGTCCAACGAATTTTACCTGAGTAACCCGCTTATCCATCGCGATCGCAAGCTGGGTGACAGGGACACCGGATGGGAGCGGCAGTTCGACTGCACGTCTATACGACCGCTTATTATCTGTCGCGGGCCGATTAGAAAAGAGGCGATGGACGTGTTCTGTGAGATGGGTATCACCCACTTTGGCATCCTGCTGTCGGAAAAGGATTCTATTGTCTATCGCAATGCGCTCGCACCTGAGCTGCGCTCATTGACCGATCCGGACCGGGTGCATCGTGTCCCTGACTACAGTGGTGCCAACAAGGAGGAGCGCGAGGAACGCATTCAACAGATTATCAATATTGCACGGGAAAATAACTACAACGCGATTTTTGCCGGCTATGGTTTTATGGCCGAGGATGAGGCCATGGTAGCGGCCATGGAGCAGGCCGGGCTCAATTTTATAGGTCCCTGCTCACGCACTGTGCACGACGCTGGTCTGAAAGATGAGGCGAAACGCACCGCGCTGAAATGTGGTGTCTCCATCACGCCGGGTATCGATAATGGCACGGCGCTGACTCTGCTCAAAAAGTATCCCGATGTCGCCGCACTGCAGACGCTGGTGAGCAAACACAGCCTGGCCGTCGATCCCGCGACGCTGGCCGATAAATCAATCACCCTCGAAGACAAAGCCGACATCGTGCTCGCTGCCTCCTACAAGGGCGGCCTGGACCTTTATACAGTCGACGAATTGTGCGCGACGCTTACCGAGGCGGTAGTGCGCATGGCCAAGGATTATCCGCAAAACCGGGTGCGCCTCAAGGCGATCAGTGGAGGCGGGGGCAAGGGGCAGCGGATCCTTGGTATCGGAGATTCAGCCCGTACCGCAGAAATGGTGCGTGAAATTCTCAACGAGGTGAAGACGACCGGCGTTGGGGATAACAAGAACGTGTTGGTCGAACTGAATATCGAGACCACGCGTCACCAGGAGATACAGGTCATCGGCAACGGCCGCTGGTGTCTGTCGATGGGTGGGCGCGATTGTTCCCTGCAGATGCACGAGCAGAAATTGCTGGAAGTGTCGGTGACCATGGAGTCGCTACAACGAGCGCTCGCCCAGGCGCAGGCTAGCGGTCAGGCCGACGAAGTTCGCGTTCTGAAGCAGGATTTGGTGACGCTACAGGCCATGGAGCAGGAGGCGGAGAATTTCGGAGCGGCGGTGGGGCTGGACTCTGTCTCCACCTTCGAATGTATCGTCGATCGCGACAAGCATTTCTTTATGGAGATGAATACCCGTATTCAGGTGGAACACCGTGTTACTGAATTGTGTTATGCCCTCAAATTTGTCAATCCGGATAACGCGGAAGAATATTTTGTCGTGGAGTCTCTGGTCGAAGCCATGGTGCTGCTGGCGGCACACCCGGAAAAGTTGCCGAGGCCAGAACGTCTGGTGCGCATGAACGACAGTGTCGAGGCACGGCTCAACGCCACCAATCAGGCGCTACAGCCCCATGCTGGCGGGGTGATCGAGTCCTGGAGTGATGCCACCGAAGGCGAAATTCGCGACGACCAGGGCATCAGTCTGCACAATCCCGACACCGACGTGTTCATGAAGTATACGCTGGCCGGCGCATATGATTCGAACATCGCGCTGTTGCTGACAGTGGGTGACACACGCCTTGAGGCCTACCAGCGCATGGCCGAAACGATTCGTCAGACGCGGATGCGCGGACAGGATCTGGCCACCAATCTGGAGTTTCACTACGGCTTGGTGAATTGGTTTATCGGCCAGAATATTAACGCCCGGCCCACCACGCGTTTTATTGTTCCCTATCTGACAGCAGTCGGTGAGTTGCAACAGCAAGCGAGCAACCTCGACCTTGAGCAGGCCTATAAATCTCTTGGTAAGGCGGCGCTGGCCGAGGTCGAGGGAGAAGCGAACGCGGCATTGGCCGAGACGCTGCAGTTGAAGGAGTCGTTGTTGCTGCGGCCTCTGGCGAAACTGCTGGCTGAGCCACATATGCTTAGTGGCTGGTTGAGCCTCAATCGAGATTGCTACACGATGATTGATGGCAAAATCTGTTGGAACGAGAATCCGATCGAATTGCTGGCCGAGACCTATCACTTCCTGAACATGGACTATGTGGCTGGCGACAAGCCTCCGGCAGCCGTGATGATCTGGGATCATGACAACACGATACTGCAGGACGCCCTGGCATTCTATGGTGAGCTGTCTACGCGCGCTGCCGCCGATGACTGGCTTGAGCTGTGTTCGGTTCTGGACCTGACCGAGCCACCACCGGGGTTTGACGCCTCGCTATGGGAGAGGGTTCGCAGTGCACACTGCGGGTTTCAGGCAGGTGCCGATATCATGGCCATATTGCCCAGCATTGCCGAGGCGACAGGGTTTTATGCGCTCACGGTAAATGCCGATCTGAGTATTCATATACCGCAGCGCCTCACCGACGAAGCGTTACAGGCAGCGATGTCAAAGGTCCTGGTGCCCCCGCCGGTGGCTCGCTCAGACGAAATTTTGGCGGAAAGCGGCGGCATGTTTTACTCGCGCGAAACGCCGGCGCATGATGCCTATGTCCGTGAGGGCGATCACTTCAATGCGGGTGATCCCTTATTTATTGTGGAAGTGATGAAAATGTTCAACAAGGTTTACGCTACTTTTTCAGGCACTATCGCCAAAGTGCTGCTGGATACCGATGGCAGTATCATTAAAAAAGGGCAGCCGATCTTCAAGATTATTCCCGATGAGATTGCGGTAGAGGTCTGCGCCGAGGATATCGCCGCACAACGCCTGTTGGTCACCAACCAGTTTTTGCAGCAGCTATAAGCGGCTATAGAGGAGAGGACAACACATGATTACCGCACTGGACCATATCGCCATCGCTGTGCCGGATCTGGAAAAAGCCATACAACGGTTTGTGACCGATTTCGGCCTGCCACTGGGTGGCAGGGAAGACGTGAAAGAGGCCAAAACCACAGCCGCCTTTCTACCGTTGCCGCCTACCAGCATCGAGTTGGTCTACCCACTTAATGGTGAAGGCCCGGTGGCGACCTACCTGGAAAAGAAGGGCGGCGGACTCCATCACCTGTGCTTTCGCTCCGACGATATTGATGCGGATGTCGCGCGCCTGAGGGAAAAGGGCTATCAGTTTCTCGCTGATGCCCCGACGCCGGGGGCGCACGGGTCGCGGATCATTTTTATTCATCCCAAGAGCTGCGACGGGGTGCTCATTGAACTCAGTCAACCTGCTGCGGACCATTGAGATTTTTCCATGAGTGACAAGATTGACGACAAGATAGACGACAAGATTTATGACAAGGCTGCCGCGACACCCGAACATTGGGCGGCGCTGGCCAGTGAGCAATCCAATGGCAAGAGTCCGGACACGCTGATTTGGCACACGGCCGAAGACATCGCCGTCAAGCCGCTTTACACCGCCGCTGATATGGCATCGCTGCAGTACGCCGATACCATGCCGGGTATGTCGCCCTACGTGCGCGGCCCGCAGGCCACCATGTATACCGGCCGCCCGTGGACCATTCGGCAATATGCTGGATTTTCGACAGCTGAAGCCTCCAATGCATTCTATCGCAAGGCATTGGCAGCGGGTGGGCAGGGCGTTTCCGTGGCCTTCGATCTGGCGACGCACCGTGGTTATGACTCCGACCATCCGCGCGTGGCCGGTGACGTGGGCAAGGCAGGTGTGGCCATCGACTCGGTAGAGGACATGAAAATCCTGTTCGACGGTATTCCGCTGGATAAGGTGTCGGTGTCCATGACCATGAACGGCGCCGTGCTGCCGATCCTGGCCGGTTACATTGTGGCGGCCGAAGAGCAGGGCGTCACGCAGAAGCAACTGACAGGCACGATCCAGAACGACATTCTCAAAGAATTCATGGTGCGCAACACCTACATCTATCCGCCCAAGCCCAGCATGAAAATCATTGGCGATATCATCGCTTACTGCTCCGCCAATATGCCCCGTTTCAATACGATTTCCATCTCCGGTTACCATATTCAGGAAGCCGGTGCCAACGCCGCACTGGAATTGGCCTACACGCTGGCCGACGGTAAAGAGTACATTCGCACCGCGATCGCAGCGGGCCTGGGTATTGACGAGTTCGCACCGCGCCTGTCCTTCTTCTGGGGCATCGGCATGAACTTCTACATGGAGATCGCCAAGATGCGCGCGGCGCGCCTGCTGTGGGCGCGTATTGTTGCCGAGTTTAATCCGCAAAATCCCAAGAGCTCTATGTTGCGCACCCACAGCCAGACCTCCGGCTGGTCCCTGACGGAACAGGATCCGTATAACAATGTGGTGCGCACCACGATTGAAGCAATGGCGGCCGTATTTGGCGGTACGCAGTCACTGCACACCAATGCGCTGGACGAGGCCATCGCGCTGCCAACGGAATTTTCCGCGCGGATTGCGCGCAATACCCAGCTGATCATTCAGGAAGAGACGGGCATCACCCGGGTTGTCGACCCATGGGGCGGTTCCTACATGATGGAAAGTCTCACCCAGGACATGGCTGACAAAGCCTGGGAATTGATTGAGGAAGTTGAGGCCGCGGGCGGCATGGCCAAAGCCATTGAAACCGGCATGCCAAAATTGCGCATCGAGGAAGCCGCCGCCAGGAAGCAGGCACGTATCGACAGGGGTGAGGACGTGATAGTTGGCGTCAATAAATACCTGCTGGAGAAGGAAGATCATGTTGATATTCTCGAGATCGACAACGACGCTGTGCGCGAGTCGCAGTTGGCACGGCTGGCCAGCGTACGTGCTAATCGCGATGAATCGCAGGTAGAGGCTATACTGGAGGAGATTTACCAGTGTGCGGTCAGTGGCGCGGGCAATCTGCTGGCGCTGGCCATTGAGGCCACCCGTCGGCGCGCCACCATTGGGGAGATATCATTCGCTATGGAACGTGAATTCGGCCGTTTTAAGGCACAGGCGCAGACCGTCTCCGGTGTCTACGGCGCCGCGTTTGAGCATGATCAAAACTGGCAGGGTATCAGCAGCGATATTGACGCTTTCGTGCAGCAGTTTGGCCGCCGGCCCCGTATGCTGGTCTGCAAAATGGGGCAGGACGGCCACGACCGTGGCGCCAAGGTGGTGGCAACAGCCTTTGCCGATGTCGGCTTTGATATCGATCTGTCACCCATGTTTTCCACGCCGGAAGAAGTGGCGCGTCAGGCGATAGAAAACGATGTTCACGTGGTCGGCGCGTCGTCGCTGGCGGCGGGACACAAAACGTTGGTGCCGCAGTTGTTGGCGGAACTCAAAAAACAGGGCGCTGACGATATTATCGTGATTGCCGGAGGCGTAATTCCCAAGCAGGATTACGACTATCTCTACAATGCTGGTGTGAAGTGTATTTTTGGGCCGGGTACGCCGATTCCCCAGTGCGCACGTGAGGTGCTGGAAGCGGTGAAAGTAGCGCAGGCCTGAATGACCAGCTTCGATCTGCAAGAACTTCTCAGCGGCAACCGCCGCGCCCTGGCCAAGGCCATCACCCTCGTTGAAAGTAAACTCGATACACATCGAGAGCAGGCGCAGGACATTCTGGAGCAGGTGTTGCCCCATAGCGGCAACAGCATCCGCATTGGTATCACCGGCGTGCCCGGCGTCGGCAAATCGACCTTTATTGAAGCCTTCGGCCTGTACCTGATCGCGCAGGGCAAGCGTGTGGCGGTGCTCGCCGTCGACCCCAGCTCACCGATTGCCGGTGGCTCCATACTCGGCGACAAGACGCGCATGGAAGAATTGTCGCGCCGTGAGGAAGCCTTTATCCGGCCCACACCAGCGGCAGGCGCGCTGGGCGGTGTGGCGCAAAAAACCCGTGAAACCATGCTGCTGTGTGAAGCCGCCGGCTACGATGTGATCCTGGTAGAGACCGTCGGAGTGGGGCAGTCTGAGTACCAGGTTGCCGGTATGGTGGATTTTTTCATGGTGTTGATGCTGCCCGGTGGCGGCGATGAATTACAGGGCATCAAGAAGGGCATCATGGAACTGGCCGATGCGCTGGTCATTAACAAAGCCGATGGTGACAGTGAGCGCCTCGCCACCATGACCCAGCGGCAATACACCAGCGCCATGAGCCTGCTGCGCCACAACAGTTTCTGGACGCCCCGAGTGATGACCTGCTCGGCACTGAATAACAGCAACATCGATACCGTGTGGAACATGGTGCTCGAATACCACATCGAGGCTCTTCAGCTGCAGGCCTTTGCCAGCAATCGCACCCGGCAAAACCTGGACTGGATGCATCAGTTACTGAATGAGATGCTGCTGTTGAAGCTGGCCCAGAATGCCAAAGTCAAAGCCTTGCTGCCCGCGCTGGAACAGGCGGTGCAGCGGCAGGAAATCACCGCATTTGCCGCCGTCCGGCAAATTATGGATCAGCTGTAACCGACGCCCGGCCTGATGCGTTTCTATCCCCTGGAAAAGTTAATCAATCTTCATGATGACTACATCCGCCAATTTAAAATCGACAACCTCCAGCTACTGCTGATCCAGCGGCTCGGTGAATTATTTCTGCTGGAGGCGCACTGCCCGCACCGCGGCCATCCGCTGGCGGCGGCATCGATTGAAGGAGGCGTTATTGCGTGTTCCCTGCACCAGTATCAATTTGCTCTCGCTGATGGCCGCTTGCTACGCGCCTCGGAAGAACCCTGTCGCGCGTTGCGTGTGTTTGATGTGGTGTATGCGGGGAATGAGGTGGGGGTGATGTTGGATGAATAGGCAGAATCGTTATCAAATTACCGTGTACTGATTTGCCGCAGCCTTGAGTTCCGGATACCCCCTTTCGGTTGAAAAGCTCACGCCCTCAAGGGGGTATCCGGAACTCAGGACCGCTACTATCGGAGTAGTCCCAAAGATTCTATTGCCTCTGCGCCACCAGCTGTGTGTTGCCCCGCAGTCCACCTGAGGGCGTGCCCTTTTGCCGTCCACCATCACGGCGCCACTGCCATCTGGCAATGCTTCCAGCACATGTTTGGCCCACGCGACCTTGTAAAGTGACTCTGACCCTGAGCTAGTTGCGTGTCGACTAGGCGTAAAGCGCGTGTGTCCGACGGATGAAGCCCAGTCCACACAGGCCTAGCCCCACAAGGGTGAGAGTATCGGTGATGGGTACCGCGATCGTAGTGAGATCTCCTCGGTGGAGCCATGCTCCTGCGAAGTTTGTAGAGAAAGACTTACCAATGGTCTGGTCAGTATCTGCGATGGTTAATGTCCCAAATGGAGGGATAGTTAAATTTCCCATGCGGCCTATGTACGAAGAGCTAGAGGTGCTACTCGTCCGCAATCTGCCAGAAATCCAATTCGATGCAAATGGGGGGGCGGACGTCTCTGTGCGCAGGAATCCGTCTGCCAGCATCTCAGTGACCCAATCAGCCGCTGAGGTGACCTGGCTCGGGCCGAGGCCCAGCGCCGCTGTTCCAATGTAATAGTTGAGCAGTGCGTTCATGTCACTGACGCTCGCCCAGGTCCAGCCCGTCAGGTCATTCCCCCCCAGGGAGCCAGTGCATGCCCCGGTGGTTTCACTACAGACCGTGTTGAGGGTATTCCAGGAGTAGCTGGTGAAATCCAGCGGCTGCAACCATTCGGTTCCACCCACGATGACAGGGGGTAATAGCGCGGAGCTCGCCGATCCGGCCCATGCCAACGCCATGACCACCAAAACGCTGCATACAATTTTTTTCATCTGACTTTCGCCCTTGTTATTTTTGGTATGCAGTAGAAATAAAGCAAGATCTATACCACGTCAATAAGATCAGTATGTTGTGTGCAAATGCGTTGGGAGTGCGTGTCAATATGTAAAAAAAGCTGACACGCCTTGGCGATGGGGGTTTGTAATAGGGGTCAGTGATTGGGGTCAGAGCAACAATTTTTAAGCGCTTACTTTCTCGCGTCGCCAAGCTACTGAAAATTGACGGGGTCTTTACTGTGGCCCTAAATGTTCGGCTTGCGTTGCCGCAGTCCTGAGTTCCGGATACCCCCTCTCGGTTGAAAAGCGCATGCCTTCAAGGGGGCAACACGCAGCGCGCTCGGAGCGGTCACCTGGGAGATGAATTCCGCTTAGTTAAAATCCATAAAGCGCCTTCAGTTCAGGATCTTTGTCAGCAATCAATCGCGCCAGATCCACCATCACCTTGCACTGCTTCCACGACGCATCGTCCTGCATCTTGCCGTCCACCATCACGGCGCCACTGCCATCTGGCAGCGCCTCCAGTACCCGTTTCGCCCACGCGACCTCGTTAGGTGGCGGCGTGAATACCCGTTTGGCAATCTCGATCTGGCTGGGGTGCAACGACCACGCACCGACACAGCCCATAATGAAAGCGTTGCGGAACTGGTCTTCACAGGCCAGCGGATCGTCGATCGCGCCAAACGGGCCGTAGAAGGGCAGGGCGCCGACGCTGACACAGGCGTCGATCATGCGCCCCAGTGTGTAGTGCCACAGATCCTGCTGGTGGGTGGCGCGCGGCGTCTCGGGATTGCGCGGATCAGGATCATCGCGCACCAGATAACCGGGATGCCCGCCGCCAATGCGCGTGGTCTTCATGCGCCGCGATGCGGCCAGATCAGCAGGGCCGAGACTCATCCCCTGGATGCGCGGGCTGGCGTTGGCGATCTCCTCCACATTGGCCACGCCGAGCGCTGTTTCCAGCAGGCAGTG
>JANNXP010000083.1:0-15614 GCA_031409615.1 Haliea sp. | reverse complement strand
TCTCCCAACCCCGACCCTGATGCGATGCCGCCCGTCCGCACTCCACCGATAGCACACTGTTTAGCAACAGCACCCCCTGCTCGGCCCACGCCGTCAAATGTCCGTGGGCAGGAGGCGGCAGGCCCAGCTCTGCCTGCAATTCCTTATAGATGTTCTTGAGCGAGGGCGGCACCGCGACACCGGGCTTCACCGAGAAGCACAGGCCGTGAGCCTGATCCTCACCGTGATAGGGGTCCTGCCCCAGGATAACCACCTTTACCTTGGCCAAGGGGGTTTGGCTAAAGGCATTAAAAAGCTCTTTGCCCGCGGGGAAAATGCGCTTGCCGGCGTGTTTCTCGCTCTGCAAGAACGCGCGCAGTTGCTGCATGTAGGGTTGTTCAAATTCCGCTGCCAGCGCGAGCAGCCAGCTAGCCTCAAGATCAATGGTTCTGCCGATCGTTGCGCTCATGTGGCAGTTATCGAATCAATTGGCAGCTATCGAATCAATTGCAGGCTGCCATCAGCACCACGCTCTCGTAGACAGCAGTGTCGCGCGACTGTTGCACCCATTGCACTGCGAGCACCTCGGGCGTGGCTGGGATCTCGACCGGTGGTGACAGCCGCTTACTACGTTGCTGCTTGCCAGCCGCGGCGCCGTGTATCACACCCAAAGCCGCGGCGTCGAACGCGGCCCTGCGACGTTCCGGCGTCGCATCAGCGTACAGCGTTGTACGCATGCGGGGGCTCCGTCCGGCGGCGCGGATCTGCGCTTCCATCAGAGCCGGAGCCCACTCTTGACCATAGCCAGAACCGGCGGCGCGCGTAATACTCTCGTTCATCAGTGAGCCACCCAAGTCGTTGACGCCCGCATTCAGGCAGGCGGCAACACCCTCCGGGCCCATCTTCACCCAGGATGCCTGAATATTGTCGATCAGCCCGTGAAAGACCAGTCGCGCCACCGCGTGCATTAAAACCGCTTCGCGAAAACTGGGCCCGCGCCGCGACCTACCCTTGAGGTACATCGGCGCTTCCATATGCACGAAGGGCAGTGGCACGAACTCGGTGAAGCCCCCAGTACGCTGCTGCAGCGCCCTGATATGCAGCAGGTGGCTGGCCCAATGCCGCGGCCGATCAATATGGCCGTACATAATTGTCGCCGTGGTGCGCAGACCCTCGGCATGGGCTGCCGCCATGACCTCCAACCATTGCGCAGTGTTGAGTTTGTCGGGGCACAGCTGCGCGCGCACTTCATCGTGCAGAATTTCCGCTGCCGTGCCCGGTAGCGTATTGAGACCTGCCAGGCGCAGTTGGCGCAAAAATGTCCGGACACTGATACCGAGTGTGGCAGCGCCCTGCCATACTTCCAGCGGGGAAAACGCATGAATATGCATGTCAGGCGTCACACTACGCACTGTGTGCACAATATCCAGGTAGGTCTGACCCGTGTAATCAGGGTGGATGCCACCCTGCATACAGACCTCTGTCGCGCCGCGCTCCCAGGCCTCGATACACCGCCCGGCGATATCCTCGCCGGTAATGTCGTAGGGCCTGCCGCGCAGGTTCTCGCTCAGTTTACCCTTGGAAAAGGCACAGAACTGGCATTTGAAATAGCAGACGTTGGTGTAGTTGATGTTGCGATTAACGACATAGCTTACGGTATCGCCGTTGACCTGCTGCCGCAATTCGTCAGCCTGGGCGACCACGAAAGAGAAGTCCGCGCCCCGGGTGTTGAAAAGGCGGGTAACATCTGCCTCCGTCAACGGGGCTGTTGCACGACACCGGCTGACGATATCGCGCACCTCACGGGAGACATCATCCGCATGTGCCACGCTGGCCAACAGCTGCGCATCAATAGCGGGCACGGCGTGCTCCTCACCGGGCACCCAATCATCGCGTCGGGCAAAGCCCGCGGCATCAGAGAGTCGCATGACTGCCGTTGTTAGTCCCTCATCCAGCCAGCGCTCGCCCTCGACCACATACGCTGGATACACCGTGAGTCGTTGTTCGAGAAATTTTCCGGCAGCGGCAGTTTCAGCGGCCAGGCGCTCCAGATGTGGCCAGGGTGCTTCCGGGTTCACATAGTCCGGGGTCAATGGCGAAACACCGCCCCAATCGTTGATACCCGCCGCAATCAATTGCGGCAAGACTCCGGGACTGAGGTTGGGTGGCGCCTGGATATTCATGTGCGCACCAAACACCAGCCGCGCCACCGCAATCGTCCATAACAATTCGTTGAGGTCAGGCTCCGGCGCCGCTGCCATCAGGGTGCCGGGCTTAGCGCGGAAATTTTGTACAATGACTTCCTGCAGATGGCCGTAGCGGTCGTGGACCTGGCGCAGTGCCAGCAGGGCTTCAATCCGCTCGCGGCGGGTTTCGCCAATACCAATGAGTATCCCCGAGGTGAACGGCACTGCCGCCTGGCCCGCCAGCTCTATCGTCTGCAGGCGACGGGTCGGCTCCTTATCAGGCGAACCGTAGTGGGGCATGCCCTTCTCGCATAAACGCGACGATGCGGACTCCAGCATAATACCCATGGAGGCACTCACCTGGCGCAAGCCAGCTAACTCATCAGCATCCATGCAGCCGGCATTAATATGCGGCAGTAGCCCGGTCTCAGCCAGCACCCGGCCCGCGACTTCCCTGACATAGTCCAGCGTACTGGCGAACCCCATAGCCTTGAGAGCCTGGCGCGCGGCGCTATAGCGTAGCTCCGGTTTTTCCCCCAGGGTAAATAGTGCTTCCTGGCAACCCATGCTCGCTCCCTGTCGGCAGAGCGCTAGAACCTCCTCGACGGGCATATACGGCTGGTCAATTTTCTTTGGCGTGCGCGCAAAAGTACAATAGTGACAGACATCCCGGCACAGGTGTGTCAGGGGAATAAATACCTTGCGAGAATAGGTGACCACATTGCCGTGACCGCGATGGCGCAGGACGGCGGCCGCCTCAACCAGCGCCGCCGTATCATCGAAGTTCGCCAGCGATAATGCTTGCTGCTCACTGGGCACAACGCCCTGTAACAGTTGCTCGCGCAACGTTTGCCAATCTGACATCAATTCGCTATTCCTGTGTCCGTATCATCGATAAGGGCTGCATGAAGCGGCGGTCCATCGCCCAACATCGCTGCCAGGGCCAATGAGACACGCGCTCCCAGCTCCGTAGTATAAAGCAATTGTGCGGTGTTACCGATCGGGTTCAAATGCATGCGCTCCATAACGAATTTCAAATCCGGCGCTTCGTCCACATCCACGCTGATACCCAATCTTTGCAGTATTTGCACCGCTATGCCAGCACCGCGGGCGCTGGCACTATGCCCGTCGCAACTGTCCGCACCGAAACAAAAACGCGGCACACAGGCAGCGCTAAAGGCCAGCAGATTGGTACCCCTGCGCCGGCGATCACAACCAATTATGAGCCCTTGCAACTTGCCTTGGCTAGCCAGCACGGCGCTGATGTCATCCGCCGTCAACAGCGGTAGGTCGCCATGCATTACTAATAGTGGGTGTTCCTCACTATCTGCCAACAGACGTGCGCTGGCGCTCTGCATCAGGGCGTTCAGCCCGCGCGCGCCTAACGACCTTTCCGACCAGCACTGCGCCCCATATTTACGTGCCAGCAAAGCCGCGCCCGGATCATCGGACACGAGGGTGATTTGCTGTATCGCGCTATGGCCGGCGAGCACGCTGAGCACATCTTCGGCCATAGCCTTGGCCAGCGCGCTGCGCTCGGAGGGACACAGCAGCCCAGACAGACGCGACTTGGCCTGTACCAGATCCTTCAGTGGCACCAAAGCTTGTGCCATAAGGCCTAGCTCGCCACCAGGTTCAGGGTGAAACGCGCCAGCCGCTGCTTGTCGTCCCTGCTCTTCATGATGGTCGGTGCCACGGCCACCTTTACTCCCAACCCGGCAATCTCTGTCGCCAGTGTAGCGTCACTCGCATCGATTACGAAATAATCCAACAGTCCGGGGTAGCGCTCGCAGTAGTGCTGGGCCACCCCAAGCGCGGTGACAGGCACCCCTAACTCCGCCATCATTTTTGCGGCCGGGCCCTTGATCGCCAGACCCGCCACGATGGGCGACACCAGCACTACCGGCGCCGGATTGTCGCGCAGGACTGTCCAAAAGCCGGGCACCTGCAGTATCGGATCAATGCTGACGTAGGGGTTGGAGGGACACACTACGATCGCCGTAAACGCTGCTTCATACAACAGCGCCATCACTGTGGCGTTGGGCTGCGTGTCCGCGATACCTTCGAAGCTGAACCCGGTGACCGCAGGTGCGCACTGCTCCTTCACAAAATAGTACTGAAATGGCAAACGGCGGTCCGCGCAGTGCACCGTGGTGCGCACCGGTTCCTCACACATGGGGTGAATATGGCTGGCAACACCCAACTGCCGCGCGAGTCTATCGGTAATGTGCAACAGACTCTCGCCCCGATCGAGCAGATCGGTGCGCCACAAGTGTGTCGCCAAATCCTGGTCACCAAGGCGAAACCAGGTGTCACCGCCGAGGCGCTGCAGGGCATCCATGGCATTCCAGGTCTCGCCCGCAAGCCCCCAGCCCAACTCCTCATTGGATTTCTCGCAGAGGGTATAAAGTAGCGTATCGATATCGGGACTGATGTGCAGCCCCAGGTGCCTGAAGTCGTCTGCGGTGTTGGCCACCACATGCAATTGCCCCGGCGACAAAACATCCGCCAGGCCCAACGCCAGTTTCGCGCCGCCCACGCCGCCGGACAAGGCCAGTACCGATGTTCCGACACTACCCATTAGCGGAACATATCAATCGACTTGTCGCGCAGCAACCCCGCGGATCCGCCGTCCCAGGGCTTCAGCCCGGCGCCGCGGGCCAGCACCACCGGACAGGCCTGAGCGGCCTGGCCCATCACCAACGATGCGCCGGCCGCTAACTCATCCGCCACCGCAGGTTCCGTCACCTCCAGCACGTTGCCGAACATATCCACGTCACCGATCTGGTTATTGAGTGGCGCCAGGCCCGCTGTACCAATAGCCAATCCCACGGTGCCGTTGCGCCAGGCCCGCCCCATACTGTCATTGATGATGACCTGTGGAGCGATCGCGCCACGCTCGGCAAGGCCGCGTCGAAGCGCACGCGCCGAGGCATCTGGGTCGATCGGCAACAGCAGGACGCGGGGATCGTCCGCCGCCCGAAAAATATTGGATTTGTCGATACCGGCATTGGCGTGTACATAACCGTTGCGGTGTTCAACAATGATCACGCCAGGTCGCACCCGCAACACTGCCCTGCTCTCCTCCAGGATCAGTTGCACCTGCCGGGGATCCTTGCCAGCCTGTTCCGCCAGGACGAGAGCCTCGGGGCTGACGCTGACGTCCGCCAAACGCACATACCGGTTCTCCGCCTTGGAGACGATCTTTTGTGCCACCACTAAAACATCGCCCTCTAGCAGACTGAGGCCATTGTCGCGCAGGGCATCGAAAATCAGTTGTGCCAGGTCATCTCCGGGTTCCACCAGCGGAAAGCGCTGCAGGGGAATCAGCTCCAGCCTGGCTGTCATCTAGTGCGCATCATCCAAACCGGTAATTTTGATACCCGCGTGGCAACCGTACTGCTTGTTGATGGTGATCAGTACCGAGGTCAACGCTTCGGCGGCGGCAGCGTTGTTAATCATACCGGCGTGCAGGCCGCGCATTCCCGCCGCCTCTACCAGCGTTACTACCGCATCGCGGGCGACTTTTTTGTTGCCACTGACCAGGACATCGCAGTGCAGTCCGAGGCCCTCCTGCAAATGCACGGCGGCCACATTCTGGAATGCGGATACCACGTCCACGTCGTCACCCAGAAGTTCCTGGGCGATCTGACCAGCACTGCCCTGCACGGGCAATTGCACCCGCGCCACTTTAGGCGGCACCAGTGGTACGGTCACGTCGATCAGTATCTTGCCGTGCAAGGCCGGTTTTACCAGTTCCAGCGTCGTTGTCTGGTGGCTGAACGGTACCGTCAGTGTGACGATATCGGCGGCCTGCGCAGCAGCCAGATTTTCCATTGCGCGCACATTCACTGCGGTAACGCCACGTTCCGCCATGACCTCGCGCAAATCTGCGACGGCGGCCTCGGCCTTATCCAGCGTGCGCGAGCCGATAATGACCTGGTATCCGGCCTGCGCCCAGCGTCGGGCCAAACCGGTCCCCAAATCCCCGGTGCCGCCCAGAATGGCGAGCACGGGTAAACTTTCAGTTGTCATAAAGCGTGTTCCCGATAGAAGTGGTGTGCCGTTGCCGGTATGCAATTGCCAGTGGATTGTCCCGTATGCTGGTCGTTGGGTGCCCGCCTTAAATTTCCAGCCAATGGGAATTCAGTTAGGATACGCTCAGCCCGAGCATATTATGTAAATCACGGTCTGATCTCAAGCGCGGCGCAGTGCCGGCCTTCTGTCACTTACCAGCTGCCATCAGGAGACACATTATGGACAACCCGCTGGATTTCACCGGCAAAACAGTGATCGTCACCGGTGGCGGCAAAGGTGTCGGCAAAGGGATCAGCGAATGTTTCCTCGCCGCCGGTGCCGATGTGCTCATCTGTGGCAGATCAGCACCCGATTTACTCCCGCAGAGCGGCGACCGCCAGGCGCTGTTCACCCTTTGCGATGTGCGGGACTACGAGCAAATTGAAGCCTGTGTGGCCTTCGCAGTGCAGCGTTTTGGGCGCATCGATGTGCTGGTAAATAATGCCGGGGGCGCCCCCTTCGCTGCGGCTGCCACCGCATCACCGCGTTTTTCGGAAGCCATCATCCGACTCAACCTGATTGCGCCACTGAATTTCAGCCAGGTGGCCAACCGGGTCATGCAACCACAGGCAGCGGGGGGCTGTATCATCAATATCGCCAGCGTCAGTACCATTCGTCCCTCGCCCGGCACCGCCGCTTATGGTGCGGCCAAGGCGGGACTGGTGAACCTGGGCACCTCGCTGGCCGTAGAGTGGGCGCCCAAAGTGCGCGTCAATGCGCTGGTCGTCGGCCTCACGCAGACCGAGCAAGCGCATTTGCACTATGGTGACCAGGACGGCATTGCCGCCGTGGGAGCCACCATCCCACTGGGCCGCATGGCGGTGCCGGCGGATGTGGGACGGGCCTGCCTGTTCCTGGCCTCGCCCTTGGCATCCTACGTCAGCGGTACCAGCTTCGCGGTCCACGGTGGCGGCGAGAAGCCGGCTTTTTTGGGTGCGGCAAACCCCCAGCTGTGACCGCCATACGCCGCTCCAACGGGAAGACCACAACACCCGCCGCAGTGGCGCGCGGCTGGCCTCGGGTTCTTGTAGCGTGGGCATATCAAGGTATACTTCGGCCAGTCTGAATCTAACGATAATGACAGCGTCGCACTACTTGAGCACGGCCTTACCAGAGGTACCATGTCCAACGCCCGAACACAGCCAGCTACGCTTGCAGCGATCCTCATACTGGATGAAACGGTGCATCTGGCAGGTCACCTATCGTCACTGCTGGATGGGCGCCTGCAACTCGACGCCGTGCACCCACTGAATAACCCCCATTCGAGTGACCTCACTGACGTCGAACCCGGTTCTATGGCGACCTTGTCACTTACCGGGGCGGGCAACACACCCATTGCAGTTAAAGACGTACAGGTCAGAATTGCCACTGCGTACCGCGACAGTCTTACGCTGGAATTCGTATCAGCCGATGCGGCCGTGGCAGCCCGCTTCCGCGAAGCCATTGTCGGAGGCTTTGCGCCGGGCGTAGGTGCCGCGAACGCACGCCATACGAGCTCGCCCGCCATGGCAGCAACCGCAGAGTACGCTACGCTCCTGGATACCCTGCAAACGCAATGCATGGATGAACTCAGAGCTGCCCTGGCGCCCTTTTTCATTGATCTTACCGGCTACCTGCTGGAGCTCGCCTCACGCATCAAACTGCTCGACAGCGGCAAAAATTTTCACTTCGACGCGATGAGCATTGTCAAAAACAGAGCTGTCAGCATCACCGACCAAATCATGCTGCAAGTCACCAGCTACTTTCGGGATTTGACCCCACAAAGCAGCGACGATCAGCTGTGGCAGTACACGATCGGCAGCACCGACGAGCTGGACCTGATAAACCTGCAGGAGTTCGAAGATTTCCTGGCTATTGATCGCACGGTCACGTTAGGTGAGGACCTGCACAAGCTGGCGCTGGAAGCCCTGACGGTGCGCCTGGCGGTCCTTATCGATGCGGATCCCAACCGCGTGCGATTGCCTATTCACGTGCGGCAGTTGTGCCGTGCGTTTCAGCGTGCCTTGCGGGATGAAAACATCCCGCAGAATGTGTTCTCTCATATCTTCGACTACTTTGCCAAGCGCTTTATTCGTCAGCTGGATGGCTACTATGCGCCCTTGAACACCCTGCTGGCGGAGCACCATGTCCTGCCCGATGTAGAGAAAGAAATTCAAACCAAAGGCACCCTGCTCAACCGCAATCAGCCACTGCGCAGGCCGGAACCAAAAATACGTCGCCACACTTCCACCGTGCAGCAATCAGAGTTGCTATCGGCTAGCCAACTCGAGACGCAGCGCAATGCCCTCGCGCCACTGACATCTGCCATCAACGAGCTAAACCAATATCATCGGCAGCTGGGAGAGCACCACGGCGGTGCGCTGGGCACGGCCAATCCCGCCAGCCTCTATCGCTCAGTGGTCGACGCCCTGAATTTCAAGCGCGAAGCTGAAGGACTCGCCGATGGCAATGCGCTGTCCGGAGGCGTCGCCGTGAGCGGCACCTGGGGCGGCGCTACAGTGGCCAGCACCGAGCTGGACCAGAGCAGGCTGGCAGACGCACAATCCATCGCCAAGGCACTGAGTGCACTGCAACGCAATTCTCAGGTGCGTGAGGATGTGCAGCAAAGTGACTCTTTGCGCGCCTATCTGGCGAGCAACAAGGAACAAATAGGCGGCCTCCAGAACACCAGCGGCCTCACTGCCGACAGTCTCAACCAGCTGGACATGGTCGACAACCTGTTTGGCACGATCAAGTCCCAACTGGATGTAAGCGCCGAGCTGAAGCCGGCACTGGGTAATCTGCAAATTCCGCTGGCCAAGCTGGCCCTGCTGGACCCTCGATTCTTTGTGGACCACACCCATACCGCCCGCAATGTGGTCAACAAATTGTCGCGTCTGGCGGCCTCCGCAAACTTTCCCAACAAAGCGCTGGAAAGTCGTATCAACAGTATTGTTGATAGCATCGTCCACGATTATGAAAATGACGACTCCGTGTTCGAAGCCGCGCTGGGCAAGATCGAAAAGTTGGCGACCCAGCAGGAACGCGCCTTATCACGCAATATTGAGCGGGTCGTGCGCACCCAGGAGGGACAGCAAAAACTGGCCGAGGCCAGACGTGAGGTGGCCAAAATCATCAGCGCCAGGATCCAGCCGCCGACAGCACCAAAAGTGCTCCAGGATCTGATCGATGCCGGCTGGCGCGACCTGCTCGTACTAACGCATGTCCGGGACGGCCAGGACAGCGGGGCCTGGAAGGAACAAATCAAAACTCTGGATCTGCTTTGCCTATGGCTTGGAGAGCGACGACACAGCGAGGTCGATGATGACCATAGCGTGCAGCGCAGCATGGAAGCCGAACCGTTTATAGATCTGATCGGCCAGCAAATCTCCAGTGCACTTCCCACTAACATCGCCCACGAGGAAGTGCTTGAGCAATTGCGTGACATTCTGGCGGGAACAGTTGCCATTGAATCCGCACCCGTCCGTCAGGAGCAGTCGAGCCTCGAACCCGAGCCGGCAGAACTGCGCGCCAGGATTGAGGACCTGCCCCGGTTAAGACGCTGGGTCAATCGCGTTGAGCAACTGGAGAAAGGGAGTTGGCTGACCTACCACGATAAAACTGGTAGGAAAAAGCGCATGCAGCTCGCTTGGTGCAGTCCGTCCCGAGATCGCTATAGTTTTGTCAATGAGCGCGGCCAGAAGATCGCAGACTTGAGTGCCATAAAGCTGGCCAGGCAATTGAGTCAGGGAGTACAACCACCGGCGCCGGCGGACAGGTTATCTGTTGTCGACCAGAGCATGTACCACACACTGGAGCATGTGCAGAAATCCCTCAGCTTTGCTCGCAATCACGACACGCTGACCAAGTTGATCAATCGAGAGACGTTTATCGACCAGGTGCAACGCGCACTGCGCCACAGTCATCTCAAACATGCCCAACACGCCGTGCTCTACCTGAACATTGATCAGTTCAAGTTGGTCAACGAGGTGTATGACCGGATCAGCGGCGATCAGGTACTGTTGGAATTTGCCAAACTCTTAGCCCAGCTACACGGCAAGAAGTCTTCTTCGGCGAGGATAGAGGGAGATGAATTCGCAGTGCTACTGCTGGATCGCTCCATGGAGCAAGCAGTGCAGGTCGCTGAGCAAATACGCAATGATATTGAAGCCAGCTCGATAGACATCGAGGGGGAGAATGTCAGCTTTACTGTTTCCATCGGTATCGCAGCGATTCTCGAGCACAGCCCCGACGTCGAAGAAGTACTGGATGCCGCCCGCTCTGCGATGCGCCATGCCAAACAGCAGGGACGCAACCAGGTGGTGCAATACGAGGAGGAACAAAGCCGAGTCAGCGCCTATAAGCTTGAACGAACCCGCACGCGGCAGGACCTGGAGAATGCGCTTGCCTCCGAGCGGTTTATTCTGCGCGCCCAGCCCATCGTGCAGACTGCAGTGAGCGACCGCACAAATTCTACGCTCCACTATGAGTTGCTGCTGGGACTTGCCAACAAAGACGGCTCGGTGTCCTCACCCTGGGAATTTATCCAGTCGGCGGAACGCTACGGCTTCATGACACTGGTAGACCGCTGGGTAGTGCGCGAGGCCTTTACCTGGATCAGCCAGTTGATGGACGAACAGAAAGTGGTGCCCAGTCTGGCCATCAACCTGTCCGGCGCGAGTGTGACGGATGATAGCTTTATGGAGTATCTGCTGGAGCAGATTTCACAGTTTGGGGTCGGCACCAGTCGCCTGTGTTTTGAAATTACCGAGACCGGTACTATTTCTAATCTGGTCAAGGCCGCCGACTTCGTGCGTGCCTTCAGGAATATCGGCTGCAAGTTTTCCATCGACGATTTTGGCACGGGCCTCGCCAGCCACAATTATTTGCGCGAACTACCCGTGGACTACGTGAAAATCGACGGCAGCTTTATCACCGGTATCGACAAAAGTCGCAGCGACTATGCCATGGCGCGCTCCATCAATGATCTGGCGCATTTCCTGGGTCAGGAAACTATCGCTGAATCCGTTGAGAACGATGCCATCATCGTTAAACTCGAGGAGATGGGCGTTGATTATCTGCAGGGCTGGGGTGTTGGCAGACCCAAACCTCTGGTGGAGGTCACGGCCGACCTCTCCAATCTCGAGAAGTGACCTGACTGACCGGTGATGGCAGGCAACCGGATTGACAGTGATTTCAGTCACCTGGTCGGGCTCATTTATCAGGGCGCGCTGGAAGAACAACCCTGGCAAAGCGCCCTGCCCGCCCTGCGCGAAGCACTGGATGCCCAGGTGATTTCGCTGGTGTTGCGCCCGCCGACTGCGGACGACCAGGGCGTGATACTCAATTGCGTGCGCCCTGCCCAGGATCGCAACAGTGCCGACGCGACACTGGCCGATCCGAACGACTGGGAGGTCAGCGCCTATCGCGAACAATTCTTTTCACTGGATCCTTTTGTCAATCTGCCGCTGGACAAGGTTATCGCACTGGAAGACATTCTGGCGGACGCAGACCTGGTGACATCGGATTACTATTTGCATTACCTCAAGCCGATTGGCCTGTTCCGTATTCTGGGCGTGGATACCGCTGAGCCCGGCGGCATGCTGGCACGACTGCGCTGCTCACGCCGCAGTAGCGAGGCGCGCTTCAAGGCACGGGAACGGCAGCTGCTGACCCTGCTCACGCCGCATCTGCGCCGCGCCATTGAAATCTACGCCAAGCTCAATCGTATGACCTCGGAACGTGACCTCTACGCCGGAGCAGTGAATCAGTTATCAGTGGCCAGCATCATCCTCGATGAGCAGGGGCGCTTGCTAACGACCAACGCGGTGGGTCGGGCTCTGCTAGATCAGGGCGAAGGTCTCAGCCTGCGTGACGGTCGCCTGCATATTCAAGGACGCGATATCAATACAGAGTTGCAACAGGCCCTGACCACCATTATCAAGGCCCAGCTGCGCGGAGAGACCTCGGTGGTGCGGGCGCTGCGCGTGCCGCGTCCCGCCGGGCGCTCTGATCTGGGTCTGGTCATCCGACCGGTCCCAGCGTCGCAGTGGAGCGAGGGGCAATCCAGCCCCTCTGCGGCAGTCTTCATCAGCGATCCCGACCTGCAGGAATCCACGTCACGCCAAATTCTTGGGGAGCTTTTTGCATTGACACCGGCAGAGGCTAATCTTGCGACGCTTCTAGCCCGCGGGCTCAGCCTGGCGCAGGTGTCCAGCGCTCAGGGTATCTCGCAACACACAGCCAGGGCGCAACTCAAGTCTATCTTCGCCAAGACCGGCGTGTCACGGCAGGCGGAACTGGTGCGACTGGTGTTAAAGAGCGTCGCCTCGTTGGGCTGATCGCGCGCGCCGGGCAAGCGGGTTTTCACGGCTTTGATGGCACTTAACACCACCGGTGGAGCGTCTTGCTTTGGTTGCGTCCGGTGACACAACATGCTGTATCTGACGCCTGAGCCGGCCCTGATTATCGACTATACTGGCGTGGATTTTTCCGTGGACTGCAACGATGACCATCCCTACTACCGAATCCGCCAACGACGAGAGTCTCAAGTCGTGTTCGCATGACTACCAGATTAATTGTGGTAACTGCCGACTCAATAGTATTTGCCTGCCACTGGCGCTGGACAATGACGACATTGAGCAATTGGATGACATTGTCCAGCGCAGCAGGCCCCTGCAAAAAGGTCAGCACCTGTATCGCGAGGGCGACAACTTCCAATCTGTCTTCGCCGTGCGCTGCGGCTCACTCAAAGCGTACAAAACGACCGACGATGGTAGGGAACAGGTCACCGGCTTCTATTTCCCTGGGGAAATACTGGGTATGGACGGCATCGACAAAAACACCCACGCCTCTTCCGCACGGACATTGGAAACGTCCGCCGTTTGTGAAATTCCCTTTTCTTCCCTGGCGAAACTCAGCGCACTGATGCCCAACCTGCAGCATCATTTTTTTCAGCTCATGAGTCGTGAAATCACTGAGGATCAGGTGCTGATCACCCTATTGAGTAAGAATACGGCCGATGAACGCATCGCAGCCCTATTGCTCAGCATTTCGTCGCGCAACGCGCGTCGCAAATTGAGCGCAACGCATTTTCGACTACCCATGTCCCGGGTTGATATCGGCAATTATCTGGGCATGACTGTAGAAACCGTCAGCAGAGTATTCAGCCGCATGCAAAAGCTTAACGTGCTGCGGGTCGACAACAAGGAAATCGAAATACTGGATATGCGCGGTGTGCGCCACATGGCGAATGTCGCGACCTGAACACCGCCGCGGATCCCTCGCGTCGTTGTTACTGGATTCACGGTGCGTGTTCTCATTCATCCCAAGGACCATTTAGCTGTTTCCCACAGCCTCGATAGGTGGAGCTGTTGAGTGTCACCGCTACTCGACTCGGGAACGTCTCGCCGCTCATGCTATCGCTACAGGGCTCATCCACAATTTCGACCCGCAAAACATATGCCCCGCTAGCACCGCGATAAATGCGTGGTGAACCCTCTCGCTCCTCGCCCGCATCGGGCACAATAACCCGCTGCGCGCCGAAATCACCCACAAAAAGGAGTTGTTGCCCGCTCTGAATTTCCAGATACCAGCCAGGCTCATTGCCGACTGCGCGAAAATCCACGCCGCGCCGCCGGGCATCCTCCCAGGGAACGCGCTGCGGACTCTGGTGACAGCTCTGGTAGTTCTGCCCCGCCACGGTCAACATAGCTTCATCGCCCTTGCTCCAGAAGGAGACATCCCCTTCCTCGTACTTTGCGCCAGATGCACTAACAACCTGGGGGAGGACGACATAGCGGTCCTGGAGCCACAGCGCTATTTCACCCGGAGCTGCACGCGCGATAAATTCATAGCCGTTGCAGGTATAGACTCGTGTTGCCGTCTGGGAGTGATGATCCGGCTGGACAATCGAGCCATCCGCAGCCTGGCTACGACGCGCATCATCACCACCGCAAGCGCATAGCGCTATGCAACACAGTATCCAATAGATCCATTTCATCACGGAGCATCCTCTCCCACACAGCTTGCAACACGGATTGTAACGATGGGGCTCACCCGAGCGCGCTCAGAACAATCCAAGCATAGGCGACACTATCAAGCGCAGCGCCAACAAAGTCACCATCCAGCGGAAAAGGCGCTCAAAATTCATCTGCGGCACTCGGCCCCGCAGCTGTGTTCCAACCCAGGAGCCACAGATACCCGCTACCACCATGGCGGTTACCAGTTTCCACCAAGGCGCAAAACTGAAACCAATTGCCATAAACGCGGCCAGTCGAATACCGTGATTCAGCGTCATGTATACGGCTGTATTGACCACCAGCCAGTCGCGACCCGTATTGCGCCGTAACAGTACCGCAGCACCGATTGGCCCTGTTGCGCCGGCCACCATGCCAAGGCCCGTCTGGTAGAAGCCCAGTAGCACCAGCGACAATTGTCCACCGCCCGGAACCTGCGGCAGCGGCACCCAGGTGAACACCAGAATGAGCACGCCGATCACAGCGGGGAGCCAGTCCATATCCAGGCTAAGGTAAACCTCCGAGCCCAGCCAAGCGCCGGCTAAGGCTCCCACCAACACGGCGGGAATGATGCCAGAGTCGATATCACGCCACCCGAAGGCCGCGCGCGACACATTACTCGCCAATTGCGTTATCGCGTGCAGCGGAATGATCGCCACTGCCGGTACAAACGAGGGCATCACAGCGATAAGTAAAATGCCGCCGCCCATGCCCATCACGGCTGCCACGCAGGAGGTAAAGAACACCATCGGCACGAGTAGCAGTTCGTTCACCCCTTGCTCCCTGATGACAGTGCCCTAAGACACAATTTACCTGTCGGTGAAGCGAGTCTACACTAGGACACACACCGCTTGACTGCGACAGAGGAATACTCGAAATGGACAGCGCAAATAGCCCCTCTGATGGCGTCGCGATCGCGGGTTGGTACGGCGTCGACCCCACGACCACCGATCTAAAACCGAATCCTCACGCCCTCTACCGGCAGCTGCGCGAAGTACAGCCCGTCAACCTCACTCCACTCGGCGACTGGCGCCTGTCCCGCTATGTGGATGTACAGAAGTTACTCAAGCATAGCCACAGTGGTATGCGTGATCTGGACGGGCTGATTCCGAAGGAGACCCGCGCGGAAACCGAAGCGTCCAAATTTATGCTGCGGATGGATCCACCGGATCACGATCGCTTGCGCAATCTGGTCAGCAAGGCGTTTACGCCACGCTCGCTCAATGCCATGCGCCCGGCCGTTGAAGCGCTGGTGGACAATGAACTGATCCGGGTGGCTCCGCTGGGTGCAATGGACCTGGTCGCTGATCTGGCGCTGGCAGTGCCGGCGGCGTCCATGTGCGCGATGTTGGGCGTACCTTTCGAGGACCGCCAC
>JANNXP010000082.1:0-22286 GCA_031409615.1 Haliea sp. | reverse complement strand
GCGAACAGCTGATCGGCCACGTAAACGGTGGACTGCGTAACGCGATTGAACAGGGTGGACTTGCCGGCGTTGGTATAACCCACCAGTGACACGATGGGAATCTCTGCCCTGGTGCGCGAGCGCCGCCCTTGTTCACGCTGTACACGCACTTTCTCCAGCCTTGCCGTGATCGACTTGATGCGCACCCGCAAGAGGCGGCGATCGGTCTCCAGCTGGGTTTCACCCGGACCGCGTAAGCCGATACCACCTTTTTGCCGCTCAAGGTGCGTCCAGCCGCGCACCAGGCGGGTGGAAATATGCTGTAACTGCGCCAGCTCGACCTGTAACTTGCCCTCATGGGTACGGGCCCGCTGGGCAAAGATATCCAGGATAAGGCCGGTGCGATCTAGCACGCGGCACTGCAATTCGGCCTCCAGGTTACGCTCCTGGCTGGGCCGCAGCGCGTGGTTGAACATCACAATCTCCGCGCCGTGCTCGCGCACTTGGCCGGCAATTTCTTCGAGCTTTCCGCTGCCAACAAACGTGCGCGGGTCTGGCGTTGTCCGGGCACCCATAACAAAGGCGACCGGGTCACCGCCGGCGGACAGCACGAGTTCCTCAAACTCACGAGGGTCTTCGCGCTCCGACTCACTGGCAAGATTCAGGTGAACGAGCACAGCTCGCTCCCCCGAATCGGGGCGATCAAAAAACAAGGCTACCTCGTCAAGTCGGTATTAAAAGGCGGCGGCTACCGACAGGTAGCCCCCTGTGATGCGTTTTAACTCGCGTCTTCTTCGTCATCTTCCGGGTTTTGCAACGGTACGCGCACCACACGGGAGGGGACAACAGTGGAAATCGCATGTTTGTAGACCATCTGGCTGACGGTATTCTTAAGCAACACGACAAATTGATCGAAGGATTCAATTTGGCCCTGCAGCTTGATCCCATTAACCAGGTAAATGGATACTGGTACGCGCTCCTTACGTAAAATGTTCAAATAAGGGTCTTGTAGCGTGTGCCCTTTTGACATAAGTCTCTCCTGATGAGGCTCAGATCGAGCCGAAAAATGATAAAAAATAACCTCTTTTCACTGTGCGGCAACCATTCTCTAGCGGCTTTCAAAGCGAATATCGGGTCTTCGAACTAACCAGCCACAGTATAATGCTTTTACACCAGACTTATAGTGGGGGCCCGGCCAAGATAGTTCAAGGCCAGCGCCAAGGGTTTCCCCTCAAGCCCGTCCCGCTGTCCTTGAGACAGGCCGCTTGCAGCCACGTTCCCCGCACGATCGGTGTATATCCAGTCAAGATGCGGCCATTTTCGCAACCAGGTGAGTTGGCGCTTGGCCAGCTGCCGCGTCGCGGCAACGGCATTTTTCACAGCATCGTCAAGGCTGCACTCACCCTCAAGGTGTTGCCAGAGCTGTCGATACCCGACCGCACGCATGGCGGGCAGGCCAGCGTGCAGATCTGGACGCTGCCACAGCTGTCGCACCTCCTCCGGCAAACCCGCCTCCATCATCAGCTCAAAGCGCCGGGCGATTCGTTCATGCAACAGCGATCGCTCCTCAGGACAGATCGCCAATTGCACTACGCGGCAGTGGTCATGGGCGACAGGCCCGGCGCGCCGGTGCCATTCAGTCAACGTCACACCACTGGACTGATACACCTCAAGGGCGCGACTAAGCCGCTGGGAGTGATGAGGATGTATACGCGCGGCGGCCTGCGGGTCGACCTGCGCTAGTTGCTGGTGAATATAGGGCCAGCCATGCGCCGCCGCTGCCGCCGCAATCTGCACGCGCAGGGCTGGATCTGCAGGCGGCATCTCGGCTAGTCCGTCAAGAAACGCCTTGAAATACAACATCGTACCGCCCACTAGTAGCGGGGTCTTGCCACGCGCAGTGATATCCGCCACCACGCGGCTAGCATCCGCCACAAAATCCGCCGCAGAGTAGGCCTGGGCTGGATCGCGAATATCGACCAGATGGTGGGGGTAAGTCGGTTTGGCAGTGCCGATATCCATACCGCGATACACCAGGGCCGAATCGACACTGACCAATTCGCAACCAAGTTGCTGGGCGAGCTCAATCGCCAGATCGGTCTTGCCCGAAGCGGTGGGGCCCATCAGGCAAATCAACAGGGGCTTTGCGGAATCCACCAGTGCCTCAGCGGCCGCGCAAAAATAACTTGTCCAGTTCGTCCAGACCCAGTTGCATCCAGGTGGGACGGCCGTGATTGCATTGGCCGGAGCGCTCGGTGTCTTCCATATCGCGCAGCAGGGCATCCATCTCGGGAATGGTCAGGCGACGATTCGCACGCACTGCGCCGTGACAGGCCATGGTGGACAGAATCTCATCCAGATGCGCCTCAATCCGCTCGGAACTGCCAAATTCGATCAGGTCGGCCAGCACATCCCGCACCAGCTGTTCCACATTGGAATCGCGCAGTACCACTGGAATCTGGCGGATGACCAGGCTTTCCTCCCCGCCCGCCTCCACCGTCAGGCCCAAGCCCTGGAACAACGCACTGTGCTGTACGGCTAGCTGCACCTCGCGCTGGCTCACCGCCACCGACTGCGGCACCAGCAATGGCTGACTGCGAATACCTGCCGCATTGCGCGCAGCTTTAAGGCGCTCGTAGGTGATGCGCTCATGGGCAGCATGCATGTCTACCAGAACCAGACCGTGCGCGTTTTCCGCCAAAATATAGACGCCTTTCAATTGCGCCAGCGCGTAACCCAGGGGCGGCACTTCCTCGGCCGACTCCGCTGCGGGAAGACCGTGTAACCGGCCATAGCCGCGCAGCTGCTCGCCCACCTGGGCAGCAGTCGGCGCATAATGTCCGAAGGTACGACCGGACACACCCTGGCGACCCGCACCCGGGCCACCCCAGGCCAGCGCACTCTGGCTGCGGATCTCGCCGGTGGCTGTATCAATCGCCATGCCATCGTCGGTTGCCAGCAGCTGCGCGAGCTGCAGCTCCCGCGCGGTCTCCTGGCCCGGACGCACCTCCGCCAGGGCGCGGTGCAGACTGGCGAAAATAAAATTGTGCACCGCCCGACCATCGCGAAAACGCACCTCGTGCTTGGTGGGGTGTACATTCACATCAACCTGGGCCGGATCCAGTTCCAGGTACAGCACAAACGCGGGGTGGCGTCCGTGATACAACACATCGCGATAGGCCTGCTTCACGGCGTGGACGATGAGTCGGTCGCGGATGACCCGGCCATTGACAAAAAAGTACTGCAGATCGGCCTGGCTGCGAGAGAACGTCGGCAGCCCCACCCAGCCCGACAAGCGGTAGGGTGGCACCTCAGACTCAATAGCGATGGCCTGTTCCATGAACGCGGGCCCACAGATCGCCGCCACGCGGCGCTGACACTCGGCCTGCCCCATGGCGGCTTTCAGATTGTGCACCACCTTGCCATTGTGGCGCAGGCTAAACGCCACATCGAAGCGCGACAGGGCGAGGCGCTTCACGATTTCTTCAAGGTGGTTGAATTCAGTCTTTTCCGTGCGCAGGAATTTGCGCCGCGCCGGGGTATTGAAAAACAGGTCGCGCACTTCCACCGTCGTACCCCGGGGGTGGGGCGCTGGCTTAAGTTGCACGGCCATATCACGCCCTTCACAGGCGGCGCTGCTGCCCTCACTACCGTGCTCGCTAGCGTTGCTGGTCAGTGTCAGTCGCGCGACCGAACCGATGCTGGCCAGGGCTTCGCCCCGAAAACCAAGGCTGCCCACGCGCTCGAGGTCTTCCAGAGAGGCAATCTTACTGGTGGCATGGCGGGCCAGCGCCAGACCCATATCCTCGGCGGGAATACCACTGCCATTGTCGCGTACTCGAATGAGTTTGCAGCCACCCGATTCCACGTCAACCTCGACCCGCGTGGCGCCTGCGTCCAGACTATTTTCCAATATTTCCTTGGCGACTGACGCGGGCCGCTCGACCACCTCGCCAGCGGCGATCTGGTTAGCCAGCCTTGAGCTGAGTAAGTGAATTCGAGACATGGAAGCCGTTTTATCAACTCTTTGGAATGGTCAACTTCTGGCCCACCACAATCTTCGAGCCGTCGATACGGTTTTGGCTTTTGAGATCAGACAGTGGAACACTAAAGCGATCGGCGATGTCCGATAGTGTATCACCGCTGGCGATGACGTACTGTTGCCCACTTCGCGGCGTGCCCTGCTGACCGCGTTGCCCAGCGCCCTGTTGCTTCTGCCACGCAAGGAGTGTACCCGAGGGTGGATGGGCCTTAAACCACTCCCGGATGCCGCGATGGATAGCGCTGGCCATTTTTTTCTGGTAACTGCCGGTGGCCAGTAGACTGGATTCCTGCGGGTTGGAAATAAATCCGGTCTCCACCAGAATTGACGGGATATCCGGAGATTTCAGTACCGCGAACCCGGCCTGCTCCACATTGCGCTTATGCAGATGGGTGACGCTATCCATGTTGCGCAACACCTTGTCGCCCAATTTGAGGCTGGTATCGAGCGTGGAGGTCATGGACAGATCAGCCAGCACGCCGGCCAGCACATCGTCCTTATCCGACAGGCTGACGCCACCGACCAGATCAGCGGCGTTCTCCCGCTCTGCCAGATAGAGGGCCGCTGTGCTCGTGGCGCCTCCTGTGGACAGGGCATAGACTGAAGCCCCGTGTGCCTCCTTGCGGTTGAAAGCATCGGCGTGAATGGAGACGAACAGGTCAGCCTGACGCTGGCGAGCCAAATCCCGGCGCCCCTTGAGGCTGATGTAGTAATCCCCGCTGCGGATCATCGTCGACTGGAAGCCCGGGTCGGCCTTAAACAGCGCGCTCAACTCTCTGGCGATCGCCATTACCACGTCTTTTTCCCGCACGCGGCCGGGACCTAGGGCACCGGGATCATCCCCACCGTGACCTGCATCGATGGCGATGATGAGATTGCGCTTGCCGGATTGCGCGACACTCTTTTTAACGTCCACGGTCTTGACCTGTTGGTCGTACAAATCCACCACCAGTCGGTCCCCCGTTTGCGCATTGGCTTTCAGGGTAAAACTGCGGGGATTAATCGCCGCACTGATCGCCAATATCACTCGCAGGTCGTCGCCCTCGAGCACACCCGAGCGGACCGATGCCACCGGCGTGTTAGCCAATTTGAGGTCGGCCAGATCCGCGCGCAGTTTGGTGTTTTGTATATCCAGCACAATACGGCTGGGATTGGACAGCAAGACCAGGGAGTGCTCCGCCGGCCCGGTAAGGTCAAACACAATGCGGGTGTGATCGGGCGCGCGCCACAGGCGCACGTCATGCACTTCCACGGCCCACGCAGAGGATGTCCCCAGAAAACCAAGGATCACCAGGATCCACGCCCTGCCCATAACGTTCCCGCCCAATAGCTATTATGTTCTCAAGGCGCGGGGTTCTGTGCCCCGGGGTTTGCCAGCATTCGCGCCAGCACCCGTCTGCCCTGTTCGGTCGCGGCAGCATAGGACAAGCGTCGCCCCTGACCTTCCGGGCCTATGGTAATCACTAAATCCGCCGGGGGCAAAGCACCCAGGCCCCGCTCGGGCCATTCCACCAGACAAACCGACAAATCACCAAAATAATCACGGATTCCCATGAATTCCAGCTCCTGTGGATCGCCCAGGCGGTACAAATCAAAATGAAAAACGTGTAACTCCCCCAACTGATAGGGCTCCACCAACGTGTAAGTGGGACTCTTGACCGCCCCCGTATGCCCCAGCGACTGGATAAAACCCCGGCTGAGCGTGGTTTTCCCCATGCCCAGATCACCCTGCAGAAACACCACCAGGCCCGGCTCGCAGGCCGCGCCCAGCCGCGCCCCCTGAGACACCATAGCGGCCTCGTTCGCAGCCAACGTCGTGTAATGCGCGCCCGTCGTCATCCCAGGAGGAACCGCAGGTGGGGGATCAAATCGCTGGCGACCAGACCCCGCTGACCCTCCGCAGCTGCCCTATCCGCCGCCGCGCCATGTACACACACCCCTAGCGCCGCCGCCTCCAGGGGCAGCAGGTGCTGGGCCAATAGCGCGCCGATCACGCCACTGAGCACATCCCCCATGCCACCGCTGGCCATACCGGGATTGCCGTAGTCGCTCAGCAATATGCCCTCACCGTTGGTGATCAGGCTGCCGTTCCCTTTCAGGACAATCACACCACCATAACGCTGCTGCAATGCGTTGCTCGCCGCGAAGCGGTCGGCCTGCACGTCGGCGGTGGTGCACGCCAGCAGTCGGGCGGCCTCGGCGGGGTGGGGAGTCAAGACCCAGCTACCAACAGGAGCGCTGCCGCCCAACATACCGGCGGCCAGCATATTCAGCGCATCGGCATCCAGCAGCAGCGGCTTGCCGGTGGCCACGGCCAGCTGCAACAACTGCAGTGACCAGGAGGACTGTCCCAGGCCGGGGCCCACCACCAATACGTCGGCGGCTTCCAACATAGGGGCGATATCCGCGACTGAATTCACACCGCGCGGCATCACCTCGGGCGTGCGGGCCACCAGCGCCGCCACATGCTCAGGGCGAGTCGCTACCTGCACCCGCCCGGCACCACAACGCAGTGCGGCCTCGGCGGCCAAGGCTGCAGCACCGGCCATTCCGTAGTCACCCCCCACGACCAACACGGTACCGAAGAGCCCCTTGTGGGCGGTCGCGGGCCGCGGCGGCAGGCGCATCAGCAGTGGCTCGAGCTCCAGTCGTGAGCAGTCGGCGGGGGCCGCAACATAGACTTGGGGCGGGACCCCCAGATCGGAAAATTGCACGACGCCGGTGTAGTCCGGTGCCTGCAGCGTAAACAGCCCGCGTTTTAGGCCGATAAACGTGACTGTCAGAGCAGCGCGCACCGCCGACCCCAGAACCCGGCCAGTGTCAGCGCACAGTCCCGACGGGATATCGACAGCCAACACCGCTGCACCACAGGCATTGATCGCGCCGATGGCTGTGGCATAGTCGCCGCGCACCTCACCGGCGAGACCCGTGCCCAACATGGCATCAACTATCACCCCCGCAGGCTCAAGCGCAACGTCGCCAAAAGGCACTATATTCACCCCGTTGGCCAACGCCTGCTTTCGTGCTATCAACGCATCCCCACGAATTTTCCCGGCATCGCCCAATTGCAGGACTGTAACGGCGATACCCCGCTTGTGCGCCAGGTCTGCCATCAAAAATCCGTCGCCACCGTTGTTGCCGGTGCCGCACAGGACCTGCAAACACTCTGGCGCAGGCCAGGTGTCAAGTAAATACCGGAAGGCGACCTCGGCGGCGCGCGACATCAGCGTGATGCCCGCGATGTGGTGCTCGTGAATGGCGCAGTGATCCAGAGCGCGGGTTTGTGCTGCGGTGTACAGGTTCTCGGTACCTAGCATGTCACTATCTACTCTTTTTTGCGCGTTTAACGTCATTAAAGCAGCACGCACTCGATCCAGTTCTGTCAGAATTATACCCACATGTCAGCCAACGGTCGTTCCCATTTGCCGCAACAACTCACACCACCGGAGCTGGACGCACTGCTGCAAAAAATTCGGGAATGGGCCACCGAACTCGGCTTCGCACAACTGGGAATCACGGGGGTCGATCTGGGCGAACACGAAGGCTACCTGCAACAGTGGCTGGAGGCGGGCTATCACGGCGGCATGGAGTATATGGCGCGCCACGGCAGCAAGCGCACACGGCCGCAGGAACTGGTGCCGGGTACCCTGCGCGTCATTTCGTTGCGCATGGACTATCTGGACCGAGACACGCAAGCGCTTGAAGTGCTGGCGTCTCCCGATAAAGCCTATATCTCGCGCTACACTCTGGGGCGGGACTACCACAAGTTGATCCGCAAGCGCCTCTCCCAACTGGCGAGTCGCATCGAAGCGGAGGTCGGCGGCGGCCAGTACCGCGCGTTCGTCGATAGCGCCCCGGTGCTGGAACGCGCGGTGGCCGAGCGCGCAGGACTGGGGTGGATCGCCAAAAACACGATGTTGATCAACACCACTGCAGGCTCCTGGTTTTTCCTCGGAGAGATTTTCACCAACCTGCCACTGCCGGAAGACAAACCTCACACCAGCAAGCACTGTGGCACGTGCACCGCCTGCCTGGACATTTGTCCGACAGCCGCCTTCATCGGACCGTTTCAGCTCGATGCACGCAAATGTATTTCCTATCTCACCATTGAACATCACGGCAGCATCGATCCCGACTTGCGACCCCTGATGGGCAATCGCATTTTCGGTTGTGACGACTGCCAACTGTGTTGCCCCTGGAATAAATTCGCGCAGGCGACGGACGAGGGTGACTTCCGCCCCCGGCATGGACTGGCAGATGCGCAGCTGGTGGAGCTAATGCTGTGGGATGAAGAGACCTTCCTGACGAAAACCGAGGGTTCAGCCATCCGCCGCATCGGCTACGAGCGCTGGCTGCGCAACGTCGCGGTGGCGCTGGGCAATGCGCCGCACTCCGATGCAGTGATCAACGCCCTGTTGCAGCGGCGCGATTTCCCGTCGCCACTGGTACAGGAACATGTGGCCTGGGCCCTGCAGCAACACGGTGCTATGCCAGTTTGAGGAAGTGCTCGCGGTAATAACGCAGCTCATTGATGGATTCGCGAATGTCGTCCAGCGCCAGATGCGTGCCGGTCTTGATAAAGCCCGCCGCCAGTTCTGGCCGCCAGCGCTGCATGAGTATTTTCAGCGTACTCACGTCCAGGTTGCGGTAGTGAAAATAGACCTCCAGCTGCGGCAGGTGACGGACCATAAAGCGTCGATCCTGACAAATGGTATTGCCGCACATGGGCGAGGCTCCCGCCGGTACCCACAGCGCCAGGAAGTCGAGCGTCTCCTGCGCGGCGCGCGCCTCGTCATACTCGCTGGCCTTCACTCGCTCCACCAGACCAGAGCGATTGTGGTGCGTGGTATTCCACTCATCCATGCCCGCTAGTGTGGCATGACTCTGGTGCACCGCGATCACCGGCCCTTCGGCCAGTGTATTGAGTTCGGTGTCGGTGACGATAGTGGCGATCTCAATCACCACATCGTGCTGTGGATCCAGGCCGGTCATTTCCATATCGACCCAGATGAGATTGCTGGCGTTTTGCATGCGCTATTTGCCCTGGATTGTCGCGAGTGCCCGCAGTGTAACAAATTGCCTCGACAGACCAAGCCCATAACCCAATAATGTCTGCATGAGTAAACGCAAACTCAGCCGGCAACAGGCCTGGCGCATCGAGAAAATTCAGGGAGAGCGCGCCAAGCGGGCCGCGCGACGAGATAACGATGCGCAGGATGCGCTCACCGGCGGCGAGCTCGGCCCGGAGCAGGAAGGACTGGTCGTTGCACACTACGGTACCCAGGTGGCAGTGGAGTCCGCACCTGGCCACAGCCAACGCTGCCATCTGCGCGCCAATCTGGAGGGTCTGGTCACCGGGGACCGTGTGATCTGGTGCGAAGGTGATCCCATGGGCGTGGTGGTGGCACAACGCGAGCGCCACAGTGTGCTGTCGCGTCCCGATCCCTACGGCAAGCTAAAACCGGTCGCCGCCAATATCGATCAGATCCTGCTGGTCATCGCGCCCTTGCCCGAACCCCACGCCAATCTTATTGATCGCTACCTGGTGGCAGCGGAGGTCGTGGGCATTGAACCGGTGATCCTGCTCAACAAAATCGATCTGCTCACTGCAGACTCTACACTGCGGGCTGCGATGGACGAACTACTGGCTATTTACCCCACCCTGGGGTATCGGGTACTGCGCACTTCGATCACGGACAGCGGGCTGGAGGAGTTGCACGGCGCACTGCGCGCGCGCACCAGCGTGTTCGTGGGGCAGTCTGGTGTGGGTAAGTCCTCATTGGTAAATGTGCTGCTGCCTGATGCGGACATACGGGTCGGCCCGCTGTCGGAAGCCACGCAAAAAGGCACGCACACCACCACCACTGCCCAGTTGTTGCACCTGAACTGCGGCGGCACCCTGATCGATTCCCCGGGGATACGGGAGTTCGGTTTGTGGCATATGAGTAAAGCGCAAGTGGAACAGGGCTTTCGCGAGTTCCGGCCGTTACTCGGTACCTGCAAGTTTCGCGATTGCCAGCATGAGCACGAACCGGGGTGTGCCATTCTGACAGGCGCGGAGTCCGGTACGATTAGTGAACGACGACTGGATAGTTATCGGCGGATTGTGGCTAGCATTGAGGAAGCCTGAATGTGATTCGTGCCCAATCTACGGCACGATCTCCCGGAAGGGTTGGTGAACGGCCGCAAGCTTGCCCGCCATTTCGGGCTGCTGCGCAACTCGACAATTTTTGCTGCGCAAAAATCTGGACTCGAACAATGCTCGCAGAAAGCCCCCGAAATGGCGGGCAAGCTTAAGCAGCGGCCTGATAGTTCACCAACCCTTCCGGGAGATCGCGCCTCACATCAGGCGCGGAATGCGGATCGACGAAGCAAGAGAACTGTAGGTCGGGGCTGGGCCAGGGGGTTTCGAAATATAGGGCATGCTTAACGAAGGGCGCCCAATCCGGGGCTTTCTGCGAGCAGAGCCTGCCCCGCTTTTTGGGTACTGTTCGAGTCCAGATTTTTGCGCAGCAAAAATTGTCGAGTTGCGCAGCAGCCGGATTGGATGAATTTCGTTATGGCCGTTCTCGATCGCCCTGCACCGGCACCGGCCGGCACTACAGGCAAGAACCCAGTTGTTGCCCCATTCGCGTGCCAGATCCTGACTGAAACGATTCATCCCACGCCACAACTCCTTCAGGAAACAACAAAATCACCGTAGAGCCCAGCATAAAACGCCCCATCTCTGCACCCTGGGCAAGCGCCACCGGCGCCGGCAGATTGACATAATCCACCGTCAGCGGATGTCGCGGCGGCGGCGCCACACGTCCCGACCACACGGTTTCAATCCCGGCGACTACCATGGCGCCCACCAATATCATGGCCATCGGACCGCGGGCAGTTTCGAAATAACACACCAGCCGTTCATTGCGGGCGAACAACCGGTCGACATTGTCAGCAGTAACGCCATTGACTGAAAACAATTGGCCGGGAACATAGCACGTCGCCGTCAATCGACCCGCCACCGGCATATGCACCCGATGATAGTCCTTTGGTGACAGGTAAATGGTGGCGAACTGGCCACCGCTGAACTGCGCCGCGCGCGCGGCATCGCCACCCAATAATTCCTCTGCAGAGAAGTAGCGGCCCTTGGCCTGGAACAGCAGGCCGCTTTCGATGGCACCCAACTGGCTGATCGCGCCATCAGCGGGACAGAGAATGTCTGCAGCCGCCAAGGGCCGTGCTCCATCGCGCAGCGGACGCGTGAAAAAATCATTGAAGCAGGAATAGCGCGCATAGTCGGGCTCGGCGGCTTCAGCCATATCGACTTTAAAGAATTGGATGAACTGCCGAATAATCCAATCTTTCAACCAGACGGGATGGCGCAGCTCGGCCAGGGCGCCGGTACAGCGCGATAGCAAGTGCTGCGGCACAATGTGTTGGAACAGGATGAATAGTCTATCCATGGGACCCAGTGCAATAAGTGAGAGCGGTCAGGCGTACAAGTTGCCAGTGTGTTGCCTGCCCGCTTTGCATTCAAGGCTTCTTTTTCCCTTCCCTTTTTCTCTCTCTTCCCGGGCGGGGCACCTTGAAACCGTGCCGATAATAAAGATGGCCCGGAGCGACCGGGCCGAATGAACTTCCGCTTACAGATTTTCCTCCGCAAAGGCGGCCAGTCGTGAGCGCACAATCCCGTTGACGTGCATGATGCCGGCGTGGGGATAGGCCTTGCTCTTCTCCACCAGGTAGGTCAGCCCCGAGGTCAGCGGTGAGATGTACTTGTTGTCGATCTGCGCCAGGTTGCCCAGTACCACGATCTTGGAGTCAGCGCCCACGCGACTGATCACCGATTTCAGCTGGAACTGGGTGAGGCCCTGCGCCTCGTCGATAATAATGTAGGCATTGTTGAACGAGCGCCCGCGCATGAAATTGAGCGACTTGAATTGGATATTCGCGCGCTCCTTCACATAACTGATACTGCCGCGGCAGGACTCATCCGCGCCGTGCAATATTTCCAGGTTATCGTCAAAAGCCGCCAGCCAGGGCGCCATTTTCTCCTCCTCCGTGCCGGGAAGAAAACCAATATCCTCGGCGATGGGCGGTGTGGAACGCGCCACGATCAACTTGCTGAACTTGCGCTTTTCCAGGATCGCGTGCAAACCGTAGGCCAGCGCCAGTAGCGTCTTGCCGGAACCCGCGGGGCCGGTCATCACTGTCATGTCGACGCCCTCATCATCCAACAGCGACATCGCCATGGCCTGCTCCAGATTGCGCGGTGCCAGACCCCAGAAACGCTTATGCATGAGGTTGTCGCGACTGTCGCAGCGCATGTAAACGAAATCCCTGTCGACCCGCTTCACGAACGCGATAAACTCCAGATCATCGTACACAAACATATTGGGATAGGCCTGCGGCAGGGATTTGCGCGGAATGCGATGCAGCGTGCAATCACCCTCGCGCAGGGTGTCTACCTCGCTGATCGTCGACCAGAAATCGCCGCTGATGTGTTCATAGCCCGTGGCCAGCAGATCGATGTCATCGAGCACCCGATCACGGCGATAGTCCTCGACATGCATCAGGCCGGAACCCTTGGCCTTGATGCGCATATTGATGTCCTTGGTCACCAGGCAGATAAACTCCTTCGGATTTTCCGCCTGCAGGCGCAAGGCCACGTTGATAATGCGGTTGTCGTTGGCCTGCTCCGGCGTACCGTCAAGATAGGGCACTTCGGAATTGGCGCTCAGCCGCTGATCCGGATAGATGGCCAGTGTGCCCCGGGCGAGTCCCTCCAGCGCCGTACCCGGCACTGGCACCCCCGCCTGAATTTCTTGCGGCGACGCCGATTCCACGACCTTGTCGATCATCTGTATCGCAATACGGGCCTCACGACTGACGGTTTTGTCATGCCGGTCCTTGATGTGGTCCAGTTCTTCCAGCACGGTCATAGGGATGACCAGATGATGTTGCTTGAAGGCCGTTACGGCCATGGGGTCGTGCAGCAGGACGTTGGTGTCCAGTACATAGGTTTTCTTGATAACAGGTTTCAGGGGTGTGGCTTTTTCTACACGCAGCGTAGAACCTGAGTCCATAAAGGAATCCTCATAATGATGGCACGGATGATTGGGCGATGCGGTTGATGCGGTTGATGCGGTTTGTCCGATGCGTCCGGTCGGCTAAGGGATTGCAGGAAGGGTGTAGTCAATAGTTGGGTGGCGACTTTAGCGGGTGTAGCAAGCCCCAGCGACTGAGACTCGCTGGCGGCGCTGTGGTGCTTGCTGTACGACACAGGACAATTGGCGATGACCAGATTGCCCCGCGTCCGGAATTTCATCAAGGGCGCGTCCCGGCGGATTGCAACCGCGTTACATCGATTATTAAACCAGCGGTGTCACACTGTCAATGGCGCAGCGTCAAATTGCAGCCGCATTGTGGGATTCGACCATAACGCGCTGACAGGAGTGGCAATTTCCGCTACGATGCGAGGCTTATCTCTTTAAAAAAAGTTGTCCCACCAATGCTTAATCAGGATACCCTCTCGCAGCTGCAAGGCTTGAAATCTCAAATGGAGGCCGAGAAGGAACACGCCGAAGCAGTGATCAAAGGCACTCAGGCCCGCTATGGCTTCGCAGTACTGGACGATGGTCGCGAGATCTTCATTCCGCCGCAGGAAATGCTCAAGGCCTTCCCGGATGACCGGGTCACAGTCTGTATCCGCCCCACCAAAGACCAAAAAACCATCGCCGAAATTGAAAAACTGGTGAGCAGTCCGCTGGCGGACTTTACCGGACGCTGTGTACGCAAGGGCAACGCCATTTTTGTAGAGCCCGACCTGCCACAGTTGAAGCGCTGGCTGTTCATTCCTGCGCAGGCGCGCAACGGGGCAAAGGAGGGCGACTTTTTACGCTGCGCGATCCTGCGCCATCCCATCCGCGATGGTAAACCGCAGGCCAAAGTCCTCGCGGTGATCGGTGATGAGAGTACGCCTGGCATCCAGAATCTGTACTGCATGGCAAAATATCGCCTCGCTGCGCAGTGGAGCAGCGCTAGCAAGGAAGAGGTAAAACAGCGCCTGGCCCAGTGCAACCCTATGGAAACCGAAAAGCGCCGCGATCTCACCGACCTGGAATTTGTTTCCATCGACGCGGCTAAAACCCTGGATATCGATGATGCCCTGTATGCAAAGAGCAGCAACGATGGCTGGACGCTGTTCGTGGCCATCGCCGACCCCACAGCCTACATTGCACCCGGCTCAAACCTGCACCGCGATATCGCGGCCCGGGGCACCTCTATCTATTTCCATGGCGATGTACTGCCCATGCTGCCGGAGGAACTCTCGCAAGCGACCTGCGCCCTGTCTGAGGGTGTAGATCGTGCGGCGCTGGTGTGCAAGATTGCAATCAGCGACAGTGGCGAGGTGGGAGAGTTTGAATTTATCGAAGCCACCGTGCGCTCTCGGGCCAAGCTGTCCTACTATGCAGTAGATCGCTATCTCAACGGCCAGTTCAACGAACTGATGAGTCATGCCACCCCGCTGGAAGCACTGTATGCGGTCTATCGCGCACTGCGCGCACGGCGCGAAAACAGCGACCTCGTCATGGATGATCGGCAGGAGTTCCGCTGGATGCTGAACGACCACAAGCAGATTGAAAGTATCGAGCCGTCCGAAAAACTTCTCTCCCAAAAACTGGTGGAGGAGTGCATGGTCGCCGCCAATCGCTGTGCCGCCCGTTTCCTTACCCTGCATAAGGCCAGCGGACCCTTTGTCTCACACCCGGGTTTTCGCACCGATCGTCTCGATGAGGTGCGAAAATTTCTCACCATGCACGCGCCGGATCTGGCGCACCTGGAGCCAGCTACGGTGGCGGGCTACCGCGACATCATGCGCGCACTCGCTGCCCCGGGACATACCCTGCCCCTGCGCACGATGGTCAACCGCTTCTTGACGCGGGCTGACTTGTCCGCCGAGCCCGCCCCGCACATGGGGATGGCGCTGCCCAGCTACACCAATTGCACCTCGCCCCTGCGCAAATACGTGGACTTTCTGGTACACATGCAGATCAAGGCGGTATTGCATGGCGGGACAGCGCAGCAGGTTGAGCCGCCGATGCTGGCCGACTTAAAGCGCCAACTCGCCCTCAGCCGTGCCGCCATCCTGGAGGCGGAACGCTGGTTGGCCAGCAACTACCTGAACAGGCTGACCAGGGATAAGCCGGTAGTGTTCAAGGCGACTATTACCCACATAACCAGCGGCGGCTTTACCGCGCGATTGGATGACAATGGGCTGACCGGCTTTGTCGACGTGCGTCAGGATCCGGAGAAATTCAGTTACGACAAGTGGACCGCCAGTCTCACCAGCACTACCCGACGTTTCCAGGTAAATCAGGCGGTGGAACTGGCCTATCTCGGCGTGGATAAGAACATGGTGTACCAGGCGTTGTTCAAGCCGGTCGCGGCGTGCGGACTAAAGCGGGTCGTGGGGTCAGTGGAGACAGGCTAGTGGGTGCCGCGATGCTGTCCCGGGCCGCTTAATCCGGCGGCGGGCGTCAACTGCTCGCGCTGTGAGGTCTGGATCTCGATGCCTTCCTGCAGTTGCTGGCGCACGCGCGATACCAGTTGAATCATCTCCCGCACACCCAGGTTGCGCAGATACTCGCCCATCTCCTGCTGGCTATCACGCAGGACATTGGCATCCACCGATCGAAACGCCCCAATGATCGACAACTCCCGCGCGGTATAACACTCGTCGCCAAAAATCAGCTTGGTGAAGGTGTTCACAATGGTCATTTCGGTCACCGGACCGGCGTCACTCGTGTTGTATGCGCGCTGCACCTTGAACCCTCCTCTGCCTGTCCAAACCGATGGGCCATTGCTCCTCACCTGATTTTAGTATGGCTGAGATGAGCTTAGCTCCTGATCCCATTTTCGGCAATATTGCACAAATAGTGACCCGATTCCCGGCAAACACCCAATTTGGGTCAGGATTGTAGGTCGGTAGAGACAGGGGCAGCGTTTAGAAAGTGGCGTTCCCTGGGGTGCGTGGAAACGGAATAGCATCGCGGACATTTTCCATGCCAGTGACATAATTGAGCAAGCGCTCGAAGCCCAAGCCAAACCCCGCATGCGGTACCGTGCCATAGCGGCGCAGATCCCGGTACCACCACAGGCTCTCCCGCAGATGTTCATCCATGCGCGAATCCAGCACGTCCAGGCGTTCTTCCCGCTGGCTCCCGCCGATGATTTCGCCGATACCGGGTGCCAGCACATCCATGGCCGCCACGGTTTTGTCGTCATCGTTAAGGCGCATATAGAATGCCTTGATGTCTTTGGGGTAATTCATCACCACGACCGGCCTGCCCACGTGTTTTTCCGTCAGGTAGCGCTCATGCTCCGACGCCAGGTCCAGCCCCCAGGCCACGGGAAACTCAAACCTCTGCGCGCTATTTTTAAGGATAGCGATTGCCGCGCTGTAGTCCATGCGCTCGAATGGGTTATCGATCACGCCACGCAAGCGGGTGATCACGCCATCATCAATATGCTGTTGAAAGAACGCGATATCGTCCTCGCGCTCATTCAGCACCGCAGCAATCACGTGTTTGAGCAGGCCTTCGGCGAGTGCGGCATTGTCGTCCAGGTTAGCAAAGGCAATCTCCGGTTCCACCATCCAGAACTCCGCCAGATGACGGCTGGTGTTGGAATTTTCGGCCCGGAAGGTGGGGCCAAAGCTGTAGACCTTGCTCATGGCCAGGCAATAGGCCTCCAACTGCAGCTGTCCCGACACGGTGAGGAATGACTCACCGGAAAAAAAATCCTGGTGAAAATCCACCGCACCCTCTGCACTGCGCGGCAGATTAGCCAAATCCAGCGTACTTACCCGGAACAATTCCCCGGCGCCCTCGCAGTCACTGCCAGTGATGATGGGCGTGTTGATCCAGTGAAAGCTATTGCTATAGAAGTAGTTGTGAATGGCATTGGCCAGAGTGGTGCGTACGCGCGTGATCGCCCCGAAGGTGTTAGTGCGTGGCCGCAGGTGCGCCTGGGTGCGCAGATATTCGAAGGTATGGCGTTTTTTGGCGATGGGGTAGGTCTCTGGATCGTCCACCTCACCCACCACCTCCACACGAGTGGCTTGAATCTCCACGCTTTGTCCCTTGCCCTGGGACGCTACCAGCTCGCCGCACACAATCACCGCACAGCCAGTGGACAAGGGCAGCACATGCGACTGGTAATTGGCAAGCGTCGCGGGCACCACGGCCTGAATAGCATCAAATGCCGAGCCGTCGTGCACCGCCAGAAACGAGACGCCCGCCTTGGAGTCGCGCTTGCTGCGCAGCCAGCCCTTCACTGTCACCTGTGTGCCCAGCGGGACCTGGCCCTGGAAAATTCCAACGATTGAGCTGTGCTCAGACATGCTATCGAACTACCCGGAAACGTGCGCGCATAGAACCCCTCTCATATCTCCAACGACTGCTCTACCAACTCCTCGGACAAGGCCCAGAGCCGCTCGGCGGCAGCCGCATCCAAGGCGTAAGCCTCCACTCCGCCGCCGCTGCCGTGCTTGGCTGGCGGGGCTATCTGGCAATCTTCCAGATAGATTCCGCCTTTCCCGTCCAGCTCTGCAGTGGTCGCCGCCCACACGGTGGTGGCCGCACCTTGCTCCACAGATTTGAACACCAGTTCTTCGCCCGGCGGGGTCCTGGACATGAGTGACTCGAAGTCCGCTTGCTGCATATGTCGACCGAGATTGGTCATGATGACGCCAGGGTGCACGGCAAAGGCGCGCACACCGCGCTCGCGCAGGCGCTTATCCAAGGCGACGGTAAACAGGATATTGGCGGTTTTGGACTCACCGTAGGCCTGCCACTTGTCGTAATCGCGATCGTAGTAGGCAGGATCGTCAACATTGAAGTTGGCGAAGCGGTGGCCTCCCGAACTCAAGTTGACCACCCGGCCGGGCGCTGCCGCCAGCAATGCGGGGGCCAACAGGCAGGTGAATAGAAAGTGCCCGATATGATTGGTGCCAAACTGCATCTCAAAGCCCTGGGCCGTGCGCGCCAGCGGGCAGGCCATTACCCCGGCGTTGTTAATCAACAGGTGGATATGCGGGTGGCGCTGGCGAATGTGCGCGGCGGCTGTGCGGACACTGTCAAGGTCGGCAAGATCCATACACTGGGTATGCAACTGGGCCCCCGGCTGTTGTTGCAGCAAATCTTGAACCACGGCCTGCAGCTTCTGCTGGTCGCGGGCGATCAATAGCACTTCTGCCCCCGCTGCGGCGAGCACGCGGGCGGTCTCTAGTCCCAGACCCGAAGAAGCGCCGGTGACGACGGCGAGCTTACCTGCAAGTGATACACCTTTGAGCACTTCATCGGTGGTGGATGTCGCATCGTAGCGGCTCATAGCGAACTTTCTCATGTGTGTCAGGCAGCGGCTATTGTGGCACCAAGTAAATGCCTATTAAATGGTATCGACGGCCAAACGACATTCATTTCACGTTAACAGGGTGCTCTATGAACACCAAAAAAATGGACTTACTGGAGGGCGGCAGCTATCTCAGCCTTGCCACCCGCAAGCGCTCCGGGGAGTGGGTTGCTACACCCGTGTGGTTTGCCCCTGACCGAGGCAGCTACTACGTGTTCTCTGCCGGCGCTGCCGGTAAGGTAAAGCGCCTGCGCAACTTTAGTGAAGCGCGTATTGCCGCCTGCACCATGAGCGGCACGTTGACGGGAGAGTGGCATGACACCCGCGCCTATGTGCTCGAGAAGCATGCCGACCAGAGTACCGCCCTGACGGCCCTGCGTCGCAAGTATGGCTGGCAGATGTTGATGGCGGATTTTTTCTCCCGACTCACGGGCAAGATGGGACGGCGGGCCTACATTCGTATCGAGCAGTGAATACCTGCCCGGTGGGCTCGAAACGCAGCGCCTTGGTCAGGCGGCGGTGTGCAGGCCGCACTCGCGACCGTCATGCACCTTAGTGGGATCGAAGTAGTGCTTACACGTGGGTAGGTCGTAGCGCGCCATATAATCCTCTATGTCATCCTCGGACCAGTAGAACAGCGGCGCCACCTTGATGATGCCACGGCCATCCCGGGAGACGATATCCAGGCTCTTACGCAATTCTGTCTCCTCCCGACGAATGCCAGTCAGCCAGATTTCTGGCTGAAACTCCTCAAGCGCGCTGGCAAAGGGTTCCAGCTTCACCTGCCGGGTAAACTCCCGGTGGCGCTCCTCCTCATCCACCGTAGGGATGCCGCCCATAATGGCGTTGCGGCGCTCAGAGGTCATTTGCGGGGAGTACACATGGATATTCAGGTGCAGGTCGCGGATCAGGCGCTCGGCGACAACATAGGTATCGCGCAGGTTGTACCCGGTGTCGACCCAGATAGTCGGCACCGCGCGCTCAACCTGGCTCACCAGATGCAACATCACCGCCGCGTTGCGCCCCATGCTGGTGGTCGCAATGGTCTTGCGCTGCAGACCCAGCGCCCACGCCACGATGTCAGCGGCACTGGCGTCGCGCAAGGTGTTGTTCATGCTGTCGAAGTCCAGCTCCACGACGGTACTCACCATATCTTTTGTGACAGGATGGGCACTTTATATATTCAAAAAGCGGGTTACAAATAACCAGAAGGTATATGTATATGCCCGCTTGCCTGCGGGGACACAGATTACTCGACGTGTTTCGCAGATCAGGCGGCGGCGCGCGCCGCTGTCTTCTCAAGTTCCGCGTGCAAATCAATGAATTGGCCGGTCAGTTTATGGCTCGGTGCCAGATCGATCAGTGGGCGGTGATCCCGGTGCGATTCCTTCATCTTCACAGAACTGGTGAGAAACGACTTGAATACCGGCAGACCCTCCGCTTCCAGCTCGGCCACCAGTTCACCCGGCAGCCGCGCCTGGGCACTGAACTGATTAATGATAATGCCCTCCACTTCCAGTTCAGGGTTGTGATCCTCCTGCAATTCACCGATGTTATCCAGCAGCGAGTACAGGCTATGGCGGGCGAAACTGTCGCAGTCAAAGGGAATCAGCACTGTGTCCGCAGCGATCAACGCGGATTTGGAATAGAAATTGAAGCTGGGCGGGGTATCGATGTACACCCGATCATATTCCGCATCGAGCTTTTCCAGTGCGTCGCGCAGTTTGTAGATCTTGTAGCGCGACTCCAGCTCCTTTTCCATCTCCGCCAGCGCCGGACTCGATGGCAGCAGGAACAGGTTTTCGTAAGGCGTTTCCCACACGAAAGAATCCGGGTTTTTACGCATCTTTTTTGAGCCCACCGACTGCCGGTACAGACCGGCCACGCCCTGCGCTTCTGCCGGAAATGCCTCGGCATCAATCTCGCCCACCAGGTAGTGGGTGGAATTACCCTGCACGTCGAGGTCTACCACCAGCGTGCGATAGCCCATCGCCGCACTGATCGCGGCCAGATTACAGGCAATACTGGTCTTGCCGACCCCGCCTTTTTGATTGAATACGACGCGTTTCATAAGCAGATAATCCAGCAGGAATGGAGGTGGACGTTGCCCGACTAGTTTAGACAATGGCGCGCAGTAATGTAAGCACGGGGGACAGCTTCAGATGCGTTTTTCGCGCCGCCGCAACGCGCCGTGCGCCGCACGCGCCTACCAGATGCGCTGGTACAGTTGCACTATGTCCTGTGCCACGGGCACGCGCGGGTTATTGGCGGGCGAGCCCGAAGCCAGGGCCTGAGCTGCCATCAACTCAAGGGCATCGAACCAGTCGCTGCGCGCGATACCAAAGGCCTGCGGCCCCGGCACCCGCAGGTCGCCAGTCAACGCACGCAGCGCCGCCACCAATGTGGCGCAGGCCTGCTGGTCACTGACTGACTCCTCAGCAATGCCCATATAACGCGCACAGTGTGCATACCGCGCGGGGGCATGGTCAACGGACCAAGCGGTAACCTCCGCCAGCAACATGGCGTTGCTCAGGCCGTGGGGCACATGAAAGAGTGCCCCTATCGGGCGACTCATGCCGTGAATCAGTGTCACCGAGGCATTGGCGAAGGCGATGCCGCCCTGGGTGGCGGCCAGCATCATCGCCTCGCGGGCCGGGCGATTGCCCGGCTCGGCGCAGGCGGTGCGGATGTTCTGGTAAATGCTGCGCATGGCAGTGAGGGCGATGCTGTCGGTAAAGGGGTTGGCCTTGCGGCTGACATACGCCTCCAGCGCATGGCACAGGCTATCGATACCGGTATCGGCTGTCAGGCGCAGGGGCATGGTCAGGGTCAGCTCAAAATCGACCAGGGCCGCAATCGGCATCAGGCCCAGGCCCATGCAGAGCATTTTCTCGTGGGTTTCAGTATCCGTAATCACGGCCACGCGCGTGGCCTCGGAGCCTGTGCCCGCCGTCGTGGGAATCGCGATAATGGGCAGCCCAGAGTCAACCTGCCGCGGCGCTTTGTAATCGCGCATGATACCGCCGTGTTCAGCCAGTACTGCAACGGCCTTGGCGGTATCCACAGAGCTGCCGCCCCCGAGGGCCACCACGCAGTCGTAATCGCCGGCGCGCAACACGGCCAGTGCAGCGTAGACGCTGTCGGTCGTGGGGTCGGGCACGCAGTCGCTGAACAGGCCGTACGCGATACCCGCCGCTTCCAGCGGAACCTGCAGCCGCGCACAGTAGCCGCAGCTTTGCATAAAGGGATCGGTGACCAGCAGGGGCCGCGCCAATCCCAGTTCGGTCAGTGTCGCCACCAGTTGTCCGCTCGCCCCGGCGCCAATGCGCAGGATACGGGGCAGATTAATAGTGGCGACCACTAGCGCTCAGTTCTTGATATCGAGCAGGTGGATTTCAAACACGAGTGCCGCATTGGGCCCGATGACGCCACCGGCGCCCCGCTCACCGTAGGCCAGGTTGGACGGACACGCGATGCGCCATTTAGAACCCACTGTCATCAGCTGCAGCGCCTCGGTCCACGCAGGAATGACCTGGTGTACGCCGAACTCGGCGGGCTCACCCCGCGTTATCGAACTGTCAAACACCGTGCCGTCTGCCAGCGTGCCGTGGTAGTGGGTGACGACCATGGAGCGAGGGCCGGGACAGGTGGCGCCGCTACCGGCCTGAAGCACTTCGTACTGCAGGCCGCTCGCGGTGGTGGTCACCTCGGGGCGCGCTGCATTATCCGTGAGAAATTGTTCGCCTACGGCTTGAGAAGATGTTGCCATGATAATTTTCCGCTATGGTGGTTTAAAGAGAGGCGAACTTTACCATATCAAGCGGCTGACGGGAGTATCGCGCATGACGGACACCATTACCGATAT
>JANNXP010000081.1:0-2215 GCA_031409615.1 Haliea sp. | reverse complement strand
GCATTACGATCACATAGTCACTGTCCAGCATGTCACCATCAGTTTGCGGCGGCAGCACCCAAGTGAGCACCGAGGCGCCTAACTGTCCCTCATCTGTCACTCTAAATCGTGCCGCAAACTGATGACGTATGTCCGCATCATGCTTTTGAATTTCGGTTGCGGAGAGCACGCCATCGCCGTTGTCGTCCACGCCTTGCAGGGCCGAGACCGGTACAGACACCACCAGAAAGGCGGACTTTTCGACAACATTCATCGTCGCATTTTGCTTTGGCAGCAAGTGTGCGTTGCCCAGCGCTGGCAGCATGAGCAAGCATGAAGTTGCGATGATCCGCTTGATCACCAGAGTTGTCCCAGCGACCAAGCTTGCAGGAGCCATTTTCATTTTGACTAGTTGCCTTTGACGCAACGGCTAAAGTATGGATAGCTATCTGTCGCCATGTAGTAGTAAATGCCGCTCGGAAATTCTGGCGTCACGCCGGTGCGGCCATTGCAGTCGTCTAGATCGCCAACCCCAGATGAATAAGCCCAGTCCGAGACGAACGCACCCAACGGCACAAGCGTAATCGCCGGGCGGCCTGCGTCCGCCACAGTGTCTTTGACGTAGCTGCCGGAACACACCTTCACGGCGCTCGTAGCATCCATCGCGCTGCTGTAGCAATATCGTGCATAGACTGGGAAACCATCGCTGGCCCAGCCGACGAGCACCATTTTTTTGTTTGCATCTGTCGCACTGGCATTGGTGAGCAGGCCCTCGGGCATGCCGTGGTAGTGGTATTCACCGGTGGGTTGCACGTGAGCATTATTTGCGTCGACGCCGAAGTTAAACGTCGTTTGTCCAAGCGCCTCGATGCGGTACGTATCGGTCCCGTTAGCAAGGTTGCAGCTCGCCGCTGAAGTCATGGTGCTCGGGCAAGTGCCGGCTGTGCCTGGGTCAAACTTGACGCTGTTGAGCGCATAGACAGACGCTCCGCCAGGGCCACCAATTGAGCGACTGGTTGTCCCCTTGACGGGGGTCAAGGTCATCGAACTCGAAATCGTTTGCGCCGTGATCGTGTTGGGGTTCCCCGCGTTCGGGAATGTGCCCACTGCGTGATCGGGCAACCCGTTGCCAGTGAGCGAGCGAGTTGTCGCATTGCATGTCCAGTTCCAAGTCGCGGTAAGTGCGCCAGAAGTACTGTAGGTTCCGGTATAGGTGCCACTAAAGGGGCACAGCACACTCGCCGTAGAGGTGGCTGCAGCACCCGCCGTCGGGGTGACGGTGGCACCTCCAGATGCGGCACTTGTGCCAACCGAATTAGTTGCAGTCACCGAGCAGCTATATGCCGTGCCGTTGGTCATGCCTGAGACAGCGATAGGGCTGGCAGTTCCGGTGGCGTTCGCGCTTGAACTTCCTGCTGTGCAGCTTGCCGTATAGCCGGTGATCGTTGCCCCGCCATTCGAGGCCGGCGTGGTAAACGTGATAGTGGCTGACGCGTTGCCAGCGGTTGCAGTACCTATCGTTGGCGCGCCGGGAACCGTCGAGGTAGTGGTAATGGCGCTACTGCTGCTGCCCGAGCCGCCGCATCCGGCCACTGCTATCGCAACAGCCAGCGTAATGGCATAGCGCGTTGCGGGGCGGTTCATTCTCGTGAGACAGATCATGTTGATGCTCCTTATATTTGGCGATGGAGTTTTGGGGCGCAAGAATTGCCGGACAATTGCGCTATTTTTTTGGTTTTTGTGCCGCCCCTTGCTCATGCTCCGGCGCATCTTTGGGTTTGCAGGCGAGCGGCTTACCCTCTGGCGCCCAACAATTTCCTTTCGCTTCGCCGCGTCCGCCGGTAAAGCTGCAGGCCGCACCGCTGGCCAATGATTTGCAGGCGGCGACGGCCTCTGCTGGAGGGCCGCGGTGACCACCACCATCTGCTGGTTGGGCCGACGCTGTGCCGCTAAAGCTTGCCACTGTGAAAATCGATAGTCCCAGCAGGCGAACGACGCTGGTGAGTGTTGAGAATCTTGCCTTGGCTTTACAGACAAACTGATTTGGTAATTTCATAGCTCGGCTCCTCGTAGGTGGTCGATCCACATCGACCGTGAGGCAGAGTTTGAATTCACAATGTGGATGAAAGATGGATGTGCGCCTCAGCAAATAAGTGCCCGGCGACCGCCTTCGCCCTCGGCTGCTGTGTGCGAAATGGTGGTTCCTGTAATCTCCACACTCGCTCCACAATTTGCT
>JANNXP010000080.1:0-2334 GCA_031409615.1 Haliea sp. | reverse complement strand
TATCGATGCCGACGACCGCTTTGGCGACGTAATCGAACTGATCCGCGCGCTTGAGGGCGGCGCTGCTGTCGCCCGAAACCCCCTGCGGGCGATTCCGTTGATCGAGCGCAATCCGGTCAGGTTTTGGCAGGCCGTTGCACTGTTGCTGGCTATCGCGTTGGTGATCGCAATCATACACTGACGCAGCAGCAATATGCCGCGTTGTCTGTCCATATGATCGCAGGTTCGTCACTTACTCGAATGCTCCAAATCGATAACGCAAAAAGCCGCCCGACATCCATGCTTGCATGAAAATCGTGGCGGCGTTGCCATCTGATATTGTATAGAAACCGCGTTGGTCGCTCCGTTGCGATCTAGCGGATGTGAGAATCAGAATTGAAGCGATTCTGCTTAATATGCAAGCATATTATTGCAGTGCAGCATCAATGCCTAAATTATAAGCAGATGACTTCTATTTGAGCAGTGCGCCAAAAGCTTCCGGATCGAAACTCTGGCCGTCAAAAAATCCATCTGCGCCAAGGATTAAACGACCTTGGGTGGTGCCAACGCCCAAGGGAGCGCTTATGCCGCCTTCCAGTTTTGCACTCGCGCCGGGCAGTGGCACGCCCATCGGGCGCAGTGCCGCGCGGTAGATATCGGGCCGAAATACGCCCTGCGCCGATTCGTAATCCGGCGAATCGGGCACCGCATGTCCAGCCGCGCACATTTGTGAGTAGAGCCACGCCGCCTGGCTCACCCAGGGGAAGTTGGCGGCCTCGCGGTGCTGGAACATAAAGTCGGGGACATGCACAGGGTCGGCACCTTTTGCGAAGAGCACCTGATCCTGCACCACCCGCTTAATCGCGGCAGCTGACCCATCGAGATATTCGGCGCGCGCCAATATCTCTGTAATCTGGTCCACGCGCTCCTTGTCAACAAAGGCAACACCAGCCTTATACATCGCACGGACCAGCGGCTGCGTCAGTTCAGGCTCACCCTCCATCCGTGCGGTCTTCATCGCAAGAACTTTTTCGACCCCACGCCGCCAGATTTGGGAGGTGGTTGCAATCACGACGCCGACGCCGCGTTCGACGGCCACGCTGTTCCACGGCGCGCCGACACAAATGCCGTCAACTTCGCCTGCTTCAAGGGCATCGGCGGAAAATGGCGGTGCGATGGTTACAATTTCGACGTCCTTATTGGGGTCAAGGCCGCTGCCCGTCAGCCAGTAGCGCAGCATATAGTTGTGGCTCGAATAGCGGTGCACCACGCCCAAGCGAAGCGGCTTGCCGACCGCCTTTTTCGCCAGCGCAACCGCCGCGAATTTCTGTCCGACTTGCTTTATGTCGCTGGAAAACCCGATGGTTGTCACCTGCGCTGCGAGTTCAGCGCGAAGGGTCACCGCATTACCGTTCAGCCCCAACACAAACGGCACTGACAGTGACACCGGTGGACGCCCCAGCCCCAAAGATGTTGCGATTGCCAGCGGCGCAACCAGATGCGCGGCATCGCTATGTCCGTAAAGCAACCGGTCAAGCACCGTCGCCCAGCTCATGTCGCGGATCAAGTCTAGCGCCAGCCCTTCCTCCTCGGCAAAACCAAGTTCGCGCGCCAATATCGGTAACGCCGCATCTACAAGCGGCAGGAAGCCAATGCGGACCGGTATCAGGCTCATAGTCCCTCCATCAGCTTTTCAGCAGTCAGCAGTGCATCGGCAACGTCGCCGATCTTGCGCCCGCTATCCATCGCCGCTTTGCGCAAAGCGGCATAAGCGGCGGGTTCGTCCAACTCCCGCTTCCTCATCAGAAGCACCTTGGCGGCATCAATGGCCTTACGCTCAGCCAATTGCCCGCGCGCCTCGTCAAGTTCGGCACGCAGCCGGGCAAATGCGTTAAAGCGTTTGATCGCGACATCGAGCACCGACCGAATCCGGTCCGGTTTCATCCCGTCAACCACATATGCCGAAACCCCGGCATCGATTGCCGCCTCAATCGAGCTGTCATCGGCGCGGTCAACGAACATCGCAATCGGCCGCGAAATTGCCCGCGACACCGCGAATAATTCTTCAAGCTCATCGCGGCGCGGGTTGGCCAAGTCAATGAGCACCACATCAGGCGACAATTCCTCGATGCGTGCAACCAGGCCTTGGCGTTCAATCATAACCGTTATGTCGCTTAACCCGGACGCGACCAGCCCTTCGGCAATCACCGCTGCGCGTGCTGCGCTTTCATCAACGATGGCTATGCGCATCTGGCTCGATCATATTGCACTGCAACATAAGCCCGGAGCGAGCGAGGGCAAGCGGCTAATTCTTCTTTTGCCGCCATGCAAATATTCGTTCAGCCTGCATCAGTT
>JANNXP010000079.1:0-12285 GCA_031409615.1 Haliea sp. | reverse complement strand
CCGATCCCTCCTTCCGTGCTATCACCAGGACCGATGTTTCATGCAGTCACAGGTGTAAGGATCCGGTCGGGAAGGCCTTTTCGCATGCGAGTATCGGGTGGCCCGCATAGGGGAAGCAGGCGAAAAGGCCTTCCCGGCCGGAGCCGTTAGCACGAACGAACAGGGACTCTCCGCGCCCGCCCGGAGCCACTAGCACGAACGAACAGGGACTCTCCGCGCCCGCCCGGAGCCATTAGCACGAACGAACAGGGACTCTGCGTGCCCGGCCGGAGCCATTAGCACGAACGAACAGGGAATCCGCCCGCCCATCTGGGGTGGTTAGCTGAAATGAACCGAAGGTGTCTGTGCCCGGCCAGGTGGCGCAAATGCTGCAGGGCGAGTATCTTGGCCGTGCGAGCCAGGCACCACCAGGGCCAGCGGGCCGTCGGTAAAACACGAAAGAGAAAGACGTATGAAAGCGGTTCGTTGTTGTGACAAACAAGTGCATGTGGTGGAGGTGCCCGCGCCCAGTGGCGAGGGCGTCAGGGTCACCGTGCGCTCGGCGGGCATCTGTGGCTCCGACCTGCACATGGTCAACACCGGCTTCGATATACCCTCAACCTTGGGTCATGAAGTGGCCGGTATCCTCAGTGATGGTCGCGCGGTCGCGCTGGAGCCGATCGCACCCTGCGGGCACTGCGACATGTGTGTGCAGGGGGATTATGGCCTGTGCCGACTGGGTGCCGGTATGCTTCACGGTGTTGGTCGCGACGGTGGTATGGCTGAAGAGATAATCGTCCCGGCGCGTTGCATCGTACTGCTGCCAAGCAATGTTAGCGCCGCGGACGCCTGTCTGGTCGAGCCACTGGCGGTGGCGGCACGCGGCATACGTATGCTGAACCTCAAGCCCAATAGCCGGGTCGCCATCATCGGGGCCGGTGCTGTGGGGCTGGCCGCGGCCGCGATACTGACGCAATTTGTCGCGACGGTTGATATCGCGGCTCGTCACAATGCGCAAAAAGACGCCGCTACACGCCTGGGCGCTGGCCTGGATCCACACGGTGAGTACGATGCCGTGGTGGAATGTGCGGGCAATTCTGCGGCGCTGGCGCAGGCCGCCCGGTTGTGCAAGCCCGGCGCTACTATCTTGCTGCTGGCCACGTACTGGGACGGCGTAACCCTGCCGGCCTTTGAAGTGTCGATGAAGGCCCTTAAAATTTACGCGTCCTTTCTGTACGATCGGCAGGGACTGGTGCGCGACGTGGAGCTGGCCGCTCAATTGCTGGCCCAGCGTCCGGAACTGCCAGGGATTATGATCACTCACCGCTTACCACTGGACGCGGCGCGAGAGGCCTTCGCCATTGCCGCCAATCGCGAGGCCGGTGCGATCAAGGTGGTGCTCGAGCCGTGAGTGCCGGCTGTATTCGGCAGTGTCAGCGCCGCACAGCGTAAACAATTCACAACCAATATCTGACCTAATTTATGCCGGGTTCTGCTTGAATAGACCCTTAACACACGACAGGAGCACTGCAATGAAGAAATTTGTGATGGCACTCAGCTTGGTACTGGTTTCCAACGTGGTATTGGCACAACCCGCCGCTGCGCCTGCTGGCGCGTCCCCAGCTAACGGCAAGGCTCCGCCCATTGCCCGGGTAAAAGATAGCCTGGACCTGACCGATGAACAGGTGAAGAAGATGCGCGAAATCCGCGATGGCGGCGGTACCCGGGCAGAGATGCAGGCGGTGCTCACCCCGGAGCAGCAGGCCAAGGCGGCTGCGTTGCGCAAGGCGCACAAGAGTGAACGTGGGGATCGCAGGGACCGCATGCAGGAGCAACTGGGTCTGAGCGATGAGCAGATGAAAGAGATGGCGGCGATACGCCAGAAAGGTGGTTCGCGGGCAGACATGCGCGCGGTGCTGACCCCGGAGCAACAGACCAAATTCGATGCGCTGCGCAGCCAGAAGGTAGGGTCAGGTCCGAAACCCCCCCAGCCTGGCGCTGCGAAACCTGCAGCGAGTCCTGCGCCGGTTCCCTCTCCAGCGCCGGTAGAGTAGGCGCACTACGCAGCTGATCGGGCAACCCTGTCAGCTGCGCCACTGTGCTGGAACAGAGGCCTACTCGGCCAGCAACCCCGTGATGCGCTGCGCGAGATCGAAGTCTCGCTCGGAGATGCCACCAGCGTCGTGGGTGGTGAGGTAGATGTCTACCCGGTTGTATACATTGGACCACTCCGGGTGGTGGTCCAGGCGTTCTGCGAGCAGTGCCACCCGACTCATAAAGCCAAAGGCCGCGACGAAATCTGCAAACACAAAGCGGCGATAGAGTTTATCGCTGTGCAGGCTCCAGCCTGGCAGCGCCGCCAGTTTGGCATCGACAGCAGTGGTTGACAATTTGTTCATTGACTTCGTCATTATCGAACGCCCATTTACATTTAGGGATCGTTATCCCGGCCTGAATAGGGCCAGGGTCCATAGACAGCAGTCGGGTGACAATTGTCGATAAACGCACAACAACTGAGCCCCACTGTTCCTATGCTAGCATGCTGTCGCGATAACAAATCTTACCAGCCTGGAGTACTTTAACGATGAAACGACTAAGTCAGCTGAGCCGCTCCATCGCCGGCAGCGTGGCGATTGTCACCGGCGCCGCCAGCGGTATGGGTCGCGCTACCGCCCACTTGTTTGCCGATGAAGGCGCACGGCTGGGAATTTTGGATATCAACAGTGTCGCGCTGGAAGTCGTTGCGGCAGAAATTCGTGCGGTCGGCGGGGAGGTGCTGGCGCTGACCGTAGACTTGGCGTCGCGCGATGCGGTGGAGCAGGCCGTGGTGGCGGTCGCTGCACACTTTGGCGCCATTGATATTCTGGTAAACAATGCCGGCCTGGTGATTCCCACGACGGTGGATGCGGACAACTTCGCCGCGGCCTGGGATACGTCGCTGGCCGTGATGGCCACTGCGCAGGCCTGGGCGATTCGCGCTGCGTTGCCCAGCCTGCGCCGCTCCCCGCATCCGCGTATTGTCAATATCGCATCCACCGAAGCACTCGGTGCGACGCGCTTCGGCAGTGCCTATGTTGTAGCCAAGCACGCGAGTATGGGCTTGACCCGCGCCATGGCGGTGGACCTCGGGAAGGAAGGTATCACGGTCAACTGTGTCTGCCCCGGGCCAATCCGCACGGGCATTACGCAGCAGATCCCGGAGGAGGACAAGGCCACGTTTGCGAAGCGCCGCACCGTGTTGCGCCGCTATGGCGAGCCCGAGGAAGTCGCCCATGCCACACTTAGCCTGGTGTTGCCCGCCGCAGGATTTATAACCGGCGCCACGCTGGTCGTCGACGGCGGGGTCACAATTCGCAATGCCTGATCCGATGCGTGCTGCGATAAAGGTTTTCAACTCACGCAGGGGAGTGTGTCATGCAGGCTGAGAAAATTGCCCACTATTTTGATCTGACCGACAAAGTGATTCTGGTGACCGGTGGCAGTCGCGGTCTGGGCTTTGCAATGTGCAGGGCCTTTGCCGAAGCGGGGGCCACGGTGGTCATCAGTTCGCGCAAGGCCGACAGCTGCCAGCGTGCAGCTGAGCTGATCGCGCGCGACACCGGTGGTGAGTGTCTGCCCGTCGCCTGCCACGTAGGGGACTGGAATGCCTGTGATGCACTGGTGGAGACGGTGTATGAAAAGTTTAACCGTATCGATGTGCTGGTAAACAACGCCGGTATGTCGCCCCTCTACGCATCACCCGCGACGGTGACACGCGAGCTGTTCGATAAGGTCATTGGGGTTAATCTGGCCGGGCCGTTCAGGTTGGCTGCCATTGTGGGGGAACAGATGGCGCGCGGTGCAGGAGGCTCAATAATCAACGTCAGCAGCATCGCTGCTATCGCGCCCAGTGCCGCAGAGTTACCTTATGCAGCCGCCAAGGCGGGGCTGAACAACCTGACGCAGGGGCTGGCACACACCTTTGGCCCAAACGTGCGCTGCAATGGCATCATGCCTGGCGCTTTTCTGACGGACATTGCGGCGGCCTGGAGTGACGAGGTGAAAAGTGCAGTGGCAGCCCTCGCGCCGTTGGGACGGGCGGGGCAACCGGAGGAGATTATTGGTGCAGCGCTGTATCTGGCGTCAGACGCATCCCGCTATACCAATGGGGCCATCATCAAGGTGGATGGCGGGGCGGCCTTCGGCAACTAGGCGCCCTCGACTCAGGCGGTACGCAGTTTCAGAAAGGGGTTCATCCAGCGAAACTTCCAGTCGGTGAACTTCAGGGGCGCATCCAGCACAGCCAGACAGATGCAGTCTTCTGACTGCAGAGCCGTGGGAGCGTGCACGTCGCCCGGTCGTCGGATGAGAAAATCACCCTTGTGATAACTGCCATTGGCGTCAGAGAACCCACCCTCCAGAATCAGGGTCATCTCAGTGCCGCGATGAGTGTGTTCGGGAATGCGACCGCCGGCCCGGATGTGATAGAGGGCGACTTCGCTGTGCGGATCGCCGGTGTTCAGGTAACTGATGCGCAGGGTGGAGCCGATGTTCTTCCACGTCAGGTCGCTGAAATCCCCGCGCATAAGGCGCTGCAGTATCGCTGGCGTATCGCTGGCACCACTCTTCTTGTTGGCGTAAGCGAGAGGTATCTCTTCGTCCAGTCTGGCCAGCACGGCATGTAGCTGGGTATCCCCGACGGGGACCGGTACCAGGGCTTCGAACAGGCTTGCCCCAAGATTGCACAGCTCTCCGGCGATGCGTTGGCAACGTCCGCAGTGGCCGACATGCAGGGACACACAGGCGGCTTGTGCCAAGGGCAGGGAGCCTGCAGCATATTCAGTGATAAGGTCGAGGTCTGGATGAAAATTCGTCATACGGTTATCTATCTTTCAAGTTGAATCTGGAGTTTCTGTAAAGCCAGGCGCACGCGTGATTTCACCGTACCCAGGGGGAGATCCAGCTCCCCGGCCACCTCTGTATGGGACTTCCCTTCCATGTACACTTTCGCCAGAATTTGAGCCTGGTCGTTTGGCAAATCCTTGATCAGTGCGCGAATGCGATCTCCGCTGCGCTTTTGATGCAATACCATGAAGGCTTCTTCACTCTCCTCGGCACCCGATACGTCATCGGCTGACAGCGGGGTGTAGAATTTTTGCAACCGCCGATATAAATCGGTCCGACAGTTGCGTGCAATCGTATAAATCCAGGTACTAGCCGCCGCTTTTTCCGGGTTGAAGGCACCTGCCTTCTGCCATACCTTGAGCATGACTTCCTGCACCAGCTCGTCGGCGTGGTTGGCGGAGAGGGTAGAGCCTGACAGCGCAAACGCCTTCATGAGAGGTGCAAAGTGTCGAAACAGGCGGGTAAATGCCGCTCTGTCCTGATTTCGCGCTATCAGGGAGAGACATTCGCTCCACTCGTCGCTGCGCAGACCACCTGCGTCGACTGGTGGGTCGGACTCCCCATCGAAGTTGTCTGCCACGATAAACATTCTCTGATTCCTGATGGTTCAGAGAGTATACGCAAGATTCCGAAGATGGATCACTTGATTTAACAGCAAATTCATTGGAAGCTGACGGTCGAGTGCCTGGCGGAAGGGAAAACTGCCCCGATTTTGTCCGCAACTGATCCAGAAAGTGCCATGTGGCGTATCCCTTACACAGCCAACAGCGCGGCCCGTACCGCCGTTCATCAAGGGAACTACGAGTATGAAGGTCGCGGTCATCGGGTCCGGCATATCGGGCCTAGCCTGTGCTCACTACCTCAGCAGCGAGCACGAAGTCTGGGTCTTTGAGGCCAACAAAAAAATGGGTGGCCACACCGCGACGGTCGATGTGCAGCTGGGCATTCGTCGCTATGCCATTGATACCGGGTTTATCGTGTTCAACGACTGGACCTACCCCAATTTCATCGCCCTCATGGACGAGCTGGGCGTCGCCAGCAAGCCAACGGCCATGGGCTTCAGCGTACGTGATCCACAATCTGGCCTGGAATATTCAGGTACTAACCTGGACACCCTGTTTGCCCAGCGTCGCAACCTGTTGTCCCTGCCGTTCATTGGCATGGTCCGCGACATCTTGCGCTTTAACCGCGCCGCCGTGGAGGATCTTGATGCCGGAGAGATCGATGACAGCGAAACACTGGGCGCTTATCTCGCACGCAATGCCTACGGTGACAAGTTCGTAAGGCAGTACCTTGCCGCCATGGGGTCGGCCATTTGGTCTGCGGACTGCACCACGATCCTGGATTTTCCGGTCAGCTTTTTTCTGCGATTTTTCAAGAACCACGGTCTGTTGTCAGTGAAGGACAGGCCGCAGTGGAGGGTGATCGAGGGTGGCTCCCGGGAATACCTGAAACCGCTGTGCGCGCGCTTTGCACAACGCATCAGCAACGGCAATGCGGTGACCAGTGTCATCCGGCATGCGGGACGTGGGGTAACACTGCGCATGGCAGACGGCCAGCAACTGCAGTTTGACCAGGTGGTGTTGGCAACGCATTCGGACCAGGCGCTGGCGTTACTGGACCAGCCCTCCCCCGCAGAGCGCAGCATTCTGGGTGCCATTCCTTACCAGACAAACGATGTGGTGTTGCACACCGACGTCCGCATGCTCCCGCGTACCAACAAAACCTGGTCCAGCTGGAACTACACGCTGGGCCCGAATGAACAGCGCGCCGTAGTGACCTACAATATGAATATCCTCCAGGGTATTGAGGCGCCGGAAACGTTTTGCGTCACCCTGAACAACACGGCGGCAATCAATCCGCATAAAATCATTGGCCAGTTCCAGTATGATCACCCGGTATTTTCTGTCGCAGGCCTGGCCGCGCAGCGGCGGTGGGAGGAAATCAACGGGGTAGCCAACACATGGTACTGCGGCGCTTACTGGCACAACGGGTTTCATGAGGACGGTGTGGTCAGTGCGCTGAGGGTTGCCAATGCGCTGTGTCACAGGGAGAGGGCCGCGGCGTGAAATCACGCATTTACGAGGGCATCGTTCGGCATCGCCGGGTGTCCCCGCGTCACCACGAGTTCCAGTACAAGATTGCCATGCCTTACTTGTGCCTGGACGAGCTGAACGAGATGTTTGCCACGACACGGTTGTGGTCCGCCAGTGGACCCGCTCTTGCGCAATTCAGACGCAGCGACTTTTTGGGCGATCCCGCGCTGCCGTTGCAAGACGAAGTGCGCCGACGTATCCGGGAAGAGACAGGCGCGGTGCAAACCGGCCCCATCTACCTGCTGGCCAATCTGCGCTACTTCGGCTATGTGACGAACCCGATTGCCTGCTACTACTGCTTTAGCGATGACGAGTCGCGCCTGGAGTATGTGGTAGCTGAGGTCAACAACACCCCCTGGAACGAACGTCATAGTTATGTACTGGCCGGCCCCCAAGAGGGCCATTGGCTAAAAACCGCCTTTGACAAGCAGTTGCATGTCTCGCCGTTCAACCCGATGGCGATGCGGTATCACTGGCGCAGCAACACACCCGACCGTCGCCTGGTGTTGCATATGGAAAACACCGCCGATGGCGAAAAGATATTCGACGCGACCCTCGCGCTGTCAGCGCGACCAATGACTGGCGCCAGCCTCAATGCACTGCTGTTGAGATACCCATTAATGACTGCCAAAGTCGGTCTCGCCATTTACTGGCAGGCCCTGCGGCTGTTTTTGAAAGGGGTGCCGGTCCATACACACCCAGGAAACCATGCGATAGGAGCCAGGAATGAATGACGTCAGCATAAGCGCTTTGCGTATACCCCAGGCGCGCGGCGCAAGGATAGGCGAAAGAGTGGCAAGGGAAGCCGTATTCAGGTTGTTGGGCCAACTGCAGATAGGCTCGCTCACGTTGCACGAGGGCCCGCAGAGCCACCATTTCGGCAATACGGGCAAGGAGCAGGAACCGCAGGCCGAAATGCACATTCATGACCCTGCCGTGTACGGGCAGATGCTGACGGGTGGTTCCATTGGTGCCGGTGAAGCCTATATCAAAGGCCTGTGGTCCTCGCCTGCGCCGGTGGCAGTGACCCGCTTGTTCAGTGCCAACCTCGTGGTGCTGGACAGCTTTGAAGCGGGGCAGTCCTGGCTGGTGAAGCTGGCGCTGAAGCTCGCTCATCGCGTCAATCGCAATACCCGCAAGCGTTCGCAGGATAATATTGCTGCGCACTATGATCTGGGCAACGAGTTTTTTCAGCTGTTCCTCGATCCGACGATGATGTATTCAGCGGCGATATTTCCCGATCACCTTACCAGTCTGGACGCAGCGTCCGAGACCAAGCTGGACGAACTGTGTCGACAGCTCGAATTGCGACCTGACGATCATTTGCTGGAGATAGGCACCGGCTGGGGCGGAATGGCCATTCATGCGGCAAAGCATTACGGCTGCCGCGTCACCACCACGACGATATCCCAGGAACAGTACGCCTACGCCTGCGCCAGAGTCCGCTCAGAAGGGCTTCAGGACAGGATTACCCTGCTGTGTGAAGACTATCGCAACCTCACTGGGCAGTACGACAAGCTGGTGTCCATCGAGATGATAGAGGCGGTGGGTCACGAGTTCTACCAGAATTACTTCCAGACCTGTGCCGGGCTGCTCAAGCATGACGGCAAGATGGTGATTCAGGCTATCACCGTGGCTGACCAGCGCTACCAGGCGGCGCGTGACGCTGTTGATTTTATCCAGCGCTACATTTTTCCGGGCGGCTGCCTGCCTTCCGTCGCCGTGATGGCAGGCCATATTGCCAACGATACTGATATGCAGATTGTCCATTTGCGCGATATCACGCAAGACTACGCGACCACGCTGGCCCATTGGCGGGAGCGCTTCCTTGCCAATCTCGACGCCGTGCGCTCCATGGGGTTCAGCGAGGAGTTTGTGCGGATGTGGGAATTCTACCTGTGTTACTGCGAGGGCGGTTTCCGTGAACGCATTATCAGTACGGTGCAACTGGCCTTTGCCAAGCCTGGCTATCGCTTTGCCAGTGCCAGAGTTGAGGCCGCACGGTAGAGAATGACAGTGGAACAGATCTGAAAATCGGTCTTGCGCGTAACCATTCTAACGCTAACACGATGAGAGCTAAGTTATGGAACCAGCCCTGATGAAAACCGTGGTCGCCTCCCATCCCCTGATATCAGAGGATGCCCGAAGGGTGCGCGACGTGTTGATAGAACGTGGTCTTGAGACACCCCTGATCGATAATGGTCTAAGCCGCGACCAGAAGTATGAGCGTATCAGTGACTCCTTTGCCGATATCGCTCGCACGCTCGGCCTGGATCTGGCCGATGACAGTCTTTGCGATACCCCCAAACGTATCGCGAAAATGTATGTAGACGAAATATTTTCGGGCCTTGATTACGCGCGCTTTCCCAAGGCCACCGCCATTGCCAACAAGATGGGCGTGGAGGAAATGGTGCGGATCGACGATATCTCTGTCGTAAGCACGTGCGAGCACCACTTTATCACCATAGACGGTGTGGCCAGCGTGGCCTACATCCCGGCTGGAAAAATTATCGGCTTGTCAAAGGTCAATCGCATTGTCCGTTTCTTTGCCCAGCGGCCACAGGTGCAGGAGCGACTGACGCAGCAAATACTGGTCGCTCTGCAAACGTTGCTGCTGACCGACGATGTGGCTGTCACCATTAACGCCGTGCACTACTGTGTCAAGGCCAGAGGTGTGATGGATGCCAATTCGCGCACTCGCACCACCGCACTGGGTGGCCAGTTTAAGACGGATGCGCGCACACGCGGCGAGTTTCTGTCCTAAATGAAAACCTCCGCCCCCACCAATATCGTCAACGCGGTGCTGTTTAACGCGAGCTGGTTAGCCATTGTGCTGACCCAGTCGCCACTCATTGCACCGGCCGTTGTCTGCGTCTATCTGCTGTTGCACTTCAGCATCATGGGCAACGGTAAGAGTGAGCTGCGTCTGATTGCCGGCATCACGCTGTGTGGCGTCGTCATCGACCAGCTGCTCTTTAGAGTCGGGGTGTTCAACGTTGCTGGGCAGCCCGCTCTGGCGCCACTGTGGTTGACGTGCCTGTGGCCGGTGTTCGCGACCACACTGATGCACAGTATGGCGGTATTCCAGAACAGGATGCTTCTGGCTGCCGCGTTTGGTGCCGTGGGCGGCGCGCTGTCGTACAGCGCCGGCGTCAGTCTGTCGGCGGTAGAGTTTGGTTCGCCGGCATGGGGCCCCGTGATCCTCGGTGTGTTGTGGGCCGTATTTTTTCCCCTGATGCTGCACGTGTCCGCCCGGCTAAGTGAGCAACGCGATCCTTTGCAGTCATGGAATCCCCAGGCGCGGCGCGCGTTTGACTGACGCGTTAGCGCTGCAATGAAGCATCCGGTGATCTATTGGTTCCGGCAGGATCTGCGGCTGCGCGAACTGCCCGGACTCTCGGCCGCGCTAGCCACAGGCCGTCCAGTACTGGCCTGCTATATCCTCGATGACGATAGCCCCGACCAGTGGTCCATGGGCCGCGCCAGTCGCTGGTGGCTACACCACAGCTTGACTGCGTTGGCCGGCGACATAGAAAGAGCCGGTGGCCAGTTGTATCTGGCGCGCGGTCGTCCCGACAGTATTCTCACCGCTTTGGCTGCAGGCAGCGGCGCAGACCTGGTCTGCTGCTCCCGTCAATACGAACCGTGGGCCCGACAGTTGGAGGACGACCTCCATGTGACCTTGGGTCGTCAGGGCGTGACACTGAAACGTTTTGGCGGCTCGCTGCTGTGGGAGCCCGAAAGTGTGCGCAACCTGGCCGGTCAGCCGTTCAAGGTGTTCACACCCTTCTGGCGCAAATGCCGCGGTTTGCCCGTCGCCACCGGATCGACGCCCGCGCTCAGCTTCGCCGCATGGCCTCGCGGTGTGCCGCCAGCCGAGCCACTGTGCGACTGGCAACTCCTGCCGACTAGCCCCAATTGGGCGCAGGGTTGGGAGCAGCTGTGGCAGCCCGGTGAGCGCGGCGCGCAGCGACGGCTCGACGCGTTTCTGCACGGCCCCGTTGCGGACTATGACATAGGCAGGAACTATCCTGCGCGCAATACCACATCGCGCTTATCCGCACACCTGCATTTCGGTGAGATGGCGCCCGCCCGAGTCTTTCACGCGGCGCGCCAGGCGGGCGCAGCCAATCCTGCACTGGAACAGGAGACGGAAAAGTTCCTCAGTGAACTCGGCTGGCGCGAGTTTTCCACGCACCTGCTGTGTCATTTTCCGGCACTGCCTGAGCAGGCCTTTAAAGCCGATTTTTCCGCCTTTCCCTGGGTGGGTGGGGCGCGTGAACTGCGCGCCTGGCAACAGGGCAAGACCGGCTATCCGATAGTCGATGCGGGGATGCGTGAACTGTGGCAGACCGGTTATATGCACAACCGCGTGCGCATGGTGGTAGCCTCATTCCTGTGCAAGCACCTGTTGGTGGACTGGCGCGCCGGGCAGCGCTGGTTTTGGGATACGCTGGTGGATGCGGACCTGGCCAATAACGCCTGTGGCTGGCAGTGGGTTGCCGGCAGCGGTGCCGATGCCTCCCCGTACTTTCGAATATTCAATCCGACCATACAAGGGCAGAAGTTTGATAAGGCCGGTGACTATATCCGGCGCTGGCTGCCCGAGCTTGCGGCCATGCCGGAGCGCTGCCTGCATGAACCCTGGATGGCGCCAGCGGAGGTATTGCACAGCGCTGGTGTGACACTCGGGGAGACGTACCCTCTGCCCATCGTGGATCACCGCGACGCCAGGGCCGCCGCGTTGGCGGCCTACGCCGATCTCAAACGTTAGTCGCTCTGGTGACTGCGGCTGCTTAGAGGCGACGCCGCGCGGCGAGCCACTGCTTTTGCTGCGTAAAAACCTGGCGTGTAGCGGCGAATACGGTCATCCCCGGGTCAGCTATGCCGGCACGACCCAGCGCGTCCAGCTGCGCGTAGTACCAATACTGTACGCCAAAGCTGGCCAGCATACGCAGGGTGTTGGAGCGATTGAGAATCCTGAGCCAGGGTGGAAACAACGCGAGCTGCGCTTCATAGCGCGGCAGCGCAGCCTCGCCTGACAGCAAGCGCGCGGGGGCATCGGTGACGACGCACAGGGGTCGCCCCACACCGATCAGGTCAGCACCGCCCGCAGCAATAGCCTGCTCCATGGCGGCGCGCTGCCGGAATCCTCCGGTCACCATCAGCGGGATAGACACTTTGTCCTTCATGGCCAGTGCAAAGTCGACGAAGTAGGCCTCTCGCAGCAGTGTTGATGGCGCAAGGTGTTGCGACAGTGATAATGTTGTATGTACTGTATCATCAAACGCCAGGAGTCTTCGTTGCTATCTCGGTTCGTCACGAC
>JANNXP010000078.1:0-19045 GCA_031409615.1 Haliea sp. | reverse complement strand
CTGTCCAGCGACAGCAGCGCTGTGATCCAGACAGCCGGTGTACTGGGAGAGAAATACATCGCCATCTATCCAGGTTCTGCCGATGAACTCCTCGAGTCGGGGTCGGAAATTCATGACACCCAGTCTTCCATGATCTTCGAGGACATGATTGGCAAGCTGGTCACCAATCTGGCGGCGAAGGATTAGACATCGAACGCGGCCGGACACCCGCCGCCCAGCGCAATTAAGGCAAGCCATACCAACTAATCACAACTTGGAGAATAGAGTGAACGTATCATTTCTAGCAATGGTTACATCTTTTCTGGTGTCGGCTGCGGTCATGGCGGCGCCTGCAGCGAACGATGCCGAGCAATTGGTCACCAGTACCGCCCACAAGATCAACGTCATCGTCGAAGGCGCTTCTGCGTACATCGATACCGACCCTGATCGGTATTACCAACAGATTGGAACGACACTGGATCCCCTGGTCGATTATGATACGTTTGCCCGAGGAGTAATGGGTCACGTGGCAAGTAAACGTTATGTGATGAGTTTGCCGGAAGTGGAGCGCGAAGCGGCGCGCGCAAACTTGCCCAAATTTCGCGACGTACTTCGTGACACCCTGATTAAGGGTTACGGGAAAGTCTTCTATAATTATGCGGGGAGTACGTTCTCCGTAAAATCATCGGAGTTACTTGGCAAGGGAGATCGCGCATCTGTCACACAGAAGGTTATCGATCCGCAAAATAAGAGTTATGACCTTCAGTACACGCTGAACTATCAGGGCGATGAGGGTTGGAAAATACAGAATGTCATTGTCGATGGGATCAACATGGGGCAGAGCTATCGGGCCCAGTTTGAAGAAGCCCTGGACCTGTACAAGGGCAACGTGAGTGACGTCACTAAACATTGGCCACAGATCATGGACGGCCGCGAGAATGAGTGAACCCGGGCAGTTGTCATTGGTAATCGCAGGGGACCACCTGCGCGTCGACGGCGTGTTGGATTTCACCACGGCCGCACGGATGTCACCAAAACTGCGCCAGTGTATTACCGGTTTGCCGACATCTTTTACGGTTGACCTGGCGGGGCTGAGTGAATTCAACAGCGCAGTGCTGGCATTTATGCTCGATTGCGTGCGGCTCGCCGCTAACGCAAACAAACAATGCCAGTTTTCCGGTGCTACACCCGCGCTGGGAAATCTGTTGAAAATGGCGTCACTGGGTGACCTGATTCAGGCTGGCTGAGTGTGATCAATAAACTTGAGGAAGCGCACAGCCGCAGGTGACGAGGTGAGCCTGGGCTGTGACGAAAGGTAGATGCGCCTGACTAAACTGGCCCAAAACTTGGGCCAGTCCACCTGAGCACTTCCCGCTAAGCGACAGAAACAGCGATGCTGCTGCTGTGTGGAATACGTCCTAGAACTGTACCCTTTTAGTAAACCCGCCATCCACCACCAGGTTGGCACCCGTAATAAAACTCGCCGCCGGGCTGGCCAGAAACACCACTGCATTGGCAACTTCTTCGGGTGTGCCGAGGCGACCCGCGGGAGATGAGGCGACCGTGCTGTCGAAAATTTGGGCCGCATGCGTTTTGATCATGTCCCAGGCGCCCCCATCAAAATACGTTGGACCAGGGGATACCGTATTCACCCGAATGCCGTCGCCGGCCAATGACTGACTCAACTGGGCACCCCAGGTAATAAGGGCTGCCTTGAGGGCATTGTAAGGCTGTGGCATCAAGAATGTTTCAATGGCTGCCGTTGAACTCATCAGAACAATGGAACCGGCCTTTGACTCTTTCAAAAAAGGCATGGCAGCCTCGACACCCCGAGTGGTTCCGAAAATATCGGTCTCAAGGTTAGCCCGCCAACCACTTTCGTCCATGACACCGCCCCCGGCACTGGCCATGCCTATAAAGATATCGATGCCACCGAGTTCCTCACCTGCAGCAGTAACCCAAGCCTTGTAAGCATCGCCATCGGTGACATCCACCACGGCACCGGTGGCATGCACTCCTTTGGCGGCCAGGGACGCAACCGCGGCGTCGACGTTCTTCTGATCTCGTGCACAGATAGCGACGCTCGCACCCTCCGAGGCCAAAATTTCGGCGGCAGCCCTGCCAATACCCCTGGCCCCACCCACAATGACCGCTTTCTTGCCTTTAAGATTCAGATCCATACGTCCCTCGCAATGTGCTTATGTTGCTATTCAAATCGAGCGACCGATGGTACGCGAATCAAGAAATAAAACAATCAGGACGGACTTTATTATTTTTTCCGTTGGGCTTTATTATCTCTCCATTGGGATAGAGCACATGCCTCACAGGCCCAGGGCTACGCATTTGGGATTTTGACACGCGCCACTGCAGCCGCGAGATAAGCGGGTGACGAACGCGAGATAAACGGGTGACGTAGATGTGGAAGGTGACGTAGCAACAGTTGGGGCTTGCTGGTCTTGTGAAAAATTTTCTAGCTTTGCAATGGCGGAGCGGACGGGACTCGAACCCGCGACCCCCGGCGTGACAGGCCGGTATTCTAACCAACTGAACTACCGCTCCACGGTAGACAAACTCTCTCTTAGAAATTGGTGGGTGGTGACGGGATCGAACCGCCGACCCTCTGCGTGTAAGGCAGATGCTCTACCAGCTGAGCTAACCACCCCAAATTCCAAGAACGCGCATTATAGAGATTCTGCGTGCTCGGTCAATCCCTCATCTGGCAAATTGCAATCGACTAAGACCTTACTCCGAGCGCACACCTATGGAAATCTACAAAGAGTTTCACTTTGAAGCAGCCCATCGCCTACCCAATGTTCCTGCGGGACATAAATGTGCGCGCCTGCATGGGCACTCTTTTGTGGTGCGATTAAGTGCAGAAGGCGAAGCGCCGGAGCCTTCCGGGTGGGTGATGGACTTTGCCGAACTCAAGGCCCACTTCAAGCCCATCCTCGAGCAACTGGATCATCATTACCTGAATGACATTCCCGGACTGGACAATCCCACCAGCGAAAATGTCGCCCGCTGGATTTGGAAAAAGCTCAAGCCGCAGCTGCCACTGTTGAGCCAGGTTGAGATCCGCGAGACCTGCACCAGCGGATGCATCTACCGGGGCGAATGAGTCTGGGCGTGACATCGCTAAAGTTGCGTAACACGCACAAAAAATCTTGACGAAGCGGGATACGCTACGCATGCAGTACTTAGGTAGCTACCAGGAAAAATGTTATCCCTGCTTACTTCGCTGTCTGTTTCCCGGACAACGGCAAAAGTTACCCGAAGTAGCAGGGCCACAAATGTTATGCACACCAGCCGTTGGTCATGTAAGTTTCACACAGTTAGCTTTTTCTTTACATTCAAATGCTCAGGTTAGTTATATAAGTCACTGTTATTAATGATTATTATGGTATTGTTTACTTTTTAACCAATCTGTAACAAAGGCCAGTATCACAGTACTTAGGGCCCAACTAAACAATTTACTCACTGAGTTATCCACAGAATTTGTGGAAAAATGATGCGCCGTGTGGGTGTTACAGAGTCTCTCGAGACCACGCAGGGTGCACTTACAGGTGGGCGGCATCTTCCGTTCAGTGCCCATCCAGGGAAACGCCATGAACCCCATCGGGTCGCACTAGTCCAGTGCAGTGAACTGTTGATCGGGCATTATCGAAATCGCCGTCTTGACCCACTAGTGTAAATGAACAATTATCATTTTTTGTTCACTGGTCTTTTCCCACGACCCGGATGTGCACCGCCGTCAGGGAAGTCTTACACAAAAGCTCTGACAAAAAGGTGGCAGCGCGATGGCCGAAACCAATCCAAGCTACGACTATATTATTGTGGGGGCCGGTTCTGCCGGCTGCGCGCTGGCCTATCGCTTGTCCCGCGAGGCAAGCCGCAAGGTGCTGTTGATAGAGGCAGGCGGCGAAGACCGTTTTCCCCTGATCCACATCCCCTTAGGCTTTGCCTTCCTGATGAAGAATCCGCGGGTCAACTGGTGTTATGAGACCGAACCCGAACCCAACATGCACCATCGGCGCATTTCCTGGCCGCGCGGCAAGGTGCTCGGCGGTACCAGTTGCATCAACGGCATGGTGTATATCCGCGGACAGCGTCAGGACTATGATCACTGGCATGCGCTAGGGAATAAGGGCTGGTCGTACGATGACGTACTGCCCTACTTCAAGCGTTCCGAGCACAAGGCCGAAGGTGGCAATGACTGGCACGGCTACGGTGGGCCATTGTGGGTGCAGGAAGTTGCCAACGGCGAGAAGCTCGACCTGGCTGATATCTTTATCCAGGCCGGCATACAGACCGGACTGCCCTACAACGAGGACTTCAACGGTCCTGCTCAGGAAGGCGTGGGGTATTACCAAACCAACATTCGCAGGGGTCGACGCCAGAGCACCGCCCGCACCTTTCTGGAGCTGTGTAAAAAGCGACCCAATCTCACCATTGCCACGGGCGCCTTGTGCCAGCAGGTGCTGATCGAGGACGGCGCGGCCGTCGGTATTGAATACCGGCTCACGCAGGGAAAGAATTCAAAGGTTGAGCGCGCCTATGCCAGCGGCGAAGTGATTCTCTGTGGCGGCGTGATCAACTCGCCCCAGTTGCTGGAGCTGTCTGGCATCGGAGACCAGGACGTCCTGGCAGCTCTCGGCCTGGAGGTAAAGCAACATCTGCCCGGTGTGGGCGAGAACCTGCAGGATCACCTGACGGTGCATATTCAGCAAGGGCTGCATGGAACACCCACGTTTTATGAAGAATCCCGCCCTCTGGCTCTGATCAAAAATGTGTTCAAGTACCTGCTACGGCGCGATGGCATACTGGCCCACCCGGCATCACAGGTCGGCGTATTCTTTCGCACCGATACTGCGGTGGACCGGCCCGATGCCCAGGTCCATTTCGCCCCCGCCGCGAGCGAACCCGACAGCAAGGGCAATCTGAAGCCGACACCCGGAACCACCGCCACGGTATGCTACCTGCGCCCGGAAAGTCGCGGCAGCGTCCATATTCGCAGCAGGGATCCTCTGGTTCCTCCCGCCATCCGGGCCAATTATCTGGACACCGAGAACGACCGCAGCGCCACTGTCGCCGCCTTTCGCCGAGTGCGGGACATTTTCGCAGCCCCGGCCATGAACAAATACCGCAGCAGCGAAATGAAGCCCGGTCCGTTGGCGCAAACCGATGAGCAGATCCTGGACTATGCGCGCGCCACAGCGGAGTCGGTCTATCATCCGGTGGGCACCTGCAAGATGGGCGCTGACACCATGGCCGTTGTGGATGATCGCCTGCGTGTGCACGGGGTCAAGAAGCTGCGGGTAGCCGATGCCTCCATCATGCCCAATCTGATCTCAGGCAACACCAATGCAGCGGCCATCATGATTGCCGAGAAGTGCGCCGATATGCTGCTACAGGACGCCGGCGTGAAAACAACGCTGCCTACTGGACTACGCGAGCAGAGTCAGGGCAAGACACGCAAGACGACCGCCACTGTTAGCGTTGAGTGAAGGAATAAAGAGGACAGCAATATGAACGCATCTGTAAAGGAAAACTCTGCCGCCGCAGAACTGCACGCCATACTCGACAACCAGCGCCGCGCCTTTCGCGCCGAAGGCCCGGTCGCTCTCGCCACGCGGGTCGACCGCATCGAGCGCTGCATCGCCCTGTTGGTCGATAACAAGGACGACATTTGTGAGGCAGTAGACCAGGACTTCGGCTGCCGCTCAAAGTACGTGACCCTCATGACTGACGTCATGACCTCGGTGGGCAGTCTCAAGTTCGTGAAGAAAAACCTGAAGAAGTGGATGAAACCGGAAAAACGCAGTCCCTTCACACCGATGAATTTTCTCGGCGCCAAGGCGCATGTGCACTACCAACCGAAAGGCGTGGTCGGCATCATGACCCCGTGGAACGTGCCCGTGAATATGATCTTCAGTCCGCTGGCGGATGTGCTGGGCGCTGGTAACCGCGCCATGATCAAACCGTCTGAGTACACGCCCCATACCGCCGACATCATGCGCGGACTGTTCGCGCAGTATTTTGAAGAGTCAGAGATCACGGTAGTCACCGGTGGGCCGGAAGTTGGTGCGGCTTTTTCCGCCCTGCCTCTGGACCACCTCATCTTTACCGGCGCTACCAGCATCGGTCGACTGGTCATGCGCGCGGCCGCCGAAAACATGGTGCCGGTGACTCTGGAACTGGGTGGTAAATCGCCGGTGATCGTCGGCGAGGACTGCGACATACATCAGGCCGCAGAACGCATCATCACCGGCAAGGCCATGAACGGCGGCCAGTTGTGCGTCAGTCCGGATTACTGCTTTGTACCCGCAAGCCGCCTGGAAGCCTTTATCCATCGCGCCAAGGCCGTGATAGCTGAACAGTTCCCCACCGTGCAGGGCAATCCTGACTTCGTGGCCTGTATCAATGAGCGTCATTACGACCGCGTGAAGGGCTATATAGAGGAAGCCGCAAAAACCGATGCCCGTGTGATTCCCCTATGCCCTGCCGGGGAGGAGTTCTCCGCCAGGGAAGACCATAAAATTGCCCTGCACCTGGTCGTTAATCCCGACGATAAGCTGGCCTGTATGCAGGATGAGATCTTTGGCGCCTTACTGAACATCAAAGCCTATGACAAGCTGCAGGATGTGATCCAGTTTATCAACGCGCGGGAACGACCCCTGGCCCTGTACTATTTCGGCCGCGACAAAGCGGAACAGGACACAGTCATCAACGAGACGCTCTCCGGCGGCGTGGCGGTCAATGCTATCGCCCTGCACGTCGCCTGCGATGATATGCCCTTTGGCGGGATCGGCCACAGCGGCATGGGCAACTACCGCGGCCGCGATGGATTTCGCACGTTCAGCCACGCGCGTGGCGTCTACCGGGAAGGCTTTGTGGACTTGGCGAAGCTGGCGGGCACCCTGCCACCCTACGGACAAAAGCTGGCAAATATGTTGGACTCGCAAATTAAAAAATAGGCGCTGCCAATGGCTTTCTAATGCACGGTGGTGCTGCGCTCAGACACCATGATCGACTGCAACTGCTTACCGAGCATTGTCACGAAACCCTGACGTCGCTCCACGCCATCGTAACTGTAATCGAAGCGATACTGGCGCCAGATGTGCCAACGCCCGCTCTCATCCCGGCTCAGGGAGATACGACGCATGTGCACCGACTGATCCAGCAACTGATAATCATCTCGCTCGCTGGCGCGACCCACTGCCTGTAGCGCCAGTTCGCGCACCCGCATGGCCGCCAAAAAGTGCAGACACAACAGACCCAGTGCCAACAGCGCTACAACATCCACCAAACTAAAATACACGGCGCTTTATCCCTCGTTTCCACTACCAGTCACTGTCCGCTTACTGTGCACGGACGCATCCAGAAAGCGCGCCACGATACCATTGAACAGCGGCGGCTTTTGCACGTGTAGCCAGTGACCGCAGCCCGGCATCACTCTGATCGTTGCCGCAGGAAACAATGCCTGAATAACCGGCCAATGTCGTTCCTGAATATAGTCAGAGTCGCCCCCCTTGATGAATAACACTGGGCCGGGATACGTCGCTTCGGTCTGCGGCGCCGCCAGCAGGGCTGAATACGCGGCCCTGATTCCCCGCAGATCAAAGCGCCAGCGCAACACGCCCGCGTCCCCAGGCTGCAGGCTGGTCAACAGAAACTGGATGACCGCAGCCTCTTGCAAATGTGGAGTCATCAGCGCAGCAGCCTCCTCCCTGCTGTTACAGCGCCCATCAGCGACCGCCTCCAGGGCAGCGAAGACCGACTCGTGCTGCGCGGCGTAAGCCACGGGCGCTATATCCGCCACGACCAGTGACTGCACTCGTCGCGGATAGCACAACGCCAGTTGCATCGCGACTTTGCCGCCCAGGGAGTGGCCGATCACATGCGCCTGGGTCAAGCCTTGTGCGTCCATCCAGTGGACCACACTGTCTGCCATACCAGGCAGGTCAGGGTGTGGCAGCCAGCCCGAGCGGCCGTGGTTGGGCAGGTCCACGCTGAACACGGCGAACGCATCCCGCAAGTCGCGCGCCAGCGCGCCCAGATTACCGCCCGCGCCGAACAGACCATGCAATAGTACGACGGCCGCGCCCTCCCCGGCCTGCTTCACATACACATCCACTACCATCTACTGCGCTGTCCTGTGCGGGATATCATTAGCATGGATAACACTATCACGGATGACCATCTGTTGCGGTCAGGGTAAGCACGGTGGGACAACAGTCCGCCGCACAGAGTCCGCAGGTACCGCCACCCCAACCACTGGCTCGCCGCTGGTGCGCGATTAAATCGGTCGGGCCGATTGCTTCTGTAATTGGCTCAGTGTTATATTAAAAAAATCAATACATCCTGTTTTTAATCTATAGGCCAATGTCCCAGTTTCCACCGTGGTGGCAACTGCCCAATATCCCGCCGCAGCCAATACACAAGGTGAACCATGCATAATTACACGACGTTCTACATCAACGGAGAATGGGTTGAGCCCAAGGGCAAGGGCACCATCGCTGTCATCAATCCGACCACCGAGCAGGCCTGCGGCTCAGTGCCAGCGGGCGATGCGGCAGACGTTGATGCCGCTGTCGCCTCCGCCAAGGCCGCTTTTGCGTCGTGGGCTGCAACGCCCGCTGCGCAGCGCTCTGCCATTATCGGACAACTGGCGGGGAAATTGCACGAACGCAGGGATGAACTGGGCGCGGTGATCGCAGAAGAGCTAGGCATGCCAGTAGGCTGGTCAATTGCTGTGCAAGTGGGTTTACCCACCGGCGTTATGGCATCTTATATCGAACTGCCAGGCGAAATGGACAAAGAAGAAACGGTGGGCAACTCACTGGTTATTAAAGAACCTGTCGGCATATGCGGCTTTATCACGCCCTGGAATTATCCCCTACATCAGATTGTTGGCAAGGTTGCGCCCGCGCTGGCCGCCGGCTGCACCATGGTGCTGAAACCGAGTTCAGAGACGCCGCTTAACGCCTTTGTATTCGCCGAAATTATTCATGAGGTAGGTCTGCCGCCTGGTGTCTTTAATCTGGTGACCGGTGCGGGTCGCGTGGTGGGCGAAGCACTGGCCACACATAAAGATGTCGATATGCTGTCCATTACCGGTTCCACCGAGGCGGGCATCCGCGTCGCCGAGTTAGCCGCGCCCACAGTGAAAAGGGTAACCCAGGAACTGGGTGGCAAGTCGGCCTGCATCGTGCTGGAGGGTGCGGACCTGAACACTGCCGTGGCGTCAACCGTGATGGGCCTGAGTATGAACACCGGGCAAACCTGCGCGGCTTTGACCCGGCTGCTGGTGCCGCGCGCCGCGTTGCAACAAGTCGTCGCCATTGCCAAGGCCGCTGCCGACAGTATCGTCGTTGGCGGTGCGTTTGAAGAGGGTGCCGCGATGGGCCCCATGGTCTCGCAACAGCAGCAGGAAACGGTCCGCAAGTATATTCGGGCCGGTATTGCCGAAGGCGCAACACTGGTGGCGGGTGGTCTGGATATGCCACCAGGGCAGAGCACCGGCTATTTCGTACAAATGACCGTGTTCTGTGATGTGACTAACGACATGTCAATCGCGCAGGAGGAGATCTTCGGACCGGTGTTGTCGATCATCGCCTATGATTCGCAGCAGGAAGCGATTCAGATCGCTAACGATAGCCCCTTCGGCTTATCGGGTGCGGTCTGGGGCGCTGACACCGAGCAAGCTATGCGAGTCGCACGCCAAATGCGCACTGGACAGGTGACCGTCAATGGTGGCGCCTTCAACCTGTCCGCACCGTTTGGAGGCTACAAGCAATCGGGCAATGGACGCGAGTTGGGAGCCCAGGGCCTGCATGAATTTGTCGAAATAAAATCGTTACAGCTGTAGGCCAGTTTGCCGTACCAATCCGGCGCCATTTAACGCTGTGTCCGGCAATGGATTTTGCTACCATGGCAGCCTCTATTATCGATCGGACTACAGCATGCGTCGGTTTCACTCCCATGGCCAATACGGCCAACTCGCCGCCCTCCTCGCCCTGTGTGCGCTGCTGATCGCCTGTAGCACGACGCCAAGCTACAACCCGACCACGTTTCCCTTTTCGATCGACCAAGCGCGCATCGATGCGCGTCCGATCAAAACCGTGGTCATCGCCCATGTCAACCTGGGCAATCAATCGCGCAACTATCTGGAGAAAGAAGCGCCGCGTATCGACGCCAAGGTCGCGACCTATCTCAAAGACAACGGTTTCAAGGTCCTGCCCCAACGGGAGTTTGAACAACACTGGAATACTGCAGTGCGCGCCTTCGGTGATCCTGTAGACCCGACCAGCGGCAAGCTCAATCGCAAAACATTTTCGCAGATCATGACCCGCGTGCGCGACGAGATGGCCAAATCCACCAAGCTCGACGCCTTTGTATTCACCGATCTGGTGGAGCTTGAGGCGTCCTTTAGTGAAGGTCTCAAGCATGTAGCGCGCTGGGACGGTGTGAGCCGCACACCCACCATGCAGGGGCCGGGAGACGGCGTCAGCGCCGAGTTCGACTGGAATATGTTGGCTGCTGTGGTGTCGCTGCAGGTGAGCATCTACAATATGGATCTGGAGCCGGTGTTCTCCAGTCGCGGCGGTATCGAAGCCACAGATGCGATCGACAGCCGCTCAACGACCGGCCGGTATATACGGAGACGCACGATTCTGGAAAATGAAACGAATCTCCTCGAAGGTATTGGTCTGGCGTTCTACCCCTTTATCGAGATGGAAGACTGGCCGGGCAAACGCTAGTTCCACTCCTGGATCAATTCATGACGGCACCCAAGTCACGCACCTCATCCCTTACACTCCTGGCGATAGGTGTTGTTTACGGCGATATTGGCACCAGTCCGCTGTACGCCTTCAAAGAAGTGTTCCACGCTGATCATGGCCTGACGCCGCAGCAGCCTGAAGTGTTCGGCGTGTTGTCCCTGATTTTCTGGTCGGTTATGTTGGTTGTATCACTCAAATACGTGACCTTCATTATGCGTGCTGACAATCGCGGTGAAGGCGGCAGCTTGGCCCTGCTGGCACTCGCAATGCGCCTCAGCGACAATCGGCGATTCTCTGCCACGATTGCCGTGCTCGGGATTTTCGCCGCCGCGCTATTTTATGGCGACAGTATGCTCACTCCCGCTATATCGGTACTCAGCGCAGTGGAGGGCCTCAAACTGGTGGCGCCAGCGCTGGGCAGTTACGTCATACCGCTCACGCTCGCCATATTGACGGTACTGTTTGTCATCCAACGCCACGGTACAACATCCATAGGCGCCTGGTTCGGGCCGGTGATGTCGATTTGGTTTATCACACTTGCGGGGCTTGGCATCTGGCACATCGCATCGATGCCCTCCATCCTGCTGGCGCTCAATCCGCTGTATGCAATCGCCTTATTTCAAGAGCATGCGCTCATCGCCTTTATTGCTCTGGGCGCCGTGGTGTTGGCACTCACCGGCGCTGAAGCCCTGTATGCTGACATGGGGCATTTCGGCAAACGACCCATCCGTATCGCCTGGATCACTTTCGTCGCACCCGCTCTGGTGCTGAATTATTTCGGACAGGGTGCACTGGTGTTACAGAATCCGGACACCATCGTCAATCCGCTGTACCGCATGGTGCCAGATTGGGCCCTGATACCGATGATTATCCTGGCCGCCTGTGCCACCGTGATTGCCTCTCAGGCTGTGATATCAGGCGCGTTTTCAGTGACGCGCCAGGCCATTCAACTGCAGTTGCTGCCACGCATACCGACGAAACACACGTCGGCATCCGAAGTGGGGCAGATCTATATCCCGTTTATCAACTGGATGCTGTTCATTGCCGTGGTGTGTCTGGTCGTCGGTTTCGGCGAATCCAGCGCCCTTGCTTCTGCCTATGGCGTTGCAGTGACCGGTACCATGCTGATCGACTCGCTGTTGCTCATGGTCGTGATGCTAATGTCCTGGAAATGGAATCGCTATGTTACCGGCGCCTTCGGTGTCTTGTTCATTGTGGTGGACATCGCTTTCTTTTCGGCCAACTCGCTCAAGATACTGCACGGCGGCTGGTTCCCGCTGGCCATCGCTACGGTGATCTTCACACTGCTCACAACCTGGCGCACTGGCCGCGTGCTGCTGGCCGAACATCTGCGCGGTGGCGCGATACCCATCGAGATTTTCCTGCAGGGTCTCCCCGACATCAACAGGGTGGCCGGCACCGCAATTTTTCTTACCAGCAATTCCGAAGGCGCGCCGCCCGCGTTGCTGCACAATCTTAAACACAACAAGGTCATGCATAAAACCGTCGTGCTGCTGACGGTGAACACGCAGGACCGACCCACCGTCGCGCTGGAAGAACGGCTGCGCACCAAGGAACTGGGAGAGGGATTCTATCGAATGCAGTTGGATTTTGGCTATCTCGACGACCAGAACGTGCCGGAATCATTAATCAGTCTTGCACCTTCCACGCTGCCGCTCGATCCCATGCAGACGTCGTATTTCCTCAGCCGGGAAACCCTGCTCCCCTCGGCGACGCCAGGCATGGCGCTGTGGCGCGAATACCTCTTCTCCTGGTTGATGCGCAGCGCCGCGAGCCCGCTAGACACCTTTCATTTACCACCCAACCGCGTGATCGAGTTGGGTCAGCAGATCACTATTTAGGCACTGTCTGGTCAAGTACCACCCTCACTCCAGTTCAGTTCAGTTCAGTTCAGTTCAGTCCAGCCAGCAGCCGCTAGCGTCCTATGCTCGCTGCCCGCCTACTGATCCAGCTTGCGCGGTAAATCAATGTTCGGCTCGCCGCCGATCACCACTTCGCCACGTGCCAGCTTGGAGTGGCGCATCCCGTAGGCGAAATACACGACCATGCCGCCCACGAGGTACACCACAAAGAAATGGCGCGTGGTGGTGTTGGCCATCAGTGACATCAGCAGAAACAGGCACATGGCAGCACCTAACAGCGGCACCAACGGGAACAACGGCGTACGAAATGGCCGTTTCAGTCCGGGTTCGGCAACACGCAAGTACAACACGGTCAGGCAGACAATGGCAAAGGCGGCCAGCGAACCCACGTTGGTCAAATCCGCCAGGGAATCCAGCGGCATCAGCCCGGCAAATCCCGCTGCCACGATGCCGACAATGATGGTGTCGATCCACGGCGTGCGGAATCGGGGGTGTACCCGGGCAAAGGCCGCAGGGAGCAGGCCGTCGCGAGCCATGGTGTAAAAAATGCGTGTCTGACCATAGAGCAGTACCAGCATAACCGATGACATACCAGCGATGGCGCCGATTTTTACCAGGATGGCGAACCACGGCATTCCCATCTCGTTCACCGCCATGGCAATCGGCGCAGGCGTGTCCAACTGGGCGTAGGGTACAACGCCAACCAATACCGCCGCAGTGAGTATGTAAAGGATGGTACAAATCACCAGAGAACCAATGATACCGATCGGCATATCGCGAGCCGGGTTCTTTGACTCAGCACCCGCAGTGGACACCGCCTCGAAGCCAATGTAGGCAAAGAATATAGTGGCAGCCCCTGCAATGACTCCGCCCACACCGTAACGCGAGTTGTTCTGACCGGTTATCACGTCTTTCATCGCGCGCCAGATATCTTCCCAGAACCCGCGCGCAATGTCCGCTGAAGGTGCGGGTATCTCGTCAGGAATCAGTGGAAACCAGTTGTCGGTATCCACAAAAAAAGCGCCCACCGCAATGAATGCAATCACCACCGCAAGTTTGATGACCACGATCACGTTGTTGACATTGGCTGACTCCTGAATGCCCCGCACCAGCAGACAGGTCACGCCGAAAATGGCAATCATCGCAGGCAAATTCACGATGCCCTGCGCCACCACTACGCCGCCCTCCTTGACTGCGACTCCAGGCGCTGCCGTGAGCTCGGGAGGTAGTTGCAGTCCCATATCGTACAACAAGCTAACCACATAGCTCGACCAGCCGACAGCCACGGTCGAGGCGGCGAGACCATACTCCAACACCAACAGTAATCCCATAACCCATGCCACCACTTCGCCCATGGATGCATAGGAATAGGAGTATGCTGAACCGGATACCGGCAGCATCGACGCAAGTTCCGAGTAGCACAATGCGACAAAGGTGCACAACACCCCTGTGATAATAAAGGAGACCATGATCGCCGGGCCGGCGAAGTCCGCCGCCGCCCGCCCCGTGAGCACGAAGATACCCGTACCGATGATGCAGCCTATGCCCAGCGAAATCAGGTTGAGCGAGGTCAGGCTGCGCTTGAGTTCACTGGACGCGTGCTCGGAGTGCATCTGCTCCACCGATTTGCGTATGAACAGGCGCGCAAGACCGCGTGCCGGCTGCCCCGTTGTACCGTGAGGGATATTTCTGGCCATACTGTGTCCTTGTGCGATAACTGTCTTATTGTCTTATTTATTATATTTGCTATTGTTAGTTTTACTAGTTCTAACGACAGCAATAATTACTCAACGTGGTCTGGTTCATAACTGCCACAACCCGTATTCTCTCTCGTGCCGCAATCTAACCCACTGGCGACCATGAACGCACTATCGTTACAACCGAAAGACTATGCCGCCTGGTTTGCCAGCGCTGCTGTATTGCTGCTATTACTGTTTCTGCACCTGCTGCCCGCGCTGCTGTCCGGCCTGCTCGTGTTTACTCTGGTCAATCGGCTCACGCCACTACTCAAGAACCGCATGCTATGGGGCGACGGTCCGCGATTGCTCGCCGTTTCCATCATCGCTGTAGCCGTCATCGGTGTAATTGTACTGCTGGGTGTGTTAGCCACGTCAGTGATACGCGAGAACTTTGAACGCTTACCCGCGTTAATCAACCGTATGGCCGAAATCATCGAACAGTCACGCAGCCGCATGCCCGGCTGGATAGTGGAATACATACCAACAAACGCCGACCAGGTGCGGCACACTCTCGTTGAATGGTTGCGTGGCAATGCCTACATCTTTCAGGACGCGGGCGCCGACATCGGACGCGTATTCATGCATATTGTCATCGGCATGGTAATCGGCGCCTTGCTGTCGCTCGAACAGGCGGTCGCTGCCGCCTCCAGCGCACCACTTACCAGTGAAATCGCCCAGCGCAGTATCCGCCTGAGTACCGCTTTTCGCCAGGTGGTTTTCGCCCAGATCTGGATCTCGGGAATTAACTCCACTCTGACCGGGCTCTATCTCATCGTGGTGCTCCCGCTCTTCGGTATTGATCTACCCTTCGCTAAAACCATGATCGTATTGACGTTTGTGGTGGGCCTGCTACCCATCCTTGGCAACTTGATTTCCAATACTGTGATTTTTGTGGTGAGTCTCAGCCATTCCCTGGTCGTCGCCGTGGCCGCATTGGCCTATCTTATCGTGATCCACAAGCTGGAGTATTTTCTCAATGCGCGCATCATCGGCAGCCAGATCCGGGCCAAGGCCTGGGAGATGTTGCTGGCTATGCTGGTTCTGGAATCGTCATTTGGCATACCCGGCTTAATCGCTGCGCCCATCTATTACGCGTACATGAAATCTGAACTGCGGGATAAGGGCCTGATTTAGCCAACATACGATCGACACAATCCACACAGGAATGCCGCCTTGAGAAATCGACTGGTTTTATTACTCCTGATCATAGCTGCCACACTCACCACCTATTTCTGGCCCAGGCATCCTCACGAGCCTGAACCGCGGTTATCCGAAGCCGGTACCTTGCGCAGTACGCAGGCCGGAGCAGTGATCGGCAGTAGCGACGCCGACAACACCTACGCCTGGCTTGGCATCCCCTTTGCAGCGCCCCCACTGGGAGATTTGCGCTGGCGTGCGCCGCGTCCGGTGGAGCACTGGGCACAGGCGCGCGAGACCACTGCTTTTCGCGATCCCTGTGTGCAACTGTCCGGTCCTCTCGACGGAGTTCCCGACGACACCGGCGGTGTAGTAGGTAGCGAAGACTGCCTGTACCTCAATATCTGGTCGCCACGCGCCCACAGCAATGTGGATACTGAGAAGCTGCCGGTGATGTTCTGGATTCACGGCGGCGGCAACACGATCGGCACCGCCAATACATACCCTGCCAGCAGGCTCGCCGGTGGCGAGCAGGTAGTGGTGGTCACCATCAACTACCGGCTGGGCTTTCTGGGCTGGATGAGCCACCCGGCTCTGCGCACCGCAGACCGCGACGCGCTGGATGCCAGTGGCAACTATGCCAATCTGGATATGATCGCAGCCCTGCATTGGGTGCAGGCCAACATTGCCAACTTTGGGGGCGACCCGGGTAACGTCACGATATTTGGTGAGTCGGCCGGCGGCCGCAACGTCTTTGCACTGCTGGCTTCACCACTGGCCAAGGGCCTGTTTCACCGCGCCATTTCCCAGAGTGGCTCGGTGGCCACCACACCGCGCTGGCGCGCCGAGAATTTTCATGATGACGCACAACCGGGGCAAACCCTCAGCTCTCGCGAGTGGTTAGGCCTACAACTGCAGAACGCCGGCCGCGCCAAGGACCGTGAAGCCGCCAGGGCGATGCAGCTATTGATGTCTGACGAGGAAACCCGGGATTTTATGTATGCACGCAGCGCACAGGAGATACTCGAGGGCATCAGTGGCGGCGCCGGCATGTACCGCGCACCACAGGGTTTTCGTGATGGCGCGGTCTTGCCGGACACTACGCTCTACGCTGTATTCAGTGATCCTGCACGCTATAACAGCGTGCCATTAATCACCGGGACCAACCGTGACGAGGCGAAATTGTTCCTCGCGCAGGACCCGAGTTTCGTGGAATCACGTTTTGGTTTCCTGCCGCACATCAAGAATCCAGCAACATTCAATCGCCAGGCAGCCTACGTCAGCGATGTCTGGAAAGCGCTGGCGGTAGACGGTGCCGCCGATGTCATTGCCGCCAACAGCTCGCAGCCTGTTTTTGCCTACCGCTGGGACTGGGATGAGGGTGGCGAGAACTGGCTGGTGGATTACAGTCAGTTGCTGGGCGCGGCGCATGGCTTGGAGGTGGCGTATATTTTCGGCGACTTTGACCATGGCATCGCGGTGCCAGGACTGCACAACGACGACAATATCCCCGGACGGGATTTACTCTCCACGCAGATGCGCAGCTACTGGTCCGAATTCGCCAGAACCGGAGCGCCGGGACGCGGCCGCAATGGCCTGCTGCCCCAGTGGCAGCCGTGGAACACCAGCGGACCCAATCTCATGCTACTGGACACCGCCAGCGGCGGCGGCCTGCGCATGGTGCAGGAACCCATGACAGTGGCCATGCTCAAACAGCGCCTGGCGCAGGAGAAGCAGATGCCTGACCTGCGCGCGCGCTGCGAGTTGCATGCACGATTATTCCTGCACGCCAACGCCGGTGACGATGTGTGGGATGAAGCCGACTATCAGGCGCTGGGCTGCGCTGAATTCGCGCCGTGGCAACTGGACGTCGGTTTCTAGGGGTAGCGCCTGATCAATCCTGCGGTTTGATCAGGTATTTTTCACCAGTGGCCTGCTTGCCGTATACGGCGATGGCCTCCAGCGACAGCGCTTCTGCGAGTGACACCTCCCGCGTGTAGTGGCTGGCAAAGGTCGTTTTGATTTCCGCCGCTACCTTGGAACGCATCTGCACAATCTTCTCGATACCTGCCTTCTGCAGGAAGGGCGTCAGCAGAAAGCCACCCAGGCTCCAGGAGAATCCGAAATTGCGTGTCAGTGTGGTCGGGCTGCGGTCGAGTCCGCCGTAGATATACACCTGCTTGAACACATCGCTGCCGTAACGGTTGTATTCCGTCATATTGCGTACCGCCGCTGCTTCCATGCAGGTGAGAATATGGCTGGCCAACTTGCCGCCGCCTGTGGCGTCAAACGCCAACGTCGCACCGGTGTCTGCCAGAGCATCCGTGAGATCGTCGTAAAAACTGTCGCTGCCGGAGTTGATCACGTATTTGGCGCCCAATGCCCGGAGAATTGCTTCCTGCTCCACCTTGCGCACGATGTTCACCAGGGCGATACCCTCGTTGCTACAGAGTCGATTCAGCATCTGCCCGAGGTTGGAGGCTGCGGCGGTATGCACCAGCGCCGTGTGATTTTCCGTGCGCATGGTCTCCACCATGGCCAGGGCAGTCAGTGGATTTACAAAACACGAGGCACCCTCAGCCGCCGTCGTGCCCTCCTCCAGCGGCAGGCACATAAACGCATTGACACAACGGTACTGGGCATACATTTCACCGCCCACAATACCCACCCGCTTACCGATCAGGGCCTGCGCCGCATCCGCAGTACCGGCGCCGATCACAACACCGGCCGCTTCATTACCAACCGCCAGCGATTGACCGATGCGCGCTGCCACCAGCTTCATCATCTCCGCGGGAATAGCAGCAGTGACAACGGGCCGTTCAGCGGTTCCAGACAACTGCGCCGTGCTGAGATCGGCAGGGCCGAACAGCAGCGCCAGATCGGACGGATTCAGCGGCGTAGCTTCGATTTGCACCAGCACCTCGTCCGGACCCGGCGTGGGAATGGGCACGTCCACCAGGGTGAGTTCGAGAGTGTTGTCCTGTTTTACGGTGGAACGAAGTTGTATTCCGGTCGTTGTCATTGCGGTCTCCTTAAAGTGGTTGAGTCACTGTGAAAATATCGGGAGTGGCGGCGCCGACTGCGCCGTGTATCAGCAGGCACGCGCGAAGCAGCGACTAAGACGGAAGTGGCTGATTGTGTCGGTGATGGTCTGGGCGATTGCCAACAGTAAAGCCAACAATTGGCTGCATTATTTTACTTGCAGCAGATTGCCCGTATCAAAATCCACTTTCAGGCTGAACTGGATGCGATAATCCGAACCGACATCGCCGCTGATATCCTCACGCTCGCCCCAGATAAATTCGGTTCCCAGCATCACGTGATCCGCCGGGTAGTGCAGCAGGTTGATCTGCGCGATCTGTCCCTGCTTGAATTCCGTGGACTCCTGTCCGTCACTGGTATCCAGGTCAATCATGGACCAGCCCACCGAGGTAGCCCACTGATCGTTCCAGAAGTGATCATAGTAAGTGCTGATTCCAAGAGTGGGCACGGTCTCGGCATTCGCCGCAAAAATATCTGCGGAGTC
>JANNXP010000077.1:0-21380 GCA_031409615.1 Haliea sp. | reverse complement strand
CACGCGCCACCGGATTGCTCCAACAGGGCACTCAGCAGGTGGACGGGCTCGATGTAGTTGTGATCCTTGCCCAGTGCCAGGGACTGCGCATCCGCCAGGGCCGTTTGTAGCTGGTTGGTCAGTTTGTCCATTCTCATTTTGCATACTCCACTTTGATTACGTCAGCAGGAGGTAGATCGCGCTCGTTGCAAGCATAAATGGGGTTGAAATGGCCTATTTCAAGTATGGAGATTGTAGCGGGTTTGATCGCCGGGTGTGCAATTCGCCGGCTTCCCCGATACTCGCCAACGAATTGCACACCCGACACCCAACCCCTCTTTCCGTTCTATGAGTTGTACCAGTGTTCGTTGCAGGGATCGGAATCAAGGATCCGGTCGGGAAGGCTTTTTCGAATACGAGTATCGGGGAAGTAGGCGAAAAAGCCTTCCCGGTCGGAGCCGCTGGCAAGCATGAACAGGTAGTGTCGGTGCGTGGCCGGAGCCGCTGGCAAGCATGAACAGGTAATGTCGTTGTGCGGCCGGAGCCGATGGCAAGCATGAACAGGGGTTCGCAGTGTCGCTGCGCGTTAGGTCCCGAGCGAACTACCTTCTCATAGAGCACATTTAGCGGGTGAGAAATGGACGAAGACGTCAGGCCCGAGTTGCAGGCACTGCGAGAGCGCACCGAGCGCACGCTGGATGATGCGCGGGCGCAAGCGCGGGACAAACGCCACGCCAAGGGCTATCGCACCGCGCGCGAGAATGTTGCCGATCTGGTAGATGACGGTTCCTTCCAGGAGTACGGCCAGCTGGCGGTTGCTGCGCAGCGCAGCCGCCGCGACTATCAGGATTTACAAACCAGCACGGCAGCCGACGGCGTCATCACCGGCACCTGCACCATCAATGCCAATCGGGTTGAACCACAGCGCGCACGGGCCGCTGTGATCGTCAATGATTACGCGGTGCTGGCTGGCACCCAGGGGTTTTTTCACCACCGCAAACTGGATCGCATTTTTGAACTGGCGCAGGCGTTGTCGCTACCCCTGATCATGTTTACCGAAGGTGGCGGCGGACGGCCGGGCGATACCGATGTCACCACGCAAATCGCGGGTCTCAGTGGCAAGTCGTTCAGCACCTGGGCCGCGCTCAGTGGCAAGGTGGTGCGCATAGCTGTTAACAACGGCTACTGCTTTGCCGGTAATGCCGCACTGTTTGGCTGTGCCGATTTTTGTATTGCCACGCGCACCTCCTGGATCGGCATGGCCGGTCCCGCGATGATCGAAGGCGGGGGCATGGGTAAACACGAGCCCACTGCTATTGGCCCTATCGACGTGCAGGAAAAAAACGGCGTCGTCGATATCGTCGCGGCAGACGAGGCCCATGCAACAGCGCTGGCCAAGCAGCTGCTATCCTATTTCCAGGGGGCGGTGACTGACTGGGAATCGGTTCCGCAGGAATCGCTACGCGACGCCATTCCCGAGGACAGGCGCTGGGGTTATCCGGTGCGGCGCATCATCGAAACCATTGCTGACACAGGGTCATTTCTGGAGTTACAGCGAATTTATGGGCGCAGCATCATTACCGGGTTCATCCGCCTGGAGGGCAAGCCCGTGGCCCTGATCGCCAACGACTGTCAGCAGCTCGGCGGTGCGGTCGATGCGACCGCCGCCGAAAAGGCCGCGCGCTTTCTACAGATCTGTGATGCCTTCTCCCTGCCCGTTCTTTCTCTGACGGATACCCCCGGCTTCATGGTGGGTCCGGACAGTGAGGCGCAAGGGGCGGTGCGGCGTATGTCGTCCCTGTTCCTGGCGGGCGCCAAACTGCGCGTGCCGATGGTGGCTATCTTTTTGCGCAAGGCCTATGGCCTGGGTGCCATGGCGATGACCGGCGGTAGTTTCGTCGCCCCGGTGTATTGCGCTGCATGGCCCACCGGTGAGGTCGGAGCCATGGGGCTGGAGGGCGCGGTGCGACTGGGCTTTAAAAAGGAACTGGAGGCGCAGCAGGATCCCGAGCAGCGCGAACGGCTGTTCCAACAACTGCTGGCGCGAATGTATGAAGTGGGTAAGGCTTCGGAAGCGGCCTCTTTCCTGGAGTTGGATGCTGTTATCGATCCGGCCACCACCCGCGCTGTGATACTGCGGGCACTGGCGGCAGCGAGCCACGCCTAATGTCCACCATCATGGGTGGCAGCGTCTATGTGCTGTGTCTGAAGGCGGTTGTGCAGGCCGCAGCCGCACTGGGTGTGGACAGCGCAGCGCTGCTGCGCGATGCGGGTATTAGCAAGGCGTTATTGCGCGCTCCGGCGGAGCGCATTCCACTGGCGCGCTATCTCGACGTGTACCGCATGGCAGTGGCGCGCAGTGGCGACCCCAATCTTGGTCTGTACGTTGGGCATGTCGTGTACTTCAGTGGCATGAACCTCCATTTGTATATGACTACGATCTGCCGCAACCTGAAGGAATATTTTAACGTCATCCCCAGCACCATCCGCATACGCGGTGATACCGGGCGTGTGTTGATTCGCCCCCAGGGTGATGTCATCCGACTCGAGTGGCATCCGCTGAATGCAGACATCGCTGCATGGCGGCCGCTGGTGGATGAGATGCTCAAATCATCTGCTGAGATTGTCAATGCCATCTGCGCCTTGCCCGTGCCAGTGCGCGGCGCTGAGTTTTCATACCCGAAGCCAGACGACACCCGCGCCCTGAAGCGCGCGTTTGGTACCAACCTCAAGTTTGGCTGCGCGGTGAGTTGCCTGACCTTTTCTCGCGAGGTCGTGCGCTATCCTTTGATTGATGTGGGGTTTGCGTTAGGCGATGATTTCTGGGCTGGCCCACGCTCGGTGTTCGAGGAGCCCGCTGGTGTCGACCCGTTCCTGCGCGATACCGGTATTGCTATACGCCGGGCTCTGCCCAGTGGCACCCTGACCATAGATAGCCTGGCGGTGGAACTCGGGATTCCCCGGCGTACTCTACAGCGCCGCCTCAGTGTGCTGGGCTCGAGCTTCAAACGTATGTTGCAGGATGTGCGTGAAGAGCAGTCGAGGCGGTATCTGGACGACCCGCGCCTGGCAGTGACAGAAATTGCGCTGCTTCTGGGTTATTCTGATCAGGCCTCTTTTTCTCATGCGTTCAAGGCTTGGTGTGGTTGTTCGCCCACGGAGTATCGACAGCGCAGCAACGGGTGACCGGCAAAGCAGTCATGTATGAGTCTGAATCTCAATCTGAATCTGAATCTGAATCTGAATCTGAATCTGGATGAAAAAGGAGCAGGTATGAAAAATTTGTTTGCTGTGAACGGTAAAGTGGCTGTGGTGACCGGTGGCTCACGCGGCATCGGCGCCATGATCGCGCGCGGCTTTGTGGAGAATGGGGTGAAGACCTATATCACGGCACGCAAGGAAGTGGAATTGCATGCCACGCAGAAAGAGCTTGCCGCACTCGGGGAGTGTATCGCCATCCCGTCAGATCTATCGACGCTGGACGGCGTTACTGCGTTTGCTGCAGCTGTAACGGCACTCGAGGACAAGGTCCACATTCTGGTCAACAACGCTGGCGCGACCTGGGGCGCAGATATCGACGACTTTCCTGAGAGTGGCTGGGATAAAACGATGGATCTCAATGTGAAAGCGCTGTTTTTTCTCACCCAGCAACTGCTGCCTGCGCTGCGCGCAGCCGGGTCGAAAGAAGACCCGGCCCGGGTGATCAACATCGGCTCGATCAATGGCATCACCCATCCGCACATGAACAACTACGCGTATTCCGCCAGCAAGGCGGCGGTGCATCACTTGACACGGCATCTGGGTGCAGACCTCGCCCCACAGGGCATTAACGTCAATGGTATAGCGCCTGGCTTCTTTCCCAGCAAAATGACGGCCCATTTGCTTGCCTACGAGGCGGAGGTCGGCGCCGCCTTTCCGTGCGGTCGGCTTGGAAATGCCGAGGATGCGGCCGGCACGGCCATCTTCCTGTGCTCACGCGCATCTGCCTGGCTTACAGGCCATACGATTGTGCTCGATGGCGGCGCGGTCGCGGTGGCAGGGTAACTAACGTCTACACACGCTGTCGCGCCAAGCGAGGAATGATTCGATGGAGACGCTGACCTACACACCGTTGGACTTTGGCATCACCTGCATCGACGCCGCCTACGTCGAGCACGGCATAGCCTGCTTTTACCTGATGGAGGAGGGCGGTGAGTGCGCCGTGCTGGAGACCGGCACCTGTCACAGTGTTCCTGCACTGCAGCGGCTGCTGGAGGAGCGCGGCATCGCCCCCGAGCAGGTGCGATACGTTATTCCGACGCATGTGCACCTTGATCATGCCGGGGGCGCGGGCGCGATGATGGCCGCCTTTCCCGCCGCACAATTACTGATTCATCCGCGCGGGGCCCGGCATATGGCTGACCCGGAGCGCCTCGTCGCCGCGGCCATTGCCGTGTATGGGCCGGTCCTTTTTTCCCAACTCTACGGCACCATAGTGCCGATTGACCCCAGCCGCATGCGCCAGATGCAGGATGGCGAGAGGGTCTCCCTGGCTGGCCGGCAACTCGAATTTCGCCACACGCGCGGCCATGCTGAACATCACTTCTGCGTGTGGGATGAGGCCAGCCGGGGTTGGTTTAGCGGTGATATGTTTGGCGTATCCTATCCCTGGTGTCGTTTTCCCAAGGGTGACTTTGTCTTGCCGTCCACCACCCCCAGCCAGTTCGATCCTGCGGCTTATCTCGCCTCGCTGGAGTTGTTAGGCAGTTACGCGCCGCAACGCCTGTACCTGACCCATTACGGTGCGCTGGACTATGCGCCACAGAAAGCGCAATTACTGGCGCACCAGATTGATGCGTACTGCGCGCTTGCAAGGCTCGAGGCTGACGACGTCGAGCGCTTGCAACAACGCTTGAGCGATTACTCGCTGACGCTGTTGCCCCCGTTCGGTGCGTCACTGGATGAGGCCGAGCTGCGCCGTTTTCTGGCCTTTGATATGCAGCTCAATGCGCAGGGTTTACAGTTGTGGCAGCAGCGCATGGCGCGCGTATGAGCACCTGTGTGGGCGGGTAAGTACGCATCCGCTGTTGTCGGCTGGTGGACATTTCTTTGCGACAAGTCCGTGACTGTGCTTTACTCTTAGCATTGACTTGTCGTTCGATCAGGTTTTTCAAGCACTCACTTGCAGTGATCCAATGTTTGGCAAACCCTATAAGGCGAGGTTTAGAATGATTCACTCCAGGAGAACACCATGATCAAGCACCCGCTTCGAAGTCTCATGCTGGCCTTGCCGCTGGCGGCGCTCGCTGCCTGCAGCAGTGCTCCCACCTACACACCTGTTGCCATTAAGGGTGAGCCACTAAACCCCGCAGCCTACGCCAAGAAGGTTGATGCATTTGTCGTACTGCTGGATACCTCCGGTTCCATGACCAATGACGCCGAGGGACGGCCACGAATTTATAACGCCCAGGATCTGGTAGCCAGTTTCAATGGTGCTGTACCGCCGCTGGATTACAAGGGCGCACTGGTAACCTATGGCAAGGGTTCAACCGGTACCTGTACCGGTTATGGCGTGGCCACCACTATTTTCGGCCTGGCACCTTTCAATGCGGCTGCGTTCGGGCAGGCACTGGGTTCCATAGAGTGTGCCGCCAGCACCACGCCGATTGTGGCGGCTCTGGAGGAGGCAACCGGCCTGCTGGTTGAGGAGACCGGGCCTATCGCGCTGGTGATTGTCGGTGACTTCAATTGGAACGATCCCACAGGAGCGGCAGCCGCTCTGGCGGAGCTCAAGGCGCAGCACCCCAATAAAATCTGCGTGCACACGGTCAAGATCGGTGAGGACACCACGCATGACGCCATGCTTGCCAGCCTCACTGATACCGCCGGTTGTGACAGTGCGGTAAAAGGCGCAGATCTGGGCACGGGTGCCGCGATGTCCACCTACGTTGTTGACACACTGCTGACACCACTCGATCAGCCCTTGCAGTATGAAAAGCACACAGTTTCCGCACAGGCACTGTTTGACTTCGACAAAGCCATTCTCAAACCGCAGGGCATGGCAGAGCTGCGCAATCTTGGTGCCAGTATCAGGAGCCAGGGTCTGAAAGTTAAAGATATCAACGTGATCGGCCACACCGACAGTGTTGGCTCTGACGCGTACAACATGCGCCTGTCTGAGCGCCGTGCCATGGCGGTCAGGAATTTCCTGGTCAGCGAAGGCGTCAACGGCAGCATCATTGATGCCAGCGGCATGGGCCTGCGCGATCCAGTGGCCAGCAACGACACCGCTGCGGGACGTGCATTGAACCGCCGTGTCGAGGTGCATGTAGGCACTGCTCGTCCGCTGTAGTCGCTATTTCTGCTAACAACCAGGTTTACTGCCTCGTCGGCGAGGCAGTAAACCTACAGGTCATGCACGCCTCACGTCCCAATGTCGTCCGACTCCCGCGATCGGTATTCGTGTGCTTTGTCCTGGTCGGCAGGTACATCGGATATTCCTGACTATCGCTATCATAAATTCGAATTGTCGCAACTTTAGCAATCGCTAAGCTTGCCGCGCTAAAGCCGAGCGGGGACGAACGTATGGCACCCAAACAAGCACCCCCCGAAACGCCTGACTGCACTGCGACGTTGCCATGGCGCGGGGCATCCGCATGAGTCCAGTGCTGGGGATCATCGGCGGTGGACAACTAGCACTCTACCTGTGCGAGGCTGCGCAGAGTCTCGGAGTCCAGGTTGCCATACTCGCAGATAGCGCCGATGCCCCTGCATTGCAAAGGGCTGACAGAGCTTTCACCGCTGTGATGGATGGTATGGCGCAGATCCCACCGTTCCTCGCAGGCTGCGATGTTATTACCTTTGACAAGGAGGCTATCGCGGATGATTTGCTCACCTTGCTGGTGGAGGAGAGTCAGCGCAAGCGGCTTGCTATTCGTCCGGGCGTTGCCGCGATGCGCATGCTCGCGGATAAGGCGTTGCAAAAGACCTGGCTGTGCGAGAAGGTTTTGCCGACGCTGCCTTTCCGGGTTATCGCAGGACGGCCCGATTCGCTCACATACCTCACCGAGGTTCTGGGGCCTTCACTGGTGCAAAAACGGCGCAGTGGCGGCTATGATGGCCGTGGTGTCCAGATACTAAAGGCAGTGGAATCGCCAGAGTCGCTCTGGGATGTGCCCAGCATAGTCGAGCCCTATTTGTCCGGTTGCCAGGAAATTTCCGTCATCACGGTGCGCGCACTTTCCGGTGAAATGCAGACCTACCCACCGGTAAGTATGGATTTTGACGAACAACTGAATGCAGTCCGCACCGTGTTTATGCCAGCCGACATCAGCCCGTCGCTGAAGGCGACAGCCATCGCTGTTGCTGAGCGGGCAGTGACGCTAATGCAGGGTGTTGGCGTATTTGCCATCGAAATGTTTGTTACCCCGCAGGGCGAGTTGTTCATCAATGAGATATCACCGCGTGTGCACAATTCAGGCCACCTTACGCAGGATGCCTGTAATGTCTCGCAGTTTGAGCAGCACGTGAGGGCGGTGCTTGGAATGCCGCTGACGTGCATCATCCATGAAAGTCCGGCTGCGATGTGTAACATCCTGTACTCACAAGACATGCAAGGGTGTTGTCCTGCAACGCCAGTGACCCGGACGCTGTCGAATGTGGGCGCAACGGTTTACTGGTATGGCAAGACAGCCGGGGAAACGGGTAGGAAGATGGGTCATATTAACGCCGTGGCGCCCGCAGTCTCTGATGCGGTAGCCATTGCCCAACAGGTGCTGGCGCAGGTGACCAGCGCACACAGGGAGCACAGTGTATGAAGGCGTTGGTAGGAATTATTATGGGCAGTGACTCGGATCTCCCGATCATGCAGGCGGCGCAGCAGATGCTTGAGAAACTGGGTGTCGCCTGTGAGATGGACATTGTCAGTGCGCATCGCACACCTGACAAACTGCATCAATATGCGAACTCGGCAGAGCAGCGGGGTCTCAAAGTGATCATTGCCGGTGCTGGTGGTGCCGCACACCTGCCGGGTATGGCGGCAGCCCTGAGCGTCCTGCCGGTGATTGGTGTGCCCATCAGTGCCACGCGTATGCAGGGCCTGGACGCGTTGCTTTCCATTGTCCAAATGCCTGCTGGCGTCCCGGTGGCAACAGTGGCCATCGACAACGCCGCCAATGCGGCCATCCTCGCGGCGCAGATTATTGCCACCGGTGATGCACAACTCAGGGAGCGGCTGCGCGCGTACAAGGCCGGTTTGCGCGACGAAGTACTGAAAAAGTCTGCAACGCTTCGCGGTGAGGGGGCGGGTTAGTGTCGGTATTCCTGGCTAGCCTGAGCGCGCCTCCGCTACTTTTTTTCTTCCTTGGCGCCGCTGCAGTGGCGGTGAGATCCGACCTGCAGATTCCTGCGCAGATTGCCAAGTTTCTTTCTCTGTACCTGCTCTTTGCCATCGGTTTCAAAGGCGGTGTTGCGCTTTCGGAATCGACTTTCGACGCCAGCATCGTCCTCACACTGGTGGCGATGATCGTACTTTCTGCGGTGGTCCCGATCTACACGTTCTTCATTCTGCGGCAGCGCTTACCCATAGCGGATGCGGCAGCGATCGCCGCAACCTATGGATCTGTCAGTGCCGTTACCTTTGTTACCGCTACTGGCTACCTCGATGTTCAAGGCATCAGTTGGAGCGGCTATATGGTGGCCTGCATGGCCTTGATGGAGTCTCCGGCCATTGTGGTGGGGATACTGCTGTTTAACCACTTCGGCAGAAAGGACGGTGCGACGGGCACACCTGTATCCATGGGGCATCTGCTGAAGGAGTCGGTGTCCAATGGCTCCGTCTTCCTCATTCTGGGTAGCATGCTGATTGGCTGGGTCACCGGAACGGACGGCATGGTGCAGATAAAACCGCTGGTGAAGGATCTGTTTCTCGGCCTGCTCTGCCTGTTTCTGCTGGACATGGGTATCGTCGCGGCGCAACGACTCAGGGACTTTCAGCAGGCAGGGGAGCGCCGACCCAGTGGGCAGACGTTCAGGGTGATGGTGGCTGCCGCACTGCTGCTGCCGGTGATGAATGCGACCTTGGGGCTGGGCATTGCCTCTTTGCTTGGCCTGCCGGAAGGCAATGCTCTGCTGGTCATGGTGCTGGCGGCCAGCGCATCCTATATTGCCGTCCCTGCGGCCATGCGTCTCGCGCTGCCGGAGGCGAATCCTGCAACCTATTTGACCATGTCACTGGCAATAACCTTTCCCCTCAACCTGTTGATCGGCATTCCCGTCTATCACGCAGCAATCAGGTGGTTACTATGAAGGCCTGCAAGCGTATCGAGATTGTGATTGAAAAATCCATGGTGCCCAAGCTTACGGCCCTGGTCAAACAGCTCGGTCTGGACGGCTACACTCTGGTTCCAGACGTTCGCGGATCAGGCGATCGCGGCATGCGCCGGGCTGATGAGCTCTCTGGTGAATCCAGCAATTGCCTGATTATTATTGCCTGCGATGATCAGGCCAAGGTAGAGGCGTTGCTGGAAGGTGTGCGCCCCTTGCTCGTGCGGGCCGGAGGTGTTTGTCTGGTCTCTGACGCACACTGGTTGCGCCATTGAGTGGCACATCGCTATCGCCGTTGTATGTTCTGATGTTAAGCAAGTTACGTGGTCGGGTTTAGCGCCTCACATCATCAGGAGCCGGTTTCTCGCGGCGGCAATAATGTTCAATACCGCAGGATGCTTTAGCTTGCGCTCTGGAGAGATGGCAAAATAGTTCTCCTCCACCGGCAGCGCCGGACCGATGCGTCGCACGTGGTACATCCGCTCCACCTCATCACTGATGGCCACGGGTGCTGGAAAGATGCCATTGCCCGCTTCACCAAACGCTTTCATCAAGGCGCTGTCCTCAAACTCCGCAACGAGATTCGGCGATAAGCCATGTTTGTCAAACCAGTCATCCAGTGCGCGCCTGATCGGGTTGTCTAGAGTCGGCAGAAGTGTTGGTGCGCCCTGTAGTGACTGCGGAAAGTTCCTTTCATATTGCCGGTGCTTGCCCTTTCTGGCGAAAAAGGCGATCTCGCTGGCGCCCAGTGCGTGACTGAAGGCTTTAACGGCAAGACCGGAGGGTATCGGGCGGTCAGATAAGATTAGGTCGAGCTTGTGTACGGCCAGTTCGCCCAGCAGCGCCTGCAGTTCACCTTCCCTGCAGACCAGTCTGACCGGGGATTCGCCGTCAAATACCGGCTGCAACAGTCTTGCAGTGATCAGCTTGGGAATAGAGTTCACCACGCCAACTGCAAGCGCTGCGGGGGCGACAACCCGTCCACCTTTTGCTCTGGCAGTCAGTTCTGCACCCAGGGTAAAAATTTCGTCGGCGTACTGATAAACCATGTGCCCGGTTTCAGTCAGTGTGAGTCCGCGGCCCACCCGACTAAACAGCGGCTCTCCAATCGCTTCCTCAAGCAGTTTCAGCTGGCCACTGATCGTTTGCGGTGTCAGGTGCAGGTCCTGGGTCGCCTTGACGATGCTGCCCTCTCTGGCGACTGTCCAGAAGTAGAGTAGATGGTTGTAATTGAGATGTCGCATGGGGTCCTGAGTGCCTGCTGAGTGGACGTTGCCAGCCGCGCCAATGAGCGCCTGACAGGACGTGTTATACATCGTAAAAAACGAAGTTTCTACCAAAATCCTTCGAATAGACTAAAGCGGGGTTAGCCCGATAGTGTGCAGTCTGGTTCCCTTGAGGCATTTGAATGATGAACACCCGTTTAGACAAACCATCAGCTGTTGCAGGCGTCCTCACTGACGCACGAGCCCAGGTAGCGCCCGAGCTGGGCCATAAGGTGTTGCGTGATACCTACCGACTGTTGTCTGCCACGTTGATTTTTTCCGCGATCATTGCCGGGGCCTCCGCTGCACTGCAACTACCGGCCCCTGGAATGTTGCTGACGCTCGCCGGGTACTTCGGTTTACTTTTTCTTACCCACCGTCTGCAGAACAGTGGGTGGGGGCTGGTATCAGTGTTTGCACTTACCGGCTTCATGGGTTACACCCTCGGTCCGATCATCGGACACTATATGACGCAGGCTAACGGCCCACAGTTGGTTGCCACCACGATGGGTGTCACCGGCCTGACCTTTATGGGGCTGTCGTGGTATGCGCGCAGTGCCAATGCTGTCAATACGGCCAACTGGGGAAGCTTCTTGGTGATCGGCGTGCTTGCCGCATTCGGGCTTGGTCTGGCTGCGTTCTTCTTCCAGATCCCGGGCCTCTCCCTGGCGGTGTCGGGACTGTTTGTGTTGCTCATGAGTGGTATGATTATGTTTGAGACGCAAAATATTGTGCGGGGCGGGGAGACCAATTACATTCTGGCGACGGTGTCACTATTCGTCACCATCTACAACCTGTTCCTGAGTTTGCTACACATCTTTGGTATTTTCGGTGGTGACGACGCCTAGCCCATGGTGCTTGGTCGCGATGGCATGAGGTCAGATGCTAACGCTGGCGACGTCAGGGCAGTAGCTTCCGACTTGCAATCAGTCTCGCGGCAATATCGATGCTGTGACTGCGGATGAGCGGCCATGCATGGAGCGCATCCGCAAACGCGAGAGCGGCATCCTGTGCCGATCCCATCCACTCAGGCAGGGCGCCGTTCTCGAAGGTGCTTGGAGCGGTTAGAGCGGCCTGGGCTTCAGTCAGGTAACCTTTAATAAAGTGTTGCCAGCCATGATGCGTAGTGTGTCTGTCGGCGGCCAAACAGCCTTCCAGCGTCCTTACTACGGTCGCACGACTTATAGCCAGTTCGACCTCGCAGCCTGACAAGACAGCAGCGCCCGGGCACTCTCCCATGGCACGAATTTCGCCAGCCAGTGCGGCCAGTCGACACTCGACGCTTGCCTGGTTGTGGATATCAATCTTGCCACGCAGGTATGCAGCTAGCGTACTGAGGCTAACGCTGCCCGTGTAGGGCCTTAACACTCTGGCTGCTGAGCGATCATCAACCGGCAGATGAGGTACCGCCCAGTTATAATTTAATACGGCTGACGCGGGATGAAGGTAAGCTGTCATGGTGGCAAACAGGTCATCCTCGCCACGCAGGATCGGTGCGAAGGGCGGTAGCAGTTGGCTATTATCCAACCCTGTCAGTTGCGACATCACGCCACGCAGCGCGACCGTGGTGCGCGTATAGCCCAGCCAACACATCTGGCTGTCAGGAAGCGCCTGCTCGTCCGCGTCACTGGATAGCAGGCGTGCAATGGATTCCTGGTCCAGATTCACTACCCATCGGGAGTTCACGGTACCGGGGTCACCCGCACTGCCGCATTGGGTTATCAGGACTGGAGAATCGCCGCTTAGCACTCCCAGCATTTTGCCGTTGCAGTGGTCCACGCTGGCGGGGTCAAGCGGGCCGCCATTGAGCGCGTCCGCAACGGCGGCAAGTGGTTTGCCGAGGGCCTCAGCATGGCGCAACAGCGGATCAAAATCGCACCACACACTGTCGCGTTGCAGCTCGGTTTCTGCGGCATAAAACCATGCCTCCTTGGAATCCCGGCAGCTGAAGGTCATCCCGGGTTTGCTCTGGGGTGACTGTATAGCGCGACACAGAATGTCGTCATCCAACACCAGCGCGCGATAGCCTACCGACAGCAGCAGGCACACATTGCGCGACAATCCATAGGTCGGCTGATCCGCCCAGCGGATGCGATCCAGCAAAAATCGCAGACTGCTCTCATGGGTCGGCAGCTCCTCCACCAGCTCATACAGCAGCGTGGCAGCCGCCTCGGCGCCAACATACAGCATGGCCTGTGGGCTGCTCTGGTTGAACGCTGCGACGTGTCGTCGGTTCAGTTGCGCGTTGCTCGCGAGGCGTGAATCGTCAATGAGAAAAAGTTGCTCATGTTGTGTCAGGGTGCATCCGGTGAGCATGCTAGTGAGGAGGCGTTCAATCGCTAATGGACGATCACACGTGATAATGAAAACGCGGGTAGGCGCGGGGTTAGAATCGCTCGGTGGGCTATTGAGACGGAGCGTGATCTGTTCGGCGTCGGCCAGAACGCCAGCGTCCCTGGCGGACTGCAACACCTGCAATACATTTTTATGCTGGTCGCGCAGCAGTGGAATCGTCGCGCATAGCGCGTCAGTATGGTCGGCTAAGGTCTCAAAGTTGGTGCAGTGTGTCAGGGCGTTTCCGACATCCCGCGTAACGACCATTTTCCGGCGGGTTTGGCGATTGATAAGCAGCATCGTGCTGTCGTTGATGGTGACCTGTTCGCAGTCGGCATAGGCGAACGTGCGTCGGTCTGTTCTCGGCTGCGCTGCGGTGCTATTGGGCCAAGTGTTCCCGGCGAGCTGGAAAGAATATGACACATTGACGTCATCGGTCACTGGAGGTTCTCTCTGGTCGAATGAGGTAGATGATGCAGGCTGTTAAAGACCGGATTCCCACAAAAGCTCGAGCGCGATTATCGCAGGTCAGCCTGGTTTGGGCCACTAGTCTGGTCACTTGTCCTGGCAGCAACCAAGTTCCCTCTGGGACTAGAACTGGCACGACAAATGCCATAACATTTAGACAGCGTCTCGGTAGCTGGGCGGCGCGTCGTCAGGAATTACACAGAGCAGCCACGATGAAAAACGATTACGCCACTTTGACGCGACAAGCCGCATGACGTCCTCGGCCAGTGCTGACTACGTTGATGTGCTGATTGTCGGTGCTGGCCTGTCTGGTATTGGCAGTGCCCGCCACTTGCAGCGCACGTGCCCCGAGCGCAGTTTCGCCCTGCTGGAATCGCGGGAGGCTCTCGGTGGCACGTGGGATTTGTTTCGCTATCCCGGCATACGCTCCGACAGCGATATGTATACGCTGGGCTACTCTTTTAAACCCTGGCTGCAGCGTAAGTCTCTGGCAGACGGCCCCTCCATACTCAACTATCTGCAGGAGGCGGCAGCGGAAACCGGCGTGGACCGGCATATCCGCTACCAACACCGTATGATCAGTGCCAGTTGGTCGACGGAGTCAGCGACGTGGACGGTGGTGGCGCAGCGCAGCGATACGGGCGCAACGGTTGAATTGCGCTGTCTGTTTCTGCTCATGTGCAGTGGTTACTACGATTACGACAATGCCTATACACCTGATTTTCCCGGGACTGCAGAGTTCAAGGGCAGTCTGTTCCATGCCCAGCACTGGCCCGAACATCTGGACTATCGTGGCAAAAAAGTGGTGGTCATCGGCAGTGGCGCCACCGCGGTAACCCTTGTTCCCGAATTGGCCAAGGAGGCGGCGCAGACCATCATGTTGCAGCGTTCGCCCACGTATATCGCATCCATTCCGGAAGAGGACTCGATGGCCATGCGCCTTGGCAAGTTCCTGCCCGGGGCGTGGGTGTACCGCCTCACGCGTTGGAAGCGCGTGCTGTTCCAGATCTATATTTTCCAGCTCTCGCGCTGGCGGCCGGATCTGGTGAAGAAGTACCTGCTGGGCCAGGTGCGCCAGGAGCTGGGTCCTGATTACGATGTTAAAACCCACTTCACACCGTCCTATAACCCCTGGGATCAACGCTTGTGTGCGGTGCCGGAAGGCGATCTGTTTGCCGCTATCCGCGAGCAGCGCGCGGAGGTGGTCACCGATCATGTAGAGCGCATTACCGCTGCTGGCATACAACTGCGATCCGGGCGCACGCTGGAGGCGGACATCATCGTACTGGCCACCGGGCTCAATATGAAATTTATGGGCGATGCCCAGCTGTCGGTCGACGGTGTGGCCATAGATCCGTCCCGGCTGTATGTGTATCGCGGCATGATGTTTGGCAACGTACCCAACCTCGCGCAGGTGTTCGGGTATACCAATGCCTCCTGGACCTTGAAGAGCGACCTGACGGGGGACTTTGTCTGCCGTGTGTTGAACCACATGCGTAGAAGTGGCACGCGAATGGCAATTCCCCGGTTGCGGACAGGGGCGGTTGAGGAGGAGCCCATGCTCGACTTTACCTCAGGCTATGTGTTGCGCGCAGTAGGGCGGTTCCCCAAGCAGGGCACCAAACTACCGTGGCGTCTCTACCAGAATTACATTCTGGATTTTTTGCAACTGCGCCTGCGCCCTCTCAGGGACAAGGTACTCGAATTTAAATAGTGTTAATGACGTTAGTGGTGGCGTAAGCCGCCACTACGTCACTCTATTGGGGAAGAGTGATGATTGTGCATGGAGCCTCTGGATCGCCCTTTGTACGCAAGGTGCTGGTAGCGCTGGCGATAAAGGAATTACCTTACGAGCAGATTCAGCAACTGCCTTTTACCAGGGATGCCGAGTATCGGAAAGTCAATCCATTGGGCAAGATACCCACTCTACAGGATGGTGATCTGACGATTTGTGATTCAACGGTTATTTGCGAGTACCTGGAAGACACCTACCCGCAACCACCGCTGTACCCGAGCAATAGTGTGGACAAGGCCAGGGCGCGCTGGCTGGAAGAACTTGGCGGTACGCGCGTGGCAGAACTCGCTGCAGGCATTTTTTTCCAGCGCTTCATGCGCCCTATGGTGCTCAAGCAGGAGCCCGATGAAGAGCTGGTCGCGAAGATCATGAACAAGCAACTCCCGCCAATACTGGACTATCTGGAATCGCAGGTGCCCGCCCAAGGCTTTATCTTTGGCGAGTTTATGATGGCCGATATGAGCATCATGAGTCCCTTTGTCAATGCCGGCTATGCTGGCTATGACGTTGATCCTGCGCGCTGGCCCGCGTTCGTCGATTTTATCGCGAGGGTCAAAGCGCATCCCGCTGTGAGTCCGGTGCTGGCAGCAGAAGCGGCCTCTATGGGTCTGGCCTGAGTTTCAAACAAAAAATTAGCGACCGACCCAGTCCTGTGGGGGAGAACCTGTTGTGAGCTGTGAGATCTGTACGCTGGCGGAGATTACTGACACCAGTACCGGGGGCAAGGCCTATGGACTGGCGCGTCTGGTGGCCATGGGTCTGTCGGTGCCACCCGCGTTCGTGCTGCGCAATGCCAGTGCTGACGATTTTCCGGCTGCACTGGACCAGATGTATCACGAGCTGGGTACAGTGTCCGTCGCTGTGCGCTCCTCTGCCCTGGGTGAGGACGGCGCCGAGGCGTCGTTCGCCGGCCAGTACGATACAGTACTGAACGTGCAGGGGCCTGAGCAGTTGCGCGACGCGATCCGTCGCTGTGTTGCGTCTGCCGGTAATGAACGCGCGCGCAGCTATCGGCAAGAGCAGTCCAGTGGCGACCCTCTTACGCTGAACACGGTTGCGATGAATACGGTGACGATGAATATCGTCGTACAGGCCATGGTGAATGCGCGGGCGGCGGGCGTGGTGTTTACGGCGGACCCGGTGAGTGCCCGGCGCGATTTGCTGGTCATTGATGCTGTGGCCGGACTGGGGGAGGCACTGGTCAGCGGTGAGGCCACGCCCGATCATTACGGTGTGCATTCCAGCGGCGCCATCGTGCGGCGGCAGTTGACGGACACCGCTGCACTCCTCAGCGATACCGAGATTGTGGCAATCGCCACGCAGGCCCGTGCTGCAGCGACCTGTGAAGGCCAGCCACTGGATCTCGAGTGGGCCATCGATCAGGACGGCACTCTGTTCTGGCTGCAGGCGCGGCCGATCACCACCTTGCCGGCTGATCTCAACGAATTTGATACGGTCCTGCCGCGTCCGCACGACGTGCTGACCATCAGCAACGTCAGTGAGATGATGCCGGGCGCGGTATGCCCTCTAACGGGTTCCTTTACCGGTTGGGGCATCGATTACGGCTTGCAGCATATGCAGGTCGCGGTGGGTGCCAGAGACCGTATTCAGAAGGACTGGCAAATTACCGCCTGGGCCTACGGCCATTTGTTTCTCAACCTGACTGGTAATGTCGTGATGTCATCCGCTGTGCTGGGTTCCACGGTGGAGCAGACCGGGCAGTCCCTGTGCGGACGCATCGTGCCGGAACTGAAAGCGCTGCCACCGCAGCCGCTGTTGCGACGGGTGCTGAACACAGTGAAACTGCTGCGTTATTGCCTGCGCGCGCCGGCGGTCGTAGCGCGTTTTGATCGCGAGCTGGACGCTTTTACCATCGCGCATCAGACGGACAGCGCGGCCATGTGGGTCGAACTGGAGCAGAAATCGGCCTTCTTTGACCACGCCATGGCCGTGCATATCCAGTCGTCTGCACTGTCCGGATTTTTGTGCTCCATCGTGGAAAATATGGTGTCCGGTCGCTCCAATGACAGTACCAGCGAAGAGCAAGGTGAAGCGGTGCGCTTACTCGCCGGTGCGACGGGGGTGGAGAGCGCGGTGATGCTGGAGGAATTGGATCGCCTGATTGATCGTGTCGTCGCCCATCCACAGGCACCACAATCCTTTCAGCAGGCAGCTGTGGCCCAAGCCCTGTCCTGGGTGAGCAACGCGCCTGAGGTCGCACCCGCTTTTGCCGCGTTCCTCTGTGACCATGGACACCGTGGCTATCGGGAGCTGTGCATGCGCGACCCGTCCTGGAGTGATGATCCCGCGCCGCTGATCCAGAGTATGCAGGCGGCGGTGCGCGCGCGCCTGATGACGGGCGGGCACCGACCGCTGCACACGCAGTCTATCGACTTATCTGGCCTCAGTCGCGGCCTGCGCTGGATATTACCCCGGGCGCACAATGCTATCCGTCGCCGTGAGCACACCAAGTCGCAGCTGGTGGACGCCGCACACCGTTTCAAACGCGGCTTTCGTCACTTGGGTAAACTGCTGCACGAGGAGGGCGCATTACCGGATGCGGACATGGTAAATTTTTTCAGCATGGCCGATTTGCCGAGCTTCGTTGCCAGCCCCACCTCCGCAGCGGTAGCGCGCGCGATGGCGCGCAGGGCAGCGCTGGTCTACCAGCAACAGTTTGAGTTTCCGGAGATTTCTGTGGGTATACCGCAACCGCTGGAGGCGCGCACGGTGGCGTTCACCGATGGCGTGTTGCACGGTCGGCCAGCCTCTCGTGGCGTGGTGGAGGGCATTGCGCGGGTAGCCCACACGCTGGCCGAAGCTGCCCATCTGCAGCCCGGAGAAATCCTGGTGACGCCGATCACGGACATCGGCTGGACGCCCTACTTCAGCCTGATCGGTGGGCTGGTGACGGACCTGGGCAGCGCGGTCTCCCACGGGGCCGTGATTGCCCGCGAATATGGATTGCCCTGTGTGGTCAATAGCCGCGACGGTACACGGTTCTTCCAGACTGGGGACTATATACGTCTGGATGGCGATAAAGGTACGGTGCAACGGCTATGAACACGGATATCTGTGTCATCACCGGCGTAGGGCCGGGCACCGGCACGGCATTGGTGCGCAAATTTTCCGAGCGCTATCGTGTGGTCATGCTCGCTCGCAATGAGCAACGACTGCAGGCACTGCTGGAAGAGATTCCCGGAACCATTGCGCTGGTCTGTGATGTTGCCGATCCCGCGGCATTGCAGTTGGCGCTTGCCAAGATTACGGCGATGGGTGCGCCCCGCGTGGTCATTCACAATGCTGTCGGCGGCGGTGCTGGTGACGTTCTGACGCTCTCGCCAGAGCTTTTGCTGCGCAATTTTCAGATCAATACCATGGCGCTACTGCACCTGATCCAGGCATTCGCGCTGGGCATGGTCGAAGCAAGGGAGGGCACCCTACTGGCGACCGGAAATACGGCTGCCTATCGCGGGCGGACCAACTTCGCCAGCTTCGCACCCACCAAGGCGGCGCAGCGTATATTGCTGGAGTCGGCGGCACGCTTGCTGGGGCCCCAGGGTGTGCATGTGGCGTACGTGGCAATCGATGCAGCGATCGATGTGCCATGGACGCGTAAAGCACTACCCGATCACCCGAATGAATTTTTTGCGAGTCCGGCTGATATCGCCAGCGAGTGCTTTCACGTGGCCCACCAACCTCGATCTGCCTGGACGTTTGATGTGGTGATACGACCATTTGGAGAAAATTGGTAGTCGCTGCAGGTTCGCTGGTAGCAGAAGCAAAAAAAGGCCGCGACCCGAAGATCGCGGCCAGCTGTGTCGTGTTGCTGAAACTACTTGGGAGTGAAGCTGTATTTCTGTCCGCCCAGTGTTGCCTGATACATCAGGCCGCCCTTGGCGACGGTAAAGATTGCCATGCCTTTGCGAAAGCCCAGCGAGCTGGTGGTCGCATCGTTCTTGCCACTGCTAAGCCCGGTGGACGCACCGCCACCGGTATTGGCCGTAGCCGATGCCCCCGCAGTGATGGCCACTGCGCTGGCTTCCGCGCTGAACTCGAAATTTCCGGCGGTGAAATTTGTCAGGGCGGCCTCGTTTTCAAAGAAGATAATCTGGCTGAAGGCCTCTGCGCCAAGTTGGAAGCCAACCGTGAGCTGGGTCATTTTTGACTCACCGATGGCCACACCATTTCTATACACTCGCCCTGAGCCATGGGCGCCGCCGATGCCGATGCCGCCCTTACCGATGGTGGGAAACACAGCGTAGCCAATACTCTTATCGAAATAGGCACCGCTCTCGCCGGCATTCCTGAAGCTTTTGATGGCGTCCTCGTACTCATCGGCCCGCACCATCTGGCTCGCAAGGGCGAACAGGACAAACACCAGGGTAGCTCTGATTAACGTTTTCATAATTATGTTTCCTTTGCTGGGTCGATGATTGGCGCGCGTATGGAGCGTATTGAGCATGGCAAACAGACGCCATAGCGTCAAGTATACTCAGGCTTCTGCTACACTGGATGTGTGCCGCTAAGCACGGTCGGCAAGGCGTGCCCACAGCCACGTATCACACTGAGGATCACTTAGGCATGGCGATGAAGAAACTGAGTTTTTTGGACAGCGCTTTCCTGCTGGCCGAGAGTCGAAAAACACCGATGCATGTGGGTGGGGTGAACGTGTTTACCCTGCCTCACGGGGTGGATGAACAGGAATTTTTGCATGTTATTGCAGAAACCCTGCGCTGCGATGAGGAATTGCAGCCACCCTTTGGTGATCGGTTGCAGATGGGTCCTTTAGGGGTGCTTGGCCCGATGTACTGGGAACCCGACAGCGCTCTTGATATTGATTATCATATTCGCCACTCGGCACTGCCCAAGCCGGGCCGCTATCGCGAGCTGTTTGCCCTGGTCTCGCGCTTGCATGGCACGCTGCTGGATCGCAATCGCCCGTTGTGGGAAATGCATTTGATCGAAGGGTTGCAGGATCGTCAATGTGCTATCTATTCGAAGTTTCACCATGCCGCAATCGACGGCGTGCGCTCCATGCATCTGGTACAAAGCATGTTCTCCACCGATGCACGCGCGCGCATCGAGGGTTCACCGCTATCGCGCACGTCGGGCGAGCGCTACCGCGCAGCGATGAAGCAGCAGCATGGCAACACCGTCTCTGACGGGGAATTACGTAACGTAGCAGAGCGGCTCAAGGCGAGTTATGACAGTAGCGTACAGATGTACACTGCTTTGAAGCGCGGCGTTGATGCCTGGCGTGGCAAAGGTGGTGCGCTGATGATGCCCTGGCTGAACGTACCGCGTAGCGCCATCAATACGCGGGTAGATGGCGCGCGACGCTTTGTTGCCCAGTCCTGGCCTCTGGAGCGTATACGCGCGGTGGGTAAAGCGCTGGATGGGACGTTCAATGACGCCGTGTTGGCAATGTGCGCCGGGGGGCTGCGACTTTACCTGCAAAACCACAGTGAACTTCCTGTGCAATCGCTGAAGGCGATGGTGCCGGTCTCGTTGCGCGCGGCGGGTGACGTTGATTCCCCCAACGCGGTTGGCGCAATCAGTGCCGATCTTGCCACCAATGTGAAAGATCCCGCTAAGCGCTTTGCCGCCATTCAGGCGTCGACGCGCGCGGGTAAGGCTATGTATCACGGCCTATCGACACGCGAGACGCAACTGCTGATGCAGCTGGTGCAATTGCCCGGCCTGGTGTTGATGCCCCTGGGCCTTACCAGCCGCTTCCCACCCTACAGTACCGTGATCTCCAATGTACCCGGGCCACGCCAGCCCATGTACTGGAATGGCGCGCGACTGAATGGTATCTATCCGTCTTCCATTGTGGCCGAAGGCGTGGCGCTTAACATCACCCTGGTGACCTATGACAAGAACGTGGATTTTGGCATTATCGCCTGTCGACGCACCATGCCGCAGGTGCAGCGCCTGATTGACTATATGGAGCAGTCCCTGACGGAACTGGAAGTCGCAGCAGGTTTGTCCACACCGGGGGCAAACTCCGCAAAGAAGCCCAAGGTCAAGCCAGAGTCAAAGCCAGAGTCAAAGCCAGAGTCAAAGCGTAAAGCAAAGCCGAAAGCGACGCTGAGCACTGAAACGCAGTCGAAGTCGAAGTCGAAGTCGAAGTCGAAGTCGAAGTCGAAGTCGAAGTCGAAATTGAAGTCTGAGTTGAAGTCGAAGTCGAAGTCGACATCCAATGTGAAGCAAGGGAGGCGGAAGACATCAGC
>JANNXP010000076.1:0-12728 GCA_031409615.1 Haliea sp. | reverse complement strand
CGCCGGTGACCAAGCTGGTTCAGACAATGAACGAAGTACCTGGAAAACTGGTTCGCACACTCGCAGCAGTACGCGATCAGAAAGAAGCAGCGGCGTAAGCCCCTGTCGTGGATATCTAATCAGCTAAATAGGAGATATGAGTCATGGCTCTGTCTAAAGACGAAATACTGAATGCAATCGCCGAAATGAGCGTCATGGAAATCGTGTCGCTCATCGAAGCAATGGAAGAGAAGTTTGGTGTGACTGCCGCTGTAGCTGTTGCTGCCGCGCCCGCTGCTGCTGGTGGTGACGCTGGCAGTGCTGCTGAAGAGCAGACTGAATTCAACGTAATTCTCACTGCTTCTGGCGAGAAGAAAGTAAACGTGATTAAGGTCGTTCGAGCAGTGACGGGATTGGGATTGAAGGAAGCTAAAGGCCTGGTCGATGGCGCGCCTTCCCACGTTAAGGAAGGTGTTTCCAAGGCCGAAGCCGAGGACGTTAAAAAGCAGCTTGAAGAAGCTGGCGGCACTGTCGAGCTCAAGTAGGTTTGGCAATGGTCTGGCTTCGGTCGGATAAGGCCAAGGCTGGTGAGCGCTGTGCTCGCCGGCCTTTTCCCGCTTCAAGAAATGAGATTTTTCAGGGTTGGTGCGCTGTGCGCGACCGCCTTATTTTAGCCCCGAAAGGGGCTAGTTGAACGCCCGAGGGGCGGTCAAAAGCTAATCACGCTGGGGAGTACTGATGGCATACTCGTACACTGAGAAAAAACGTATTCGCAAGGATTTCGGCGTATTGCCGAAGGTCATGGATGTACCCTATCTGCTTGCGATCCAAATGGATTCTTATAGAAAATTTACCCAACAGGGTGTTTCTCTTGAAGAGCGCGGTGATTACGGCCTGCATGCAGCCTTTAAGTCGGTGTTTCCCATCGTCAGTTACAGCGGCAACGCTGCGCTTGAATATGTCGATTACAAATTGGGTAAGCCCATATTCGATGTAAAGGAGTGCCAGCTGCGTGGCGTGACATACTCCTGTTCCCTGCGTGTAAAAGTCCGCTTGATCATTTATGACAAGGAGTCCTCCAACAAGACTATTAAGGACATCAAGGAGCAGGAAGTCTATATGGGGGAAATCCCCCTGATGACCGATAGCGGTACGTTCGTCATCAATGGTACCGAGCGCGTAATCGTCTCTCAGTTGCACCGGTCCCCAGGTGTGTTCTTTGATCACGATAAAGGCAAGACGCATTCGTCAGGCAAGCTGCTGTATTCAGCCAGAGTGATACCGTATCGTGGTTCCTGGCTCGATTTCGAGTTTGATCCCAAGGATCAGGTTTTCGTGCGCATAGATCGTCGTCGCAAACTTCCCGCGACAATATTGCTGCGTGCACTCGGGTATGAGGCCGAGGAGATCCTCGGTATGTTCTACGATGTGAATACGTTCCATGTTGCCAAAAATGGCAACTACTCAATGACTCTGATTCCTGAGCGTTTGCGCGGTGATGTTGCTGCTTTCGACATTAGAGCAGGAAAAAAAGTTATCGTGGAGCAGGGTCGTCGGATTACTGCGCGTCATATTCGCGAACTTGAAGAGGCGAAGATCACCGCCCTGGAAATTCCACCTGATTATCTGTTCGGCCGGTCTTTGGCCACAAATATTGTCGATACTAAGACGGGAGAGGTCATCGTTGAGTGCAACACTGAACTCACTGCCGATATTCTCGATAAGTTGACGGAGATTGGTGCTACTAAAATCGCTACCCTGTACACCAATGAGTTGGATTGTGGCCCCTTCATTTCAGATACCCTGCGCCAGGACTCTACTCGCAATGAGCTGGAAGCGCTGGTAGAGATATACCGGATGATGCGCCCCGGGGAGCCGCCGACCAAGGAGTCGGCAGAAAACCTGTTCCAGAATCTGTTTTTCTCCGCTGACCGTTACGACTTGTCCGCCGTTGGGCGAATGAAGTTCAATCGTCGCTTGGGTCGCGAGGAAGTTACCGGAAGTGGTGTGCTCGACAAGGAAGATATAGTGGAGGTTCTGCGCACCCTGGTCGGGATCCGTAACGGTAAGGGGATGGTGGATGATATCGACCACCTCGGTAACCGTCGCGTTCGCAGTGTGGGCGAGATGGCGGAAAACCAGTTCCGAGTGGGTCTGGTACGTGTCGAGCGAGCAGTGAAAGAGCGGTTGTCCATGGCGGAGAGCGAAGGCTTGATGCCGCAGGATTTGATCAATGCCAAGCCTGTGTCGGCGGCGGTCAAAGAGTTTTTTGGGTCCAGCCAGTTATCCCAGTTCATGGACCAGAACAACCCGTTGTCGGAAGTGACCCATAAGCGCCGTGTTTCAGCGCTTGGACCAGGTGGCCTGACACGGGAGCGAGCTGGCTTTGAGGTGCGGGACGTACACCCGACCCACTATGGTCGAGTGTGCCCGATTGAGACACCGGAAGGCCCGAACATTGGTCTTATCAATTCTCTGGCGACCTATGCGCGTACTAACGATTACGGCTTTCTTGAAAGCCCCTATCGCAAGGTAGTAAATGGCAAGGTCACTGACGATATCGAGTTTTTGTCCGCCATCAACGAGGCGGAACATGTCATCGCGCAAGCCTCGGCGACGCTGGACAAGAACATGAAATTTGTGGATGACCTGATCGCAGTTCGTCACATGAATGAGTTCACGGTAATGCCGCCAGAGCGCGTGGATTACATGGATGTGTCACCCAAGCAGGTGGTGTCTGTGGCAGCGGCCCTGATTCCATTTTTGGAGCATGACGACGCTAACCGTGCTTTGATGGGCTCCAACATGCAGCGACAGGCTGTTCCGACTCTGGTGGCAGAGAAGCCCCTTGTCGGTACGGGCATGGAGCGCTACGTGGCGGCGGACTCCGGAGTGTGTGTCGTGGCGGAGCGCGCCGGGGTTGTAGACTCGGCCGATGCCAGTCGCATCGTGGTTCGGGTGAATGATAAAGACGTCGGCGTGGACGAGGCGCCGGTCGATATCTACAACCTGACCAAGTACACACGATCCAACCAGAATACCTGCATCAATCAACGACCTATCGTGCGTGCGGGAGATGTAATTGCGCGCGGCGATATTCTCGCTGACGGACCCTCCATTGACATGGGAGAGCTGGCTCTGGGACAGAACATGCGTATCGCATTTATGCCCTGGAATGGCTACAACTTTGAAGACTCGATACTGGTGTCCGAGAAGGTAGTGAAGGAAGATAGGTTCACTACCATCCACATTCAGGAACTGACCTGTATTGCACGGGATACTAAGTTGGGTTCCGAGGAAATATCCGGTGATATACCCAACGTGGGCGAGAGCGCCCTGGCCAAGTTGGACGAGTCCGGTATTGTTTATATCGGCGCCGAAGTTGAAGCGGGCGACATCCTGGTCGGCAAGGTTACGCCAAAGGGTGAAACCCAGCTGACTCCAGAGGAAAAACTGCTGCGCGCCATCTTTGGCGAGAAAGCCTCTGATGTGAAGGATACATCCCTGCGTGTTCCCACCAGTACCAAAGGTACGGTTATAGACGTGCAGGTCTTTACCCGAGATGGGCTGGAGAAAGATGCTCGGGCCCTGCAGATCGAAAAGCACCAGTTGGATCAATACCGCAAGGACCTGAAGGAAGAGTACCGTATCTTCGAGGAAGCTACATTCGCCCACCTGGCGAGCATGCTAAAGGGTAACAGCACTGTCAGCGGTGGCGGCTTGAGCAAGGGCACTACTCTCACCGCTGCGGTACTGGCGGATTTGGATCGGGAGCAGTGGTTCAAGCTGAAGATGTCAGATACCAAGCTGAACGATGCTCTGGCGTCATCCCAGCGACAGCTGGATGAACAAAACAAGCTCCTGGAAGACCGTTTTGAGGATAAGAAGGGTAAGCTCCAAAGCGGCGATGACCTGGCGCCGGGCGTGCTGAAAATCGTCAAGGTTTATTTGGCAATCAAACGCCGCATCCAGCCGGGTGACAAAATGGCGGGGCGCCACGGGAACAAGGGTGTGATCTCGGTGATCATGCCAGTCGAGGACATGCCTTACGATGAGAACGGGGAGCCCGTGGATATCGTTCTGAATCCGTTGGGTGTGCCCTCACGGATGAACGTGGGCCAGATTTTGGAAACTCATCTGGGCATGGCGGCCAAGGGTTTGGGTGACAAGATCAACGCCATGATCAACGAGCAGAAAAAGGTGGCTGAGGTGCGCAAGTTCCTCGAAGCGATCTATAACAATGGCGATGGTCGTATCGAAGATATCAAATCCTTCAGCGATGGTGAGGTGATGGAGTTGGCGTCAAACCTCGCGCAGGGTGTGCCGATGGCTACACCGGTCTTTGACGGTGCCGCAGAGGATTCCATCAAGAGCCTGCTCAGACTTGCGGACATGCCAGAAAGTGGCCAGTTCACTTTGTATGACGGACGTAGTGGCGAGGCATTCGATCGACCGGTTACAGTCGGTTACATGTACATGTTGAAGCTGAACCACCTGGTGGATGACAAGATGCATGCCCGATCAACCGGATCATACAGCCTGGTTACCCAGCAACCGCTGGGTGGCAAGGCACAGTTCGGTGGTCAGCGTTTTGGTGAGATGGAAGTCTGGGCCCTGGAAGCTTATGGCGCAGCCTACACCTTGCAGGAGATGCTCACAGTCAAGTCTGACGATGTAGCCGGACGCACGAAAATGTACAAAAACATTGTCGATGGTGATCATCGTATGGAGCCGGGCATGCCCGAGTCCTTTAATGTGTTGGTTAAGGAAATACGTTCGCTGGCTATCGATATCGATCTCGAGAGCGACTGATAAACGTAAGCATTGGACTTGGTGGCAGGTGCGCGGAATTTTCCGCGCACCGCCTGGTAGTAAAAACCTCTTGGAGGATACGCCTTGAAAGACCTACTTAATCTGTTGAAGTCCCAGGGACACAATGACGATTTCGACTCTATTCGCATTGGTCTGGCATCACCGGAGCTGATCCGCTCTTGGTCATTTGGTGAAGTGAAGAAGCCCGAGACCATCAACTACCGCACCTTCAAACCTGAGCGGGACGGCCTGTTCTGTGCCAAGATTTTTGGTCCGGTTAAGGACTATGAGTGCTTATGCGGCAAATACAAGCGTCTCAAGCATCGCGGCGTTATCTGTGAAAAATGTGGCGTGGAAGTGGCGCTGGCCAAAGTGCGTCGAGAGCGCATGGGGCATATCGAGCTGGCAAGTCCGGTCGCGCATATCTGGTTCCTCAAATCATTGCCGTCGCGTATCGGTTTGTTGCTGGACATGACCTTGCGGGATATCGAGCGAGTGCTGTATTTCGAATCGTATGTTGTCACCGATCCAGGTATGACGACCCTCGAGCAAAGCCAGTTGCTGTCTGATGAGCAGTACTACGAGGCGATGGAAGAGTTTGGCGATGAATTCTCTGCCAAAATGGGCGCCGAGGCGATTCAGGACCTGATGATGCAGCTGGACCTGCAGCAGGAAATTGTTACCCTGCGTGAAGAGATCCCCGTCACCAACTCAGAAACCAAAATTAAGAAGCTGTCCAAGCGCCTTAAGTTAATGGAGGCCTTTGCCAGCTCCGGTAACAAGCCACAGTGGATGGTGTTGAACGTGCTTCCCGTGCTGCCACCAGACTTGCGCCCGCTGGTACCGTTGGATGGCGGCCGTTTTGCGACTTCTGATCTTAACGACCTGTACCGTCGCGTGATAAATCGTAACAATCGTCTGAAGCGTCTGCTGGACTTGAACGCCCCAGACATCATTGTGCGCAATGAGAAGCGGATGCTGCAGGAATCTGTGGATGCACTTCTGGACAATGGTCGTCGCGGTCGCGCGATTACCGGGTCGAACAAGCGTCCGTTGAAGTCACTGGCCGATATGATCAAGGGTAAGCAGGGCCGTTTTCGCCAAAACCTGCTGGGCAAGCGCGTAGACTACTCCGGTCGTTCGGTGATTGTGGTTGGCCCTACTCTCAGGCTGCATCAGTGTGGTCTGCCAAAAAAGATGGCGCTGGAGCTGTTCAAGCCTTTTATTTTCGGCAAGCTGGAAGCGCGCGGATTGGCTACCACCATTAAAGCCGCCAAAAAGATGGTAGAGCGAGAGCCGCCGGAAGTATGGGATATTTTGGCTGAAGTGATTCGCGAGCACCCGGTGCTGTTGAACCGCGCCCCTACCCTGCACCGTCTGGGGATACAGGCATTTGAGCCAGTACTGATTGAAGGTAAGGCGATTCAGCTGCATCCCTTGGTATGCGCCGCTTACAACGCCGACTTTGACGGTGACCAGATGGCCGTGCACGTGCCGCTGACTATCGAAGCGCAGCTTGAGGCGCGGGCTCTGATGATGTCCACCAACAATATTCTGTCCCCGGCCAGTGGTGAGCCCATTATCGTCCCTTCGCAGGACGTCGTTCTGGGTCTTTACTACATGACCCGAGAACGTGTTAATGCCAAGGGCGAAGGCATGGCTTTTGCCAATGTTTCGGAGGTGCATCGTGCTTTCGTGGGCGGGCATGTACACCTGCAAGCCAGGGTCAAGGTACGTGTTCATGAGGTAGAGAAAACCGATGAAGGCGAGACTCTTGAACGCACCTTCGTCGCAGATACGACCGTGGGTCGCGCCCTGTTGTGGGAAATTGTACCGGCCGGAATAGCCTTTGCCATGGTCAACCAGAATATGGCCAAAAAGGCGATATCCAAAATTATCAATCAGTGCTACCGCATGGTGGGTTTGAAAGCCACGGTCATTTTTGCCGATAAGCTGATGTATACAGGTTACGAGTATTCAACCCGCTCTGGCGCATCTATTGGTGTCAATGATTTCGTTATTCCGAAGGAGAAGGCCGGCCACATCGACCGTGCCAACGCGGAAGTAAAGGAAATCGAGAACCAGTATGCTGCGGGCCTTGTAACTCAGGGCGAGAAGTACAACAAGGTTATCGATATCTGGTCTCGAGCCAATGACTTGGTATCCAAGTCAATGATGGAAGGCCTGTCCACAGAGCCAGTCATTAATCGCGACGGAAAGGAGGAGCAGCAAGCCTCCTTCAATTCCGTCTATATCTATGCGGACTCGGGCGCCCGAGGATCACCCGCGCAGATACGCCAGCTGGCAGGTATGCGTGGTCTGATGGCCAAGCCTGATGGCTCGATTATTGAGACGCCAATTACGGCTAACTTCCGTGAGGGTCTGAACGTATTGCAGTACTTCATTTCCACGCACGGTGCGCGTAAGGGTTTGGCGGACACGGCACTCAAGACAGCTAACTCTGGGTACCTGACGCGTCGTTTGGTAGACGTTGCGCAGGACCTGGTGGTGACTGAAGAAGACTGTGGTACAGACTACGGGCTGCTGATGACACCGGTTATTGACGGCGGTGACATCATCGAATCGCTGGGTGATCGGGTACTGGGACGCTTTGTTGGGAAAGACGTGATTCGACCGGGCACTGTGGATGAGATTGCCATCACCGCGGGTACCATGCTGGACGAGTTGTGGATCAAGCGACTTGAAGAGATGGGCATCGACGAAATTGAGGTTCGCTCTCCGATCACATGCGAAACCCGCCATGGTATTTGTGCGACCTGTTACGGTCGAGATCTGGCGCGTGGACACAAGATCAATATGGGTGAGGCAGTTGGTGTAGTAGCCGCTCAGTCCATCGGTGAGCCGGGAACTCAGCTGACCATGCGTACCTTCCACATCGGTGGAGCTGCTTCCAGGGCGACCGCTCAGGACAACATCGAGGTGATGAACGATGGTGAATGGCGTTTGCACAACCTGAAGACAGTGCAGCGTGGCGACGGTACATTGGTCGCCGTCAGTCGCTCAGGTGAGCTGTCAGTGCTCGATGCTCGTGGTCGTGAGCGGGAGCGATACAAGCTGCCTTACGGCGCCATTTTAAAACTCAATGACAACAAGAAGGTGACCAAGGGTTCTGTCGTTGCGAGCTGGGATCCTCATACGCACCCGATCATTACCGAGGTGGCTGGCACGGTGAAGTTCAGTGGTATGGAAGAGGGTATTACCATTAAACGCCAGACCGACGAGCTGACCGGCTTGTCCAGCATTTCCGTGATGGACGCTGGAGAGCGCCCGGCGGCCGGAAAGGATATTCGTCCCGCCATCAGCCTGGTGGATGGCAAAGGTAAGGAGCTGTGTTTGGCCAACACCAATGTGCCGGCGCACTATTTCTTGCCGCCGGCCGCCCAAGTGAGTTTGGAAAACGGTGCCAAGATCAACACAGGTGACATCATAGCCCGTATTCCGCAGGAAGGTTCCAAGACTCGCGACATTACCGGTGGTTTGCCGCGAGTTGCCGACCTGTTTGAAGCACGAAAACCAAAAGAGCCGGCAATCCTTGCGGAGATATCGGGCACCGTTAGCTTTGGTAAGGAAACCAAGGGCAAACGCCGATTGATCATAACGCCGACCGACAATGCCACTATGCCTGATGGCTCTGACCATTATGAAGCCTTGATTGCCAAATGGCGCCACATGTCCGTGTTTGAGGGGGAAAATGTGGAGAAGGGCGAGGTAGTGTCAGAAGGTTCTCCAAGCCCGCACGATATTCTCCGCCTGAAAGGTATCAAGGAATTGGCCAAGTACATCGTCAATGAGATCCAAGAGGTTTATCGTTTACAGGGTGTGAAGATTAACGATAAGCACATCGAGGTTATCGTCCGTCAGATGCTGCGTAAAGTAGTCATCACCTCCTCAGGCGATTCAAACCTGATTAAGGGGGAGCAGGTCGAATTTACGACTCTGCTGGAGGAGAACGAGCGCCTACTGGCTGAAAATCTGGTCCCCGCTACCGGTGAGAGAGAGCTACTGGGTATTACCAAGGCTTCTCTGGCTACTGAGAGCTTCATATCCGCTGCCTCTTTCCAGGAGACTACCCGTGTTCTGACGGAAGCGGCGGTAACTGGCAAGCGCGACTACTTGCGTGGACTGAAGGAGAACGTGGTGGTCGGACGCCTTATCCCGGCTGGAACTGGATTGGCCTACCACGCGGAACGTAAACGTAAGCGTACGCGCGAAACTCAGGTCACTGTGTCAGCTCAGGAAATCGAAGCTGCATTGACTGAGGCCCTACAGGCGGACAACTAAGCGGTTGAGGTAGACGAAGGTACAGGGGGCGGCGGGCAAAAATCCTCCGCCCCTTTTTTTGTAATCCGTAAGTGCGTGTGGATCGATTTCGCTGGTTGACTCCTATCTGCAGCGTCTATAGAATGCCGCCTCCTCTTTCACGGGGTAGGTTCGCATGTTTTGTCGTTTTGACCCTTGCGATATCTCCTCTCAGGATTCGAGGTTGACCACATAAGGTCATGAGATGTAACTATATTTGGAGTTCTAAATAGATGGCAACGATCAATCAGTTGGTTCGTAAGCCTCGGAAACGCAAAGTAGAAAAGAGTGGTGTGCCTGCCCTACAGAGCTGCCCGCAGCGACGTGGCGTGTGCACACGCGTTTACACTACTACCCCGAAAAAGCCGAATTCTGCACTGCGTAAGGTATGTCGTGTGCGCCTCACTAACGGGTACGAAGTTTCCTCGTACATCGGTGGTGAAGGGCACAACCTGCAGGAACACAGTGTAGTGCTGATTCGTGGTGGTCGTGTAAAAGACTTGCCCGGTGTGCGTTATCACACAGTACGTGGCAGCTTGGACACTGCTGGAGTATCGGACCGTCGCAACGGTCGCTCCAAGTACGGTGCCAAGCGTCCTAAGTAAGCAAGTTCTGCTAGCGCAACGACGCTAAAGATGTTGTAAGTAAGGCCGAACCCCTGCCTCTCCCGTAATTGTGGCAGGTTGGTATTCGGGTCACCTGAAGAGAGATAAAGGTATCTATCATGCCAAGAAGACGAATAGTCGCCAAACGCGAAGTACTGCCAGATCCCAAATTTGGCAATGTGACGTTGGCAAAATTTATGAACCACGTGATGGTGAGTGGTAAGAAATCAGTCGCAGAGACCATCGTATATGGTGCTCTTGATATCGTTCGGGAGCGCCTGAATAAAGATCCCCTCGAAGCATTCGACGAAGCACTGGAAAATATCGCACCTATGGTGGAAGTCAAGGCCCGCCGTGTGGGTGGCGCTACCTATCAAGTGCCGGTCGAAGTTCGACCCTCTCGTAGGGTGGCACTATCCATGCGCTGGCTGGTGGAGCACTCCCGTAAACGTGGCGAGAAGTCCATGCGGCAGCGTTTGGCCGGTGAAATTATCGATGCCTCACAGGGCAAAGGTAATGCAGTGAAGAAACGTGAAGATGTGCATCGTATGGCAGAAGCCAACAAGGCATTTTCGCACTATCGTTTCTAATTTTCACTCGAAAACATTTTATTGGGGATTAAATCGTGGCACGCAAAACTCCTATCAGCCGGTACCGCAATATTGGCATCTGTGCGCATGTGGACGCGGGTAAAACCACGACCACTGAACGCGTGCTGTTCTATACTGGTCGTTCCCACAAAATTGGTGAGGTGCACGATGGTGCCGCCACCATGGATTGGATGGAGCAGGAGCAAGAGCGTGGTATTACCATTACCTCGGCTGCAACCACCTGTTTCTGGAAGGGTATGGAAGCCCAGTTCGAAGACCATCGCATCAATATCATCGACACGCCTGGGCACGTGGATTTTACCATTGAAGTGGAGCGTTCCCTGCGTGTACTCGATGGTGCGGTTGTAGTGTTGTGCGGTTCATCCGGCGTACAGCCTCAAACTGAGACAGTCTGGCGTCAGGCGAACAGATACGAAGTGCCGCGCATTGTCTTCGTTAACAAAATGGATCGAGCGGGCGCTGACTTTCTGAAGGTTGTGAAGCAGTTGAGGGAGCGTCTCGGCGCCAATGCAGTTCCCCTGCAAATGACCATCGGATCTGAAGAAGACTTTAAAGGCGTTGTCGACTTGGTAAAAAATAAGGCTATCCTGTGGAATGAGGCGGATCAGGGGATGACCTTTGAATACGCTGATGTGCCAGCGGATATGGTCGATGAAGTTGCGAAAATGCGCGAGTTCGTAATGGAAGCGGCCGCTGAAGCTAACGATGAGTTTATGGAGAAGTACCTCGAAGAGGGTGAGCTCACTGAGGAAGAGATTAAGAAGGGAATTCGCGCGCGTACCATTGCCAACGAGATCATCCCTGTTCTGGGTGGCTCTGCCTTTAAGAACAAGGGCGTACAGGCAATGCTGGATGCGGTAATCGAGTACATGCCGGCGCCTACTGAAGTTAAGGCCATTGAAGGTACTCTGCTGGACAAAGAGGGTACCATCGAAGTGCGTGAGGCGGACGACAGTGCTCCCTTCTCGGCACTAGCATTCAAGATCGCTACTGACCCATTTGTAGGCACGCTGACTTTTTTCCGCGTTTACTCTGGTACATTGCAAAGCGGCACAGGAGTCTATAACTCTGTAAAAGAGAAGAAAGAACGAATTGGGCGGATGGTGCAGATGCACGCCAATAGCCGCGAGGAAATCAAGGAAGTACTGGCGGGTGATATTGCCGCAGCGATTGGCCTCAAGGATGTGACGACAGGCGACACACTGTGCGACATGGATAGGCCAATTGTGCTCGAGCGTATGGTATTCCCAGAGCCTGTAATTTCAGTTGCGGTGGAACCTAAATCCAAGGCGGATCAGGAGAAAATGGGCGTTGCGCTGGGTAAACTGGCTCAGGAAGACCCCTCTTTTCGCGTCAGGACCGATGAGGAATCGGGCCAGACTATCATCTCCGGTATGGGTGAATTGCACCTGGATGTTCTGGTCGATAGGATGCGCCGCGAGTTTAGCGTTGAAGCAAATATCGGTAAGCCCCAAGTTGCTTATCGTGAGGCGATTCGTACCACTTCCGAGATTGAAGGGAAGTTCGTTCGCCAGTCTGGTGGTCGCGGTCAGTACGGTCACGTGTGGATCAGATTCGAGCCAGGTGAGGATGGAAACGCAGAAGGACTTGAATTTATCAACGAAGTTGTCGGCGGAACGGTCCCCCGTGAATACGTACCTGCGGTCCAGAAAGGTATCGAAGAGCAGATGAAGAACGGCGTTTTGGCCGGTTACCCTCTGCTGGGATTGAAGGCAAGCCTGTTCGATGGTTCATACCATGATGTGGACTCCAATGAAATGGCGTTTAAGATAGCTGCCTCCATGGCTACGAAGAAATTGGCGCAGTTGGGCGGTGCTGTATTGCTTGAGCCTATCATGGCCGTTGAAGTGGTTACGCCCGAAGAGAACATGGGTGACGTAGTCGGTGACCTCAATCGTCGCCGTGGCCTGATCGGCGGCATGGACGAGAACTCCATGGGTAAAGTGATTACTGCAGAAGTGCCTTTGGCAGAGATGTTCGGTTACGCAACCGATCTGCGGTCGGCGACCCAGGGGCGGGCTACTTACACCATGGAATTCTCCCGGTACTCAGAAGCCCCGAACAACATCGCGCAGGAAATCATTTCCAAAAACCAAACAAATTAGTATTTAGGCTATTTCACAGAGGTAATTCACAGTGTCAAAGGAAGCATTTGCGCGTACCAAACCCCATGTAAACGTCGGCACGATTGGTCATGTTGACCACGGTAAGACGACGCTGACGGCGGCCCTGACGAAGTTGTGTGCTGAGACCTGGGGTGGCCAAGTGGTCGCCTTCGACGGTATCGACAACGCACCGGAAGAGAAAGCGCGAGGTATCACTATTTCGACGTCTCACGTGGAATACAATTCTGCGATTCGTCACTACGCGCACGTGGATT
>JANNXP010000075.1:0-2007 GCA_031409615.1 Haliea sp. | reverse complement strand
CACGGATTAAGAAGCGCCCCGCCATAGACTTGCACGCCCACCTGAAACAAACCCTGCGATTGAATTTCCGGGGCAGGTTTTACCATCAGACAGGGGCTGTCGGTATGCGCACCGACCATACGGATACCGGCCATTGGCGGGCTGTCAGTGCCCACCACAAACGCTACCATGGAGCTATCGTTACGCGTCAGAAAATACCTGCCGCCGGCTCTAACATCCCATTCAACAGCGTCTGTCAGGCGGATAAACCCCCCGGCGGCTAACCGTTTCGCCATCTCTGCCACAGCGTGAAACGGCGTGGTTGCTCCGGCCAGAAAGCCACAGAGCTGTCGGTTGAAATCGTCCTGGTTCATGGTGCCTGCCTTGTCTGTATCTGACGGTTGGATCAATCTATTGATCTAGGGTTTGCTGTCGGCACACCGGGAGCATCGACATACCCCAACGTCCAGCGCCCAGCACCTGAATGTCCGCATAATAGCGGCCCGGCAGAGCAGCCGTATCCAGAACGCCGTTACTCATGGACGGGGCCCCTGCTCTGCCAATTTCTTCCAGGAAATCTCATCGCGCACATAAACCGGCTGCACGTTGCGGGGTGACTGGGTTTGTCCCTCTCGAAATTGGGTCAACGCCAGTGGAATCAGATCCCTGGCAGCAGGAAAAAGATCCGGTGTCCAGGAGCGAACTCTGGCCCGTAGCGACGGCGAAAACTGCTCCAAAAAGTGACAGCCGCTGCCCACAGCGCACAACGCCTGGGACTGACACGGCGCGAGCTCGCCAGGTGCGCACGCCCAAGGCCCGTCCCGCAGTACCGCCTGGCCATCCGCATAGTCGTACACGGCGCTGTAAACTTCATTGATGCGCGCATCGATGGAGCACAACACGGTGTCATCTGCACCAGCCTTGCCCTGGCGTAGGGCGCTCTGCGCCAGAATTGCCAATGTCGAAACGGCAATAGCGGGTAGATCACAGCTGTAGGCGAGGCCCTGTACCGCGCTCGCCGCTATACGCAACCCAGTAAATGAACCGGGGCCACTGCCATACGCAATGGCCTGAATACCCATTGCTGCCAGATTGCCACCGGGCAACAACTCCTCCAGCATCGTAAACAGCAGCTGACTGTGTTGTCGCGGCGCTACCGCATGACATTCCCTGATCTGTCCATCAACAAAAATGGCGACCGAACAGGCGTCGGTCGCAGTCTCAATCGCCAAAATCCCGGTCATCTCGCCACCCATTTATTGCGCGGTGCTACCCTATACCCATCGCAGGGCTGAACTGTTACGGTTGGGGCCTGCAATTATCACACAGCCAGCTGCGGGCAAGTACTACTCCCGCCGCAAAAACATGGCAATCGGTTTACTGCGATGGCGTCTGGACACAACGTAACGGGACTTATCCTTGCCGGCGGCGCGGGCAGTCGCGTGGGTCATCGGGATAAGGGTCTGATAGTGTGGCAGGGGAAACCACTCATTGCCCATGTCAGCGCATGCCTGCGGTCTCAGGTAGGCGAGATTCTGATTAGCTGCAACCGCAATTTCTCCCTCTATGAAAAATTTGGCGCTCAGACCGTGGCCGATCATCGTCGCGGCTATCAAGGACCACTTGCAGGCCTGGAGGCGGCGTCACCCCATATCAAAACGGATTTTGTGATTGTGGTGGGCTGTGATATGCCACGTCTACCTACCGATTTCGTAACGCGCTTGCTCAACCCGCTCGTAGCAGGCAGCGATGGCACTCCCGAAATCAGTTTTGTGCATGACGGGACTAGAGCGCAGTACCTGTGCGCTGCCATGCGGCGCGACTGCCTGGCGTCACTGCCCCGCTTTCTGGATGAGGGTCATCGCGCGGTGCGCGACTGGTACTGTGGTCGACGCACTATCACTGTCGACTTTTCCGATCAAAGGGGGAGTTTCAGTAACTACAATACGTTGGCGTAGCTAACACCGCCGACAGAATCCCTGCAGTGGGGATCGCGCCCGAGATTAAATACATGACAATGAGAAAACC
>JANNXP010000074.1:0-46309 GCA_031409615.1 Haliea sp. | reverse complement strand
GGCCATCTTCACGCTCGATAAAGCCGAATCCTTTGGTTTCGTTAAACCATTTAACAGTACCTGTTGTCTTAGACATAAAGTTTACCTGTATAGCTAGCGGCGCCATGTCCAGGCACCTTTTCATTGTTGTGTTATTTATGGTTTACGTACCGATGATCTTATTGGAACCTCGACCGTGAGCATAAATACTGCTGAAACTCCTCAGCAGCTCGAGTGTAGCACCATAATTGGCGATTGACAGAGAGGGGGGGCAACTTTTTTGGGCGGCATTTCGCGCCATTTTGCGCCACTGGCCGTTCGCTTACCTGAATGGTGCACCCACATGCGGTACCTGCTGCTACAGGGGTGCGTGCGCAGCTCCCAGCAGGCCAGTCACTTCACTGGTAATTGCATGCAATGGTACTTGGGCCAGATGATCTTGCATCTTTCCTTTTTCCTGAAAACGCCGCACAAATGAACTGGCCTGTAAAAACCCCAACATGCGCGGTATGAAGCCTCCTGCCAGATACAGTCCACCGTAAGCGCCATTGGCGAGCACAAAGTCGCCGCTGATAGATCCCAGCAGGGCGCAGAAGGTGTTGAGAGTGAGGGCACAGAGCTCGCAGTTTCCCGCCAAGGCCTTGGCAGAGATTTCCTCAGGAGACAGCTGCTGTAGATCCTGACCCCGGATAGCGGCCAGCGATTCGTAGAGGCGTTGCAGACCGGGCCCGGACACCAGCAATTCGGCATGGATCTCGCCGTACCGCGGCTGCAGGTAACGAAAGAGCTCCAGTTCCAATGCCGTGGCCGGCGCCAATCCCATGTACCCGGGCTCGCTGGCGCAGGCGCTGGGTACTCCTGTGATAAAACGCAACGTCGACCCGCCCAGGCCGGTGCCCGGGCCGACTGTGGCTAGTGTGCCGCCCTCGACAGCCGTTCCCGGGTGCAGGGTGACGAGACTGTATTCCGGCAGATGAGGCAGAGCGTAAGCATTCCCCTCAAAATCGTTGATACAGCGCAGGCGAAGGAAGCCGAAGCGCTCGGCCAACGCACGGCAGGAGAAGGACCAGTCGATATTGAGCATGACCACCCTGTCGCCAAAGGGTGGTGCTGCCACAGCGAGGCAGCAGTCTGTTGGCGGCGGCTCGCTGAGCGCATCCAGCCAGGTGGCAATAATGTCCTCGATTTGTCCATAGTCCCGATTGACGTAGGTACACAGCGCCCGCATTTCGTTGGCCTGCGGATCGAACAGGGCGAGGCGGCTGTTAGTGCCACCGACATCCGCGACGAGGCGATGGGCGCCCGGTTGTGACAGTGGCATCGGGTTAATACACCGGTAGAATCTTCATAATATTAGTGGAGCCCGCGGTCCCCATAACAGCGCCCTTGGTCAAAATAATGGAGTCCCCCTTCCCCAAATAGCCGCCGTCCAGCAGAAATTCGATGGCCCTGCTGTCTACGCTGTCCTGATCAAAAGCGGCCGCATCGAAAAACAGCGGCACCACACCGCGACATAGACAGAGTTTCTGCAGCGTTTCACTCAGGTGGCTGAGGGCAAAAATGGGTAAGCCGGAACTGAGACGGGACATGAGTCGCGGCGTGGTGCCAGATTCCGTAAGGCAGGCAATTCCACGCACGTTATCAAAGTGATTGGCGGCGTATATTGCCGACATGGCAATGGTCTCCTGGGCATTGGCAAACGTGGTACTCATGCGGAATCGGGACGTTTTTGCCACCGGCGTGCGTTCGGCGCCCAAAGCCGCATCCGCCATTGCCTCAACAACTTCTACCGGATAGTTACCCGTAGCCGTTTCGGCCGACAGCATGACGGCATCGGTACCGTCGAGCACCGCATTGGCCACATCAAAAACCTCAGCGCGCGTAGGCATGGAACTATTGATCATGGATTCCATCATCTGGGTCGCGGTGATCACCACGCGGTTCATCTGGCGCGCCCGGGAGATCAGCTCCTTCTGTATACCGATCAACTGGGCGTCCCCGACCTCAACGCCGAGGTCGCCGCGGGCCACCATAATGCCGTCCGAGGCAATCAAAATGCTGTTGAGCAGGTCTTCATCCGCGACCACTTCGGCGCGTTCGATTTTGGCAATTATCGCTGGTTGCAGTTGATGCTGCAGCAGCAGCCCGCGGGTCTGGAAGATGTCTTCAGCACTGGACACGAAAGAGACCGCTACGAAGTCAGGCCTTACTTCGCTCAGGCGATCGATATCGGTGAGATCCTTGGCGGTCAGTGCGGGCGCCGCTAGGCCGCCACCCAGGCGATTGATACCCTTGCGTGAGCTCAGTTTACCGCCGATGAGAACGGTGCAATCGACTGCGCTGGCCTCGACATCGTCCACCCGTAGCCGGATGCGACCGTCGTCCAGCAGCAGGATGTCGCCCCGCACCACTGTGCTACACAGTTCCTTATATTCCAGTCCAACACCGCGAATATCGCCCTCACCGTCACCGAGATCAAGATCCAGGCGGAAGCGGTCGCCCGCAGCGAGTTCGACAAAGTCGTGGCGAAAAGTGCGTATACGAATCTTGGGGCCTTGCAAGTCTGCCATGATGCCCACGTAGTGACCGGCAATACTTGCCTGTCTACGAATACGGGCAGCCACACGGACATGTTGCTCTGCAGTGCCGTGGCTGAAATTGAGGCGAAATACGTTCACTCCAGCCGCGATCAGCTTGGCGATGACGTCATCCGATTCACTGGCTGGGCCGACAGTGGCAACTATTTTGGTACGTCGAATGACCTTTGGGTTCACATTGATTCCCGTTATTGTTGGCGCAGTAGGGCGCATACCGCAAGGCTAAAACTGAGGGTGTTCTTTTTGCCTGTTCGCGGGGAGTGCGCTGGCGATGATGATGCCCTGTTACGCCCCGGCGCGCCAGTGGCGGGTGTCATTGGACAATGGCTCATGCCCCTCTCACCTGCTGGCTTAGGTAGTCAATCACAACATCGGGAAAGTCAGTGAACAGGCCGTCGATCTGCGCCTCACCGATGAAGATATCCAGTAGTTCGGTAAAACTGGCAATGCCGGCGGGCAGCTCATCACAGCGAAACGTGTAGGGGTGCACTTGCAGCCCGCGCGCCCGGGCCTGCGGTACCAGATCGCTGAGGCGGGCGTTGCCAGACGCGGTTTTGCCCAGGTAGATGTGCGGTAAAAAGGGACCGATACCCTGAGCATAGCTGGCCACGTACGAGAGACCTTGCGGCGTTCTTAGGTAGTCATAATTTACCGCACTGTCTTCGCCCCAACTGTTTTCGCCGATGAGCTGGATTAGCGGCAGGGGTGTGGTGAGCTGCTCGCGCAATTGGAGCAGCGTGTGATCATCAAAGCACTGTATAAAAACTTGGTCCGGGCGATTCCAATAGCCTGTCGCCTGCAGCACCGCAAGGATAGCAGAGGCCAGATCCTGGCCCTCGCTGCGATGCCAGTTAGGCGCCTTCAATTCGATATACAGGCCGGTGGTGCAGCCACGGCTGCGATCCAGGCCAGCGAGCAGTTCGATCTCCTCGGCGAGGGTGGGCACCTGGAACGAGGCGGACTGTGCAGGAAACCGCTGGGGAAAGACGGCTGCACCGGTGGCGGGGTTAGTGCGCTCATGTACCCGCAACTGGCGGATTTCCTGCAGGTCAAAATCGATGGCGTAAAAACGTCCATCGGCGCGGGCACGGTCAGAAAAGCGCTGTGCGACGTCCGTGGTGCTATCGAGATAGATGTCATGCAGTACGATGGGAGTCCCGTCCCTGCTTAGCACCACATCCTGTTCAATGTAAGTGCTGCCCATGGCATGCGCCAGAGCTTTTGCCGCAAGCGTATGCTCCGGCAGATAGCCGCTCGCCCCGCGGTGCGCGATAACGATAGGACGGGTACTCATAACGAAGGGTAATCAGGGCAGGGCGGCTATCCAGGCGTCGTCTTCAAACCATTTCTCGCGCAGCTGGGTTAACACGCCGGTTTTCTCGTAGGCGCGCAGGTAGTTGTCCACCAGGTTGAAAAACTGCCGATCGTCCTTGCTGACCGCAATACCAACGGGTTCTACCGTCAGCGGCTTTTCCAGGGTGGACAAGCCCGCTTCGGGGAAGCGCATCCTTGCCAGGATACACTGCGTCATATCGGCCACCATGGCGTCTGCCTTACCCTCGATCAGCATCGCCACCCCCTCGTCATAGCTCACGAATTCAATAAGTGTGGCCTCGGGCGCTATCGTTTTTACAAAGTTGGCATGGGTGGAGTTGCTCAGGGCAAGCAGTTTGAGTCCCTCGCGATTGATCTCTGCGACGGAGGAAATATTACCAAGCTCTGAGCTCTTGGTCAGGATAGACATCCCGGACATCATGTAGGGGCCGACAAAGGATACCTGTTCCGTGCGCTGCGGGGTGATCGACATATTCGACAGCACCATATCGATTTTGTCCTCTTCCAGAGCCTTCATTAGCTCGCCAAAGGGTATAGTCTTGATCTCCAGTTTCACATTCATGGCCATTGCGAGTGCCTTGGCCAAATCCACGTCAAAGCCCATCAGGCCACCTTCGCGATTGGTCATGTTCATCGGCGGTTGATTCCCCGACATGCCCACTTTCAGTACCTGGAAGTCGTTTACACGCTCTAGAGTGTCGCCGGCAAGCACAGGACCGGGGAGTACAGCGGCGAGCGCCATAAGGCTGGCCAGAATGGTTTGGGTAATAGCTTTGTACATTGCGAAGCTCTCCAATTAATGCATGATTCCACCGCGTCTGCGGTAAATCATATGGCGGTAGCAGATCAGCGTGGTGGACGGCGGGACTGTTGTCCAGCCGCACAAGTGTAGTCTGATCGGCAGATAAGCCAAAAGCTTTTGTGATGCAGTTTATGCAGCGATCAACCAGAGAGTGCGATATGGCCATAACATTTGACCGCATTGTGATAGCCGTGCCGGACTTGCCAGAGGGTGTCGCGCAGTATCGGCAGCTATTTGGTATACCACCGGTCGTCTGTAACACCCCATGGGGTGAGCCGGCTGCTTGGTGGGGCTTGCCCAATACCGTGATAGAAATGGTGCAAGGTGCTGTAGCCAGGCCACAGCTGCGAGGAATAGTGTTTGCTTCACCCGCGGCGGCCTCCGGCGAAAGCCCAGTAGCCAATTCCATGGGCCTCGATATACGAGCTGGCGATGGCTGTCTTACAGCAGATTTTCGTCGGCGGCGCCCCGCAGCTCAGTGCGCCAGACTCGCAGTGGATCATGTCGTGTTGCACACCGACAATGCCCAGGCCTGCATAGCACTATTCACTGATGAACTGGGGATTCGCCTGGCTCTGGACAAGACGGTGTCCGCATGGGGCGGGCGTATGCTGTTTTTTCGGGCGGGCAAGCTGACGCTTGAAGTGATGGCATCCGATAGCGCCGCAACGAGCGGTAACACGTTTTGGGGGTTGGCTTATCAGTGCCAGGACCTGGCAGCCTTCATCCGCGACGTTGGCAAGCGCGGCGTGGCCGTTTCAGCCATACGTGAGGGAAGAAAGCCCGGAACCCTGGTGGCGACCCTTAAGAGCCATTACCTGAATATTCCAACGCTGCTAATTCAACCGGCTAAATAACACAGTGCTTGGCGTAGCTTGCAGCCTCATTGGAGGACCATTCACCCTTGGGCTTTTCGGACAAATCCTCACACCAGCCCGCCGAGCCCACGGCGCTGCCATTGAGCAGGCAGTTACGCGCAAACATCATCGCATCGGAACTGGACCACTCGGATTTGGGCTGGTCTTTTTTGAGGGCGCACCATTTCTCGCTGCCTGGCTCAACACTGCATGCACCGAGCAGCAGGAGGCTGCCAGTGAGTAGAATATGCCGCATAGAATCACCACCTGTTTTTATGTACATGGCTGCGTGCTGTGCCAGGATTAAGCCTACGCACAGAGGCGCTATTTCTTCAGCTGCATCTTGATCGTGCCTTCGGTCGCCTTGCCATAGGGCGGCAACAAACCGCCAAGCTTGCCTACGTTGAAGCCGGTTTGGCGGTAGATGGACTTGGCGTGGCTGAAGGTCTGGAAGCCCTTGAAGCCGTGATAGGACCCCATGCCGCTGGGGCCGACGCCGCCGAAGGGCAGCTCCTCCTGTGATACGTGCATGATGACATCGTTGACACAGAAGCCCCCCGAGGTGGTGCGGCTTATCAGGGCTGCTTCCTCGAGTTTGTCCTCGCCGAAATAATACGCAGCGAGGGGCCGGGGCTTGCTGTTGATGTAGCTGATGGTCTCTTCAAATTTGTTGTAGGTGCGAATGGGGAGCAACGGCCCGAACAATTCCTCTTCCATCATTTTCAAGTCATCGGCTGGCTCCGGAATGAGCGTGGGCGGTATTTTCAGCGTGCCTTTCTGCTCGTTGAAGTTCTCACCGGCGGGATTGATGGGGATGATCTTCTGCCCGCGTTCGGTCGCTTCGGCGAGATAACCGTTGAGGCGCTGGTAGTGGCGTTCGTTGATGACTGATGTGTACTGCGGGTTATCCAGAATTTTTGGATACATTTCGCCGACTGCTTTTTGTGCGGCGGCGATAATCTCGTGCAATTTCTCCTCGGGTACCAGCAGATAATCCGGCGCCAGGCAAATCTGCCCCGCATTCATTGTCTTGCCCAGCATGATCCGGCCGATGCTTTTAGGAATATCCGCGCTGCGCGAGATGACCACGGGTGATTTGCCGCCCAGCTCCAGTGTGACCGGTACCAGGTTACGTGCTGCAGCGGCCAGGATGTGCCGCGCAATGGAGGTAGCGCCGGTAAAGATCATGTGATCAAACGGCAGGCTGGAAAACGCCTGACCGACTTCTGGCCCGCCATCGAAGATCGCGACTTCGGCTGGATCGTAGGCCTCGGCGATCATTTCTGCCATGAGCGCCGAAGTAGCAGGGGTGAACTCGGACGGTTTAATCATGGCACGGTTGCCGGCGGCGAGCACGCCGGCCAGAGGGGCAAACACCATGTTGACTGGAAAATTCCATGGGGCAATGATGCCGACTACGCCCAGCGGCTGGTATTCGATGCGGGCGCGCGCGCCAAGCAGGTTGAAGGGAAATGTAGCAGGACGTTTTTCCGGCTTCATCCAAGAACGCACGTGTTTGATAGCATGTTTGAGCGGCGCAATACCCGCACCGATGTCGGTTATCAGCGTTACCTCACGGGGGCGGCAGGTGAAGTCCGTGTTAATGGCGTCTACAACTTTTTCGTTGTATTTGATCAGTACATCAACAGCGCGTTGCAGCCGGTCGATTCTGGTTTCGGCGGTCACGACGCCTTCCTTCAAATAGGCTTCACGCTGCTTTTCGAGGGTGACTTTCATTTGTTGTTCGATGTCGCCCTGGGTGGGTGGTTGCTGCGGTGCGTTCATGGTGAGATCCTCGCTATCGCGGTGGTTGTCTGTCTGTGCTGCGGCATTGGCCACTGAGTATAGACCCCCAATGGATGAAAATTAACCAGAAAAGCGAGTTATTTATGGCCAGCAAGTTTTACAGGGCAGTCAGGCTTGGCATTGTGGACGTGTACGGCTAATAATTGGCCATGAACTCTGATGCCCGCACCCCCTCGCCGCCCTACGGTTATTCCCGTGAGTGTACCTATTCGCGGGAGCAGCAGATGGATATTGTGGCCGAATTCCATGCGCACAAGATCCGGCCCAGCCGCATCGCCTACCGTGTTGGTATCGATATTGCCTTTATCGAGGAACTCATAGCGGGGGAAACTGAGCCACAGCGCTTTGCGCAGCTGGTGAAACGTTACCGTACAGGACGCTATCAACAACGTCTGCAGGGCACCCATGTTACATCGGGAGTCGCGCGGTACGAGCAGCAGCAGAAGATTGAGCGCGAGTTTGCGCAGGAAACTGACCTTTAGTCCTGAGACCCGGATGCAATGAACACTCTGGAACTGTGGCATGACATGTTGCGCAAACGTGACCTTGGGCGGATAGATGAGGTGCTGGCACAGGACTGTGTGTTCCTGTCTCCCATCGTGCATAAACCGCAGCAGGGGCGCGATCTGACGCGCTTTTATCTCACGGCTGCGCTAAGTGTATTCAATGAAAGTTTTCAGTATGTAAAAGAGGTGGTGTCGTCTCGACACGCTGTACTGGAGTTCACCTGTGAGGTGGACGGCATTCTGATTAATGGCGTAGACATCATGACCTTCGATGACAAGGGCAAGATCATCGAGTTCAAAGTGATGGTGCGACCGCTGAAGGCGGTTAATCTACTGCATGCAAAAATGAGGGCTATGTTGGAGCAGATGTCGGCTTAATGATGGGTATATAATCATCGGATGCTGGAGAAAAACGCAATAGCGTTTTTCAATAGGCTTGCTCCAACGAATAAACTGATATATTACGAAAACAAGTTTTTTCACAGACGGTTACCCGTTAGCAAACACACAGGAGAGATTTATGGCCAAGGGTCAAGATGCTAAAAAGGCAGTGAAGAAGAAATCTGAGAAAACATTGAAAGAAAAACGCAACGAGAAAAAGGAAAAGAAGGCCAAAAAAAGATAGGTTCAAGGCCCTGGCAAACGGAGGAGGTCATCGAATGCGGGGATGGAGGCTGGGTTCTGCGCGGACAGCAGCCCCAATTCCCTGTATGATTGTTAGCCCTCTGTGGTAGGGGGCCCCCTCTCTAACGATCAAGGTTGCACTATGTCCTCTTCAGATGCGGTAACCAGTTTTGCACAGCTGGAACTGTCCGCACCCCTGCAACAAGCCCTGGTCGATGTCGGTTACGAAACGCCGTCACCGATCCAGGCCCGCATCATTCCCTACATGCTGGAAGGTGTCGATGTACTGGGCCAGGCCCAGACCGGTACTGGCAAGACAGCAGCGTTTGCGCTGCCCATCCTGGCACGGCTGGACCTGAAGCAGAAGTTGCCCCAGGTATTGGTGTTAGCGCCAACCCGGGAATTGGCCATACAGGTCGCGGAAGCGTTCCAGAAATACGCGCGACATTTGCCGGGTTTTCATGTTCTACCGATCTACGGCGGTTCTGACTACAGCGGTCAGTTCCGCCAATTGCAGCGTGGTGTTCATGTCGTGGTCGGCACCCCCGGTCGGGTGATGGATCATATGCGCCGCGGTTCGCTGGATCTGTCCGGACTGAAAACACTGGTGTTGGATGAAGCTGACGAGATGCTGCGCATGGGCTTCATCGATGACGTGCAGTGGATTCTGGAGCAGACCCCTAAAGAGCGGCAGATCGCGCTGTTTTCCGCCACCATGCCCGATGCTATTCGCCGCATAGCGAAACGCCATCTACGCGACCCGCGGGAGGTGTCCATCGAGGTCAAGGCGGTGACTACGGCATTGATTCGCCAACGCGTCTGGATGATGGAGGGGATGCAAAAACTCGATGCATTGACCCGCATTCTGGAGGTTGAAGAATTCGATGGCATGTTGATATTTGTGCGCACCCGGATACTGACGGTTGAACTTGCAGACAAGTTGGCGGCGCGCGGGTACTCCGTGGCGGCATTGAACGGGGATATTGCGCAAAAACAACGTGAACAGACGGTCGAGAAGTTGAAGAACGGCAAACTCGACATTGTGGTCGCCACCGACGTGGCGGCGCGCGGCCTGGATGTGCAGCGCATCAGCCACGTGATCAACTACGATATTCCATCCGACGTGGAGGCCTATATTCACCGCATCGGGCGCACCGGCCGGGCCGGGCGTAAGGGCGACGCTATTCTGTTTGCCGCCAGCCGCGAACGGCGCTTGCTCGGGGCCATCGAAAAAGCCACTGGCAATGTGATCGAGAAAATGGATCTCCCCACTGTGCAACAGGTGACAGACAAACGTGTTGGTAAGTTCAAGCAGCGTATCAGTGAAGCCCTGGATACGGCGGATCTGGCGATCTTCAGGAAACTGGTGCAGGAGTACCAGCACGAGTATGGCGTACCGGTGATGGAAATCGCTGCCGCGCTGGGCATGCTGGCGCAGGGCAAGAAGCCATTGCAGGCGCAGGCGGGTGCCGCCATGAAGGAAGAGTCCAAGGCTGATCGTGGCAGCTTCAAAGCCCCCTCAGGCAAACCCCCTCGGGAGCGACGCGATCGCGAGGAACGGAAATCCCCCGAGTTCAAGCCGCTGCGAGAATCGGCGTCCAAGCCCGCGTCTAAACCCGCGCGCAAATCCCGTAGCGAGAAGGAGAAGCTGGATGTTGGCATGGAGCGCTTCCGTCTTGAGGTAGGAAATGTGCATGGCGTAAAGCCTGGCAATATTGTGGGTGCGATTGCCAATGAAGCGGAGATCGAGAGTGAGTATATCGGCCGTATTGAAATTTTCGATGACTACAGCACCATCGACCTGCCCGAAGGGATGCCGAAGGAGATCCTGAAGCACTTGAAAGCGGTATGGGTCAGCGGTCAGCGTTTACAGATTTCCAGATTCGAGCCCACTGGACAATCATCGCCCGTCACCACGCCCAAGCGAAAGCCCGCCAGGGACAAGGGTACTGCGGAGCGTCCCGAAGTGCGTCTTGAGTCCAAGGGAAAATCCAAGGGAGCGCCATCCTCCAAACCCGGTCCACGCCGCCCACCCGGGAAATGATTTTTTGCACGGCAACTGGTAGCATCAAAATGCGCCTAAAACATCGGGGGTAGCGTCATGGCCAAGCGTATTATTGTCGGCATCAGCGGCGCATCCGGCATTGTGTACGGTGTGCGTGCCCTGCAGTTGTTACGTGATTGTGCCGTGCAGACTCATCTGGTGATGAGCAAGTCCGCAAAACTCACGCTGCATTATGAGTTGGATATGTCCGTGGCAGAGCTTGAGTCGCTGGCCGATGAAGTCCACCCGATTAACAATATTGGCGCGTCCATTGCGAGCGGGTCGTTTCAGACTGCCGGCATGTTGATTGCCCCGTGTTCGGTGCGCACCATGTCGGAAATTGCCACAGGCGTTACCTCCACGTTGCTTACTCGAGCGGCGGATGTCGTGCTCAAGGAGCGTAGACGCCTCGTCTTGATGGTGCGCGAAACACCGCTGCACACCGGGCACCTGCGGACCATGACGCAGTTGTCAGAGATGGGCGCGATCATCGCACCCCCGGTGCCCGCCTTTTACACCCGGCCCCAGACTCTGGACGACATAGTGACCCAGGCCGTCGGACGAGCACTGGACCTGTTTGATCTGGATCATGGTCAGGTGAAACGCTGGCGGGGCGACGATGTACACAGGGACGCTTAACGATACACTCTGCTCATGTCGCGCCTCAGTCCCAACCACGCTCAAAACATTGCAGTGAAAGAGGACAGTTTGATATGGCCACAACACTTTTTGACCTGACCGGAAAAATAGCCCTGGTAAGCGGTGCCAGTCGCGGTATTGGTGAAGAAGTTGCCAAACTGCTGGCCGAGCAGGGTGCCCATGTGATCGTGTCCAGCCGCAAGATCGATGACTGCACTGCGGTCGCTGAACGTATTCGCAAGATGGGCGGCAGCGCTGAAGCCTTTGCCTGCCATGTGGGCCTTTTGGACCAGATCGCGGAGCTGTTCGCACACATACGCGACATTCATGGCCGATTGGATATCTGTGTCAATAATGCCGCCACCAATCCCTACTTCGGCCACGTGCTCGATACCGATCTGGGCGCATACAACAAAACGGTCGAAGTGAATATTCGCGGCTATTTCTTTATGTCGATAGAAGCGGGCAAGTTGATGCGTGATCATGGCGGTGGTGCCATCGTTAACACGGCGTCGATCAATGCCCTGCAGCCAGGGCAAATGCAGGGCATTTATTCCATCACGAAAGCGGCGGTGGTCAATATGACCAAAGTCTTCGCCAAGGAGTGCGCGCCGTTTGGTATTCGCTGCAACGCATTGTTGCCAGGTCTGACCAAGACCAAATTTGCCGGCGCCCTGTTCAGCAATGACGATATTTATAAAATGGCGGTGCAGGGTATTCCCATGGGCCGGCATGCAGAGCCCAGTGAAATGGCCGGGACGGTGCTGTATCTGGTATCCGATGCCAGCAGCTACACCACCGGTGAATGCATTGTGGTGGATGGCGGGATGACTATCTAGCTGAGGATTGGCTTATGATAGGCAGCCGCACTGGTACCAACGGAGCGTTGTTATGGAGCAGGGCCACATACCGGAGCAACTGCTGACGGACTGTCACCACCTGGGCCGGCTGCCCGCTGCGAACGTGTTATTGAATCGCAACGCTGCCCTGCCCTGGTTTATCCTGGTCCCGGAGACGCGCTTAAGTGATGTTCTCGATTTGCCGGATGAACACCGGCAGGCGGTATTGGCAGACTGTGCGGCAGTGTCGGCGTTCATCAAGCAGGTACTGGGTTTTGACAAAGTCAACTTTGCCGGTCTGGGCAACGTGGTATCTGCGATGCATTTGCATATTATCGGGAGACACCCGCAGGATGGCTGCTGGCCGCAACCGGTCTGGGGAAATTTACCCAGCGGTGAATCCTACACACCGCAACAGTTGCGCGAATGGCAGGCCGCTCTGGTCGAGATGATTGGACTGGTCGCGGCGCCACTCTAGTTTTACCCATTCTCGGAATACGCAGGGCAATGCTGAAAAAAGTCATCATTACACAGCCACTGCCGGGGGCGCGCCTCATCGAACTCGCCGCGCAATGCGATTTGGAAGTGCTCCAGAGTTCACAGGCATTAGCGGACGCGTGCACACGCCACGCACTGGCGGCCTGCCAGGGGCTGATCTGCCTGTTGACTGACCCGATTGATCGCCTCTTGCTCGAGGCCATGCCGAACCTTGAGTTCGTCTCCAGTGTGTCGGTGGGTGTTGATCATATTGATGTACAGGCGTTGACGTCGCGCCATATCCCAGTGGGTCATACGCCGGGAGTGCTGGTCGATACCACCGCCGACGCTGCGTTTGCGCTGTTGCTGGCGGCGGCCCGTCGTGTGGCGGAGGGCGACCGCTTTATTCGCGCGGGCAACTGGCGCCCGGACAACCGTTGGTCGCCGGAGTTTTTCCTCGGCAAGGACGTCAGCGGTGCGACGCTGGGCATTATTGGCCTGGGCGCCATCGGGCAGGCGGTGGCGCGCCGTGCGGCGGGCTTCGATATGCGGGTGATCGGATGGACGCCATCCGGACGCGAGGTGTCGGGAGTGGATAGCGTGTCTCTGGAGGAGTTGCTGCTGCGCAGTGATTTTGTCAGCGTACACCTGGCGCTTACCAGCGCGACCCGCAATTTGCTCGATGCCCAGACGATCGCCACTATGAAACCCGGTGCGGTACTGGTCAATACGGCGCGCGGCGGTATCGTGAACGAGCAGGCCTTGGCTCGGGCCCTGGACAGCGGTCATATCTTTGCCGCCGGCCTGGATGTGTTCGAGCGCGAGCCCGTGGCGCTGGACAACCCCTTGTTGCTGCACCCAAGGGTCGTGGTGGTGCCCCATATCGGCAGTGCGACGACCCTGACCCGAGCGAAGATGGCAGATACTGCGGTACGCAATGCCGCAGCCGCATTGCAGGGACTGCCGATGCCACACTGCGTCAATCCAGAGGTTTATGCCTCGCCGTCCCTGCGCTGAGCTATTGGCGGCTTGCCGGCGGTAGCGGCTGCAGGGCGCGCACCAGAAATTTCTCCAGATTGTCGTCGAGGCGCGAGGTGTCACTGCTGTTGGTGTTCTCCACGATAACGGTCATGGTGACCTGCCATACTTCCCGATTGGTGCCCCGGTCCCTGAATTGCAGCACAATATTTTTTGTTTCCTTGACGCCGCCGAGCGCGATCGCATTGTCAACACTGGCCTGATCAACCTGGCGATTGGGCGTAATCCTGGGAATGGCGGAGATGTTGCTCGCCAGTTCGCTGCGCTCGCCCTGGACCATTTTCGTCACGTAGAGGTAGTCCACCGTAAACTGGGCGCGCTGAGGTTCCAGTACATAACCCTTGCTCTGCAGTATTGTGTCGACTTTCTGGCGCAAAACTGGGTCTATCGCGTACAGGGCATCAGCAGATCGGGTCTCTTGTGGCAGGGGCTCTGTACGCCAGGTGTAATAGCGGTAATTCGCGGCGGTAAACGGGCTGATCGCGGTCGACTGGATGTCGACGCCACTGCAAGCCACAACCGCCAATGTCATCAGGGTGCACGCCAGAATAGTGGTGATACGCATGGTGCTCCTCGGTACAAAGCAGCCGGTGGCTATGACGGGGTGGTTGGGGGGTTGCCGGCGCAGAGCATCGTAGCAGGGCACAACGACAATATGTAACTTTGTCGGGTGTTTTGCCTGCTACAGTTTGTTAGCATTTATAATATAACTAAAAGTTATTTCTTGAGGTTGCTATGATTTCACGCAAGTTAATTCGTACTGACCTGAATCTCCTGGTCGCCCTACAGATTCTTCTGGAGGAGCGCAATGTGACGCGCGCGGCCGAGCGTTTGTCGGTGTCACAGCCCGCGCTGAGCAAGACCCTGCAGAAATTACGTGACTCTTTCGAAGATGAACTGTTCACCCGTACTTCCCACGGCCTTGTGCCAACACCTCGCGCGGAAGAACTCGGTCGAGAGCTCCCCGGCCTGCTGGAGACAATTGAGCAGGTATTGGGTGACTCGGCTTTCAGTCCGGATACCTATGGAGGCAGTTTTAAACTGTTGATGCCGCCCATCCTGTGCGAATCCCTGTTGCCGAGCTTGATGGCGGAATTGGCTGAGGTCGCGCCAAATGTACAGATCATCATGGCGGAGGTGCCGCCAAATTATCAGGAGCAGTTGAAAAAAGGCGAGGCGGATTTCGCGGCTTTTGTCGCGCTGGAGACGGAGCGGGACATTCATGCCGAGCCCATCGCGGCCATTGCACCGCGCTGTTATATGCGCGTGGGTCATCCGTTGGCGAAAAAGGAAATGAGCCTGCAGGATTTCCTGGCGTATCCGCACCTGCGTTTGTATCTTCCAGGCTTAACGCGGGAGAACACCAGTATGGTGGATGATGTGCTCGGCCAATACGGCGTACACCGCAGCATCGTCCTGGAAACCACACAGTTTTCCTCCGCTGTCGGAGTGCTTACCCGCACCGACTCCCTGCTGGTCGCCAACGCGGGATTTCAGGAGGGCGGCTTGTATCGCGAGCGCATTGTCGGACACGAAATGCCGGTGGAACTGCAGCGCATGATTCGCAATTCGAACAGCGGTAATCGGGGCAAGATGTCACTCATGCGCCACATTCGCACCTCGCGCAGCGCGCCGCACCAGTGGATGCGAGCGCTGCTGATGAAACACCTCACCAGCTCTCCCGAAATGGTGCAACCAGACGCAAAGCAAAAGTCGCTAGCTGCGGACGGAGTGGCGGTAGGCGCGGGGTGACAGGCCGACCGTTTTACTGAACTGCCGCGAGAAGTAGAGCTGGTCATCATAGCCAAGTGCGGCCGCCACCCCCTTCACGCTGAGTTGGCTGGAATCCAGCAGGTGGCAGGCGCGCTCCATCTTCATATTGAGAAAGTGCTTGATAGGTGAATAACCGGTCAGGGCTTTGTACTTGGTAGAGAAGTGGTACTTGGAAAGCTTGGCTGCGGCGGCCAGTGTGTCCAGATCCAGCGGCTGCCCAATATGCTCCAGCATGAGACGCTGCACCGCTTCCAGGTTAAAACTGTCCTGATTGCTGGCTTTGGCCTGGCGAATTTCCAGCGCGATATGCGTTAGCAAGTGACGCAGTTGATTCGCGGCATTGATGAAGGCGCGCGTGTTGTAGCCGGTGCGATGCACTGCCATCAACCCCCTGAAGTGCGCGACCAGTTGCGGCGAAATACCGGCCTGGGTGACTGGCGGAACACCTTCGCGAGCGCCCAGGTACTGGTTGAAGATGGCTGTACTGGTACCCTGAAAGTGTACCCAGTAGATGGTCCATGGCTCAGCGGTGTCCGCTTCGTACTGGTGGGCAACACCCTGCGGCAACAACAGCACCTGTCCTGGCCCGATCTGGCCGTGCCAGTTGTCAGTCGCAGCGCGACCCCTGCCTTCCACGCAATAAATCAACAGGTTGTCATCGTGACGGTGGCGCTGCATGCGGTGTAAATCGGCACTGGGATAGAAGCCCATGGCGGTGGGATAACACTCCCGCGTAAGGGGGTGTCGGGCCAACTTATTCAGCATAAAGGCGGGAGTCAGGAAACGAATACCATTTTCCGGAAGTGGCCATTGGGAGGGTGCGCTCATTGTCTGGGCCTGTTGGACGACATTTTGTCAGGAATATTCAAATAGCAATATAGTCCATAATATACGCAATTTCCTCCCTTGGAGAGGGCCTCGGGCGCCTGTAGGCTGGCGCTCAGATTTTGACCAGCCAGGCGCTGCGGCGAGCAGCAACTCTCAGCCGCCTGTGCCAGTCACTCACAGCGGAGCACAGACTAATGGAAGATAACCAGGAATTGATGGCAGCACGAGCGGACGTAGCCGCCATGATGGGGCGTGCGCGCGCCGCCCAGGCGCAAATCGAGAACTATACGCAGGAGCAGGTTGATGAGCTGATCAGAGCCATGGTCTGGGCAGTCGCACGAGAGGACCGTTCGGAAGAGATCGCCCGGTTCACGGTGGAAGAAACCCAGCTGGGCAATTACGAGGGCAAGTACCTCAAGATACATCGCAAAACGCGCGCCACCCTGATGGATATCATCGGCGATAAATCTGTCGGTGTGATCGAAGAAGACCCAGAGCGCAATATCGTGAAGATTGCCAAACCGGTGGGCGTGATTGGTGCGCTGTCGCCCTCCACCAATCCCGAAGCCACACCGGTCATCAAGGCCATCTCTGCGGTCAAGGGCCGCAACGCCATCATCATCGCGCCGCATCCCCGCGCCAAGCTGACCAATAAGAAGATCTGCGACTACATGCGCGAGGCCATCGTAGCGATGGGTGCGCCGGCGGACCTGGTGCAGAGTATCGACGTGCCTTCGCTGGACAAAACCAATGAACTGATGCGCCAGTGCGACCGGATTCTGGCCACTGGCGGTGCGGCCATGGTGAGCGCAGCTTACTCCTCAGGCACCCCGGCACTGGGTGTTGGCGTCGGCAACGCCGTTATCACCGTGGATGACACTGCCAATCTCGACGAAGCGGCGGACAAGATTCGCATCTCGAAAACACTGGATCTTGCAGCGTCCTGTTCATCGGACAACTCGGTGCTGGTGTTCGCCTCAATCTACGATGAGTTTCTGGAGAAACTCAAGCATGAGGGCGGCCATGTCATCGAAGGACAGGACAAGGAGAAATTACAGCGCGTCTTGTGGCACGACGGCCACCTCAATGCGGGGATCGTCGCGCAGCACGCGGTCAACATCACCGGCCAGGCCGGGATCGACCTGCCCGAAGGCAAGCAGTTCCTGATCGTGCCGGAAACGGGCACCGGGCCTGACTATCCGTTCTCTGGCGAGAAGCTGACGGTCACCATGGCCCTGTACAAGGTCAAGGACATCGACGAGGCCATCGCACTGACCAATAGTATTCAGGCCTACCAGGGTCAGGGCCACAGTTGCGGTATCTACTCCAACAACGATGAGAATATTATGAAGCTGGCGCTGGCCACCCGTACCTCCAGGGTGATGGTCAATCAGCCCCAGTCCGCATCCAACAGCGGCAATCTGTGGAACGGCATGCGCCAGACATTCTCCCTGGGCTGCGGTTCCTGGGGTGGCAACGGCATCAACCACAACATCACCTGGCGCGACCTGATTAACGAGACCTGGGTTTCCAAACCCCTGGCCAAAACCAAGGTGATCCCCTCGGATGAAGAGTTGTTTGGTTCGGTGATGGGTAAATTCTAAAAAGCAGGATCGCTGATTGAGGAGCCGACCATGAATTTTTCCCTGACCGAAGACCAGCACGCGTTTGTTGCCAGCGCGCGCGCATTTGCCCAAGGTGTATTGGCACCTAACGCCGCGCTGTGGGATGCGCAATCGATTTTTGCCAAGGATGCGCTGCGTCAGGCCGGTGAGCTCGGTTTCATGGGAATGTATACGCCGGAGGCAGCCGGTGGCCTCGGCATGAGTCGGCTTGATGCCAGCCTGATTGTCGAGGAGCTGGCCAAGGGCTGCACCGCGACTGCGGGGTTTCTCACCATCCACAATATGGCCACTAACATGGTGGGCAAGTACTGCACAGATGCGGTGATAGAGCAGTGGTGTCCGGATCTGGTGATGGGCGTAAAACTGGCATCCTATTGCCTCAGCGAGCCGGGAGCTGGGTCTGACGCGGGTTCCCTGCGCACCAGCGCAACACGCGATGGCGATGATTACATCGTCAATGGCAGCAAGATATTTATCTCCGGTGCTGGCGATACGGATGTACTCATCGTTATGTTGCGCACCGGTGACGCGGGGCCGAAAGGCATCTCGGCACTGCTGATTCCGGCCGATGCCGCTGGCGTCTCCTACGGCAAGAAGGAAGAGAAGATGGGCTGGAATGCCCAGCCTACGCGCGCTATCAACTTCGATACGGTGCGAGTACCGGCGGCCAACCGCCTCGGTGCTGAAGGCCAGGGCTTTGCTATCGCTATGGAGGGTCTCGACGGTGGACGTATCAATATTGCCACCTGCAGCGTGGGTACAGCCCAGCAAGCCCTTGAAGAAGCTACCGCCTACGTGCGCGAGCGTAAACAATTCGATACCGCGATTGCGGATTTTCAGGCGACCCAATTCAAGTTGGCCGACATGCTCATCGAGCTGGTGGCGGCGCGGCAGATGGTGCGTTTGGCGGCGCACAAAGTGGACACCAAAGATGCACAGGCCTCGACCTATTGCGCCATGGCCAAGCGCTTTGCCACCGACGTGGGCTTCAATGTCTGCAACGATGCGCTGCAATTATTCGGCGGCTATGGCTATATGAAGGAATACCCGATGGAGCGGCATGTGCGCGATACCCGCGTACACCAGATTCTGGAGGGTACCAACGAGATCATGCGGGTAATCGTGGCTCGCAAACTATTTATGGACGGCGCACTGGAGGTGATCAAATGAATCTGAGTACATCACAGAAATTGAAAGTAGAACTGCGCGGTCACACCGCCTTGGTGACGATTGACAATCCCGGCGCCAATACCTGGGACACCGAAAGTCTTCCTGCACTTAGAGAGCTGGTGGCGAAGCTGAACGATGACAAAAACATTTATGCCCTGGTGTTGACCGGTGCCGGCGAGAAATTCTTCTCCGCCGGCGCCGATCTCAAGTTGTTTGCCGACGGCGACCCGGAAACGGCGCGCGCCATGGCGCAGTATTTTGGTGAAGGCTTTGAGGCGCTGGCAGATTTTCGTGGTGTGTCTATCGCTGCCATCAATGGCTTCGCTATGGGCGGCGGTTTGGAAGTGGCCATGGCCTGTGACATCCGCATTGCCGAGGAGCAGGCACAGATGGCGCTGCCGGAGGCCAAAGTGGGTTTGTTACCCTGCGCGGGTGGAACCCAGCGCTTGTCTTGGTTGGTAGGCGAGGGTTGGGCCAAACGCATCATTCTGTGTGGTGAGCGCATCAATGCCGCAACGGCACAGCGCATCGGGCTGGTGGAAGAAGTGGTCGGTAAGGGCGAGTCCCTGCAACGGGCACTGGCGCTGGCAGAACAGGTCGGGGAGCAAAGTCCATCATCGATTGCGTTGGCAAAACGGCTGGTGCACAGCGGCCGCAATACGGTGCTTGCTGCTGGGCTCGCGGCCGAACGCGATCTTTTCGTGGAATTGTTTTCCACGCAGGACCAGCGCGAAGGTGTGAACGCGTTTCTGGAAAAGCGCAAACCCGTGTGGAAGAACTGCTGAGGAAGTGCTGTGATGTCTGAAGCATCGATTATTTTCCAGGAGTTGCCAGCGGGCTCTGGCAAAATTGGCCGGGTGACGCTGAATGTCGCGGCGACGCTGAACTCGCTGACCTTGGAAATGGTCGATCTGTTGCAGCAAAAGCTGGACGCCTGGCGCGACGATGACACTATCGCTGCTATTTTTATCGAAGGCGCAGGCGAGAAAGCGTTTTGTGCCGGCGGTGATGTACAGGCACTGCACCAGTCTGCAGTAGCCACGCCCGGCGGACCGTGTGAGTACGCCGAGAATTTCTTCGCGCGCGAATACCGCATGAATTACACCCTGCATACCTACAGCAAGCCGCTTGTTTGCTGGGGCCACGGTATTGTGATGGGTGGCGGACTGGGCGTAATGGCGGCGTGTTCGCACCGCGTAGTGACAGAAAGAACGCGTATCGCGATGCCCGAAGTGACCATCGCCCTGTTCCCCGATGTGGGTGGCACCTGGTTTCTGAATCATATGCCGGGCAACTCAGGTTTGTTCCTGGCCCTGACCGGCGCGTCCATCAACGCGGCGGATGCGATTTACACCGGTATTGCGGATCGATTTATTGCCAGCGAGCGCAAGCCCGAAGTACTGGACCAGTTGTTGCGTCAGCACTGGGAATCAGACCCCGCCACCAATCATGCGCTGGTGCGCCACGTGTTGCGCCCCTTCGCGGAGCAAAGTATCGGGCAGTGCCCCGGCGGCCAGGTGGAGCCCCATCTTGGCTCTATCAATACGTTGTGCGATGGCGATGATATCCACGAGATTGTCGATAATATTGTGTCCCTGGCGACGCAGGATCCGTGGTTGTCAAAGGCCGGTGAGAGCCTCGCACATGGCTCGCCGCTGGCGGCGCTGTGGATTTCCCGGCAGTTGCTGGAAATGCGTCACGCCTCTTTGAAGGAAGTATTCCAGTCGGAAATCCGCCTCGCGACCAATATCGTGCGACACCCGGAATTTGCGGAAGGAGTGCGTGCGCTGTTGATCGACAAGGACCGCAAACCCGCCTGGCAGTATCGGTCCACCAGAGACGTTCCGGCAGAAGTGCTGGATGCATTTTTCACCGCGCCCTGGGACAGCAATCCCCTGGCGGATTTGTAGGTCACGGATACCAAAGGAATTCAGTAATGGCAGACGTAGCATTCATCGGACTTGGCAATATGGGCGGCCCCATGGCCACCAACCTGATCAAGGCCGGGCACTCGATCACTGTTTTTGATCTCTCACAAGCGGCCTGCGATCAATTGCAGGAAGCGGGGGCATCCGTGGCCAGCACAGCCGTTGAAGCGGCGGCAGGAATGGACTATGTGATCTCGATGTTGCCGGCGGGCAAGCACGTAGCCACCACCTATCTCGGCGACAACGGCTTGTTGTCCAAGCTCGATAGTTCCACCACGATTCTCGATTGCAGCACTATCGACGCGGCAACGGCGCGCGCGGTAGGAGAGGCGGCCGCGGCACTGGGTATAGGCTTTATGGACGCCCCCGTATCCGGCGGCGTTGCCGCAGCGGCGGCAGGCACTCTCGCATTTATGTGCGGCGGCGATGCGGCCACGTTCGAGAAAGCGCAGCTGATCCTCAAAGACATGGGTAAAAACATTTTTCACGCAGGCCCGGCAGGTGCGGGGCAGGTAGCCAAGGGCTGTAACAACATGCTGCTGGCCATTCACATGATCGGCACCTGCGAGGCACTGGAAATGGGTGCGCGCAATGGTCTCGACCCGAAGGTACTGTCCGAGATCATGCTGGCCAGCTCGGGCCGCAACTGGTCATTGGAAGTTTACAATCCCTATCCCGGTGTGATGCCAACGGCGCCTGCCAGCAAGGATTACCAGCCGGGGTTTATGGTCGACCTGATGGTCAAGGACTTAGGTCTGGCGATGGAAATCGCCCAACAGTGTGATATTGACAATGCCATGGGGCAACTGGCGCGAGACTTGTACAGCCAGCATCAGCAAGCCGGGAATGGGCAGCGCGACTTTTCTAGTATCTTGCGCAAGTTGCAGGGTTAGCCCGAACGACTATTCGAAAACTTCTATCTGAACACTGATCACACCTGAAGACAGATTACCGATACTGCTGAATGCCGATTTTGATAAAGCTATAATTCGATCTTTAACAAACGGACCTCGATCATTCACGGTAGCAACGACGCTCTTGCCATTGTCAACGTTGGTCACATGTATTTTTGTGCCGAACGGAATCGTTCTGTGCGCTGCCGTTTTTAGATCGTGATTGTATAGCTCGCCACTAGCAGTCTTTTGAAGCTGGTGTTTATCAGCATAGAAGGACGCTTTTCCTTTCTCGGCGTAACCAATCCGTTCAGCTTCATCTCTGGGCGGAGCACTACTACAACCGAAGATTGCTGCTGAGGCCAGAAAAACGATCAACCAATGTAGAGTGCTCTTCATTTAGATATCGCCGCAATTAGTCGCTCCTCTGAAATGGCAAACTTCTTGCATGCGTTCTGTTGCCAGCCTTGAGGTGACAACATGATTGCAGAACGCGTCTTTGAAAGCAGCCAATTTATGCAGCCTTCCGGCGACAACGACCCGATTCGCTCGGTCGTTACACAGACTGCGGATGCGACAATAATTGCCTGGTATGTTAACCCAGGGCAAACAATTAGAGCCCACATACACCCCAATGGGCAAGATTCCTGGACGATTCTCTCTGGCGAGGCTGATTACCTTGTTGATCTTTACGGGACTACTCGGAAAATTCGCACGGGAGATATTGTTGTTGCCCATGCCAAAGAAGTGCACGGCGTGCACAATAATGGTGAAGACCCCTTCATATTCATTTCCGTGGTCTCACCGGCAGATGCAGGCTACGAATTGCTGGAAGCCTAATGCTATGGAATCGGATAGGTGCTCATGGTATTTCTACTTTAAGAAAGTTAACAGCTATACCAATAGACCGATCCATATAACACCTGGGCCCCGTAGGTAGATTCCCGTTGATTCAAAATTGACATCAAATCAAACTCTTATAGTTTGTTTCGGCTCGTATACTGGACAAACCGGGCGAGAGACATGATTAAAATCGATCCGCATTCGGGCGTCCAAATGCCGCATCGATACCGGGCCCTTGCAATTACTGCATGCTCTTTTTCTCCGCCTCCTCCATGCTCTTCTTCGCGGCGTCCTGCATTGTTTGCTCCACGCCTTGCGCCGTTTTGACGGACTTCTGGAATTCCGCCGGTATTATGGTTTCTGCTTCACCGCCGCCAGCTGCCTGGTACAGCACCCAGCAGACTGCGCCCAGTGCCAGGATAAGACCGATGTATCTCATAGTAGTACCTCCGGATTCGACTCTAACATGGGCTGCACACTCGCGTCGCGCTTTGCGAAAAGGTTGCACGGCAGCACACGAAGCCGACTGAGACTGGCCTATTTCGCAATGGATCATGCCTTTTCACAGGCGTAGTCTGGTCGATTCAAACGCCATTACAAGGTTCACTTATGTCATTTGTCACTGTAGAAAAACCCCGCTCCTACATCACGCGCATTACATTGAATCGTCCAGAGCGCATGAATGCCATGGCGTTTGATGTCATGGTCCCCTTCAAGGAAGCATTGGAAGAAGTCAGTTTCGACAATGAGACCCGGGTGGTGATTGTGACAGGAGCCGGTGCCGGATTCTGTTCCGGCGCCGACCTCGAAGATCCGGGGTGGCTGGAGATTTTTAATGGGCTCACCATCCCCGGTATTGCTCGGCGCGCCATGCGCATACTGGACGACGTCGTGAAAGCCATTCACAGTATGCACCAGCCTGTCATTGGGGCGATCAATGGTCCCGCCATCGGCGGCGGCTTTTGCCTCGCCATGGCGACTGACATTCGTATCGCTTCTGAGACGGCGTATTTTCGCCCGGCTGGCATCAACAATGGGCTCACATCCGCCGAATTGGGACTGAGCTACTTGCTGCCGCGCGCTATTGGCACCAGTCGCGCATTTGAAATCATGTTGACGGGCCGGGACGTCGATGCCCATGAGGCCCAGCAGATAGGCTTGGTCTCAAAAGTGGTGCCGCAGAACCAACTGCTCGAAGAGTGTTATGTGATCGGTGAACGTATCAATGGTTTTAGCCAGCTGGGCGTAGAACTCAGTAAACAAATGTTGTGGGCGGGGATGGACGCGGGCAGCCTGCACACTCACATGAACCACGAGGGGCACGCCCAGCTGTTTGTCCGCATGACGACCAAGAATTTTGAAGAGGCGATCAAGGCGCGCAAAGAAAACCGCGCACCCGACTTCAAGGACTGATCAAGGATCCGCTTTGCCAAGCGCCATTTGCAGCAGCGGCGAATCTTTGCTTTGCCATATCCACAGGATAGCCGGTGCGAGGGTCGGCACGATGAGCACATTGAACTGGTAGAGTATGCCGATCACATTTTTGTCAGGTACCCAAACCCCCGGTTGGTCAAGAAAATGCGTACCGAGGCTAACCATCATCTCCTTGAGACACAGGCACAACAGGCCGAACGCGAATAGCGGGTAGAGGACTAACAATCCCCACACATAACTGTTCAGGTAGTCCTTCTTCTGGGTGGCGAAATGCAGGGCGGTGTAAAAAGGCAGGGAGTAAGACAGGATGCGCGTATTCACTTCGAAGCCCAGGCGATATTCAGCTCCGGCCAGAGGAACAAGTTGGCCGCCTTTTTCCCCAAACTCAGTCATTAGCAGCGCATGGTTACCATCGACATAAAGGCTGTTCACCACAGTGGGAAACCAGTGAATGAGGACAGTGTGTACAAAGCCGATGGCGGGCAGTGCCAGTAGACCGCTGGCGACCGTCCACAGAGCAAAGCACGGAATTAGCAGCGTGAACACGAACAGTAAAAACTGTCGCATATGATGCTGTTCAACCACGTGCAGCCTGCAAGGGTTGTTCGTTGCGGGACAGGTAGCGCAGGTAGACGATAAATACGATCAGCACGTCCAGCATGATCAGTGCCGGCCACAGATACAGGTGTATCCATTCGAAAAATTGCATATTCCAGTTGCCCAGATAAAACAGGCTGATAATGCGCGCGAGATTCATCACCTGTATGGCGAGAAAGCCCAGGCCGATCGCGCTGATACGCGCTTTCCAGCTGCCGGGAAAGGCAATGACTGCGGCAATCAGCACGATGGTGGCCTCAACCCCGTTGCAGCCGGCCTCGATGGAAACGGCAAAGCCGGAGTCTTTGAACTGCAGGACCTTGCCGTAGGCGATGACCGAACTGTCGAAGGGCAAAATCATTGCAGCACTCAAGCGGGCCAGCATTGTCGTAAAGGGAATAATGACGTGTTCCTGTACCGGGACCAGCATTTCAACCGTGAATAGGGTGCCCAGAGTCACAACAAAGAGGAGAATGAATCGCGCCACAGGCACTGTCCTTGATCTATAAGTAGTGGAATGTTATCACAGCAGGTGTTGGGTGCGGTCATTGCCCGCTGTAATCGGCGCGTCACTGCCTGCTCTCCTCGCCTGACACCAAGCGAAAGTCTATCCCCATGAGTCGGTCAAAGTCATAGGCACTGAGTGTGAAGAACAGCGGGTATTCACTGCTGTGAATGAAGTGCTGATTACCCAGTGTGATCAGTTCGAGAGTCATTTCTCCCGCGAGGCTCTCCACATTCAGTACCAGATCGGCTTCAGCAGTGAACAGCTCGCGCTGTAAGTCCTCATCGGCAACGCCGTCGACCTGTAGCGTTCTAAGCGCAGTTATGAGTGTCTCCAGCTCCCGCTCATCGGGGACACCACCGGTACCGGACCGCCATACGCCGTTCTCAAAATGGAGGTTGTAAAGATCTGCATCTATACGCAATGGCGCGCGTACCTGCAGCAACCTGGGCTCAAGCCAGTTAGCACTGACAGCGGAAGCCGCAACGGTGTCCAGGGTGATGCCATAGATAGCGCTCTGGCTGTCGTTGCGTGCGTGCACCTTGCGAAAACCGGGTGACGTTCCCAGGTAGAGAGTCGCCACGTTCTTGCCTGATGACAGCAGTGTGAGACGCCTCTGGTAATAATAGTCGGCAACCTGGAAGCGCTGGCGCGCTGCCGGGGAGTGGGCAATCGGCCAGTTTCCCGGCTGGCCGGTGATACTTTGCAGCAAGGCATGAACTCTGAGTGGGTCCGCCGGTAAATTCTCCAGGTCTGGAAGCAGCCACTGCTCGCCGGATCGTACCAGGATAGCCTCATTGTCGAATTCATCTCCGATACGCAGCTCATCTATCGTGTCGATGGAGAACGCAGCGAGGCCTTGTCCAGTCGACCCGGTCCGGGGACTCTGCACTGGCCAGTAAAGACTGGCGATGATGCCACATTGGATAAGTAGTACCAGCAACAGGCCAGTTTTAGCACGATTCACAGCGCTAGACCCCTGGCGAAGTGGCGCCTACGCAAAATGACGCGCAGCCAGCTGATTAGCGCAAGCAGTAGCAGCCACAGCAGGGCGAGGCCATAGTTGAAATATTCCAGCAGTAATTGCGCGCGGCGCTCCATGGGTGGCAGCGTGCGATTGAAATGCGCGCGGGAACGAATTTCCAGTAACTGTTCATCCTGCAGCGCCCAATCCAGGGTATTCATGAATAACGCCAGCGGCCCGAGGTACTGCGTGCCACTGGCAGTGACGATACTGTTCAGAATCTGGTCATCCATAAAATCGTTGGAAGAGTACAGCACGATACGGGCAGATTCCGGCGCACGCTGCAGCAGTCCTGTGACTGCAGGGGTTGGGCGTGGCGCTGTATTCTCGTCGCGCGCCGCGGCGGCTAGCGGATTCTCCCTGTCTGCGAAAAATGACTTGAAGCGTCCTTGCACCACCACACCCAGGCTGCGAGCGGCTGTAAGTGCAGGAGCGCCGGCTGTATCGCTATCAGTGGCGGCGGGCGGCTGAAAATTACTGACGCCGTTGGTGTCCACGCTGGGCATGATGTCCATGCTGTCACTCAGCCAGGCACCGGTGGAACTCTTTAGCAGTACGGTAGATCGATAGCCATCGCCCTGTGCAACGACAATCGGTGAAGCCCAGGCCATGGTGACCTGTGGCAGGTTGCCAGTTACCGCATGGTCTGGCGCCAGACCCGGTGGGCGCAAATCAATGAAATAAGGGTAATCGATCATTTGCACGTCGCGAAATTTGTGGTCGCCAGACTGCCGGGCAAGCGGGGCTGGGAAGCTTGCATTCTGCTTATCCAGCACCAGGGTTTCCTTGACCTCGAGACCGTTGTGCGCCAGCCATTGCTGCAGGCCGCTGTCCCAGTTTTGCAGACGCAGTTGGCCGCCGCCGAATTCGGCGGTAAAGGGAGAGGTAGCAAGCACCACCGTGCCTCCGCGCATCAGGAACTGGTCGATCGCAAAGATAGATTTTTCGTCCAGCTGACGTGGGGCTACCACGGCGAGGATATCCGCCTCGGGCGCTACACCTCCATCCGACAGGTCTTCAAGCCGAATGCTGTAGTCCCGAGTGATGGCTTTCTCCAGATTGGTAAAGGTTGGTCCGCCCAGCTTGAATTGCGCCATCTGCGGGTCGGCGTGGGGCAGTGCCAGCGCCACAATCCTGGTAAAGCCGGAGGCAAAGCGTTTCAAGCCCGCATCCAGCAGCAATCGAAACCCAGCGGGATCGAAATCTGTGGTCGGCAACTGCACCACTTGTTGTGCATCGGCCAGCGTCAGGTAGAAAAAGAATTTACGGCTATCCTCCAGGGAGGCGACCATGGGTTTGAAGCCCCATTGTTCTGTAATCTGCGTGGCGACAGCGCCACCGCGCGCCTCGGGTTCGACAAACCGTATGCTGAACTTCCCCTGGGAATTGCGTGCCGCCAGTTCCAACTGCGGCAGGATGGCATTCTTGTAGGCCAGCAACTGTGCCGGCAGCAGTGCGTCACCGGACACATAGCCGATGAATTCGACGGGCGCGCTAATGCCTTCGAACAGATTGCCGCCCGAGCGATAATCCGCCAGAACGTTCCTGATGGCTTGGGTAACGTCGTATTCCGGGTTGCGCAGCAGCACCTCGGCAGCCGCATTAGGGGCGCTGCGCACTTCAATCAGGTCGGCGAAACCCAGCGACTGATGTTCACTACCGTAGCGCACCAGCACGTTGAAATAGGCGTTGACCAGCGCTGACTGGTGACGGTCGGCAATCTGGAACGGTGTTGCGGAAATGCCATAGCGCTCATTCGCCTCCTGTTCCATTTCCGGATCTTCGGCGGGGTCAACAAATTCGACCTGAACCTTGCCATCTCCGGCGAGCTCATACTCCTTGAGCAGGTCACGCAACTGGGGTACCAGCGGCGCCAGCAAGGGGTGTGTCCTGCTGCTGAAGTAGCCGCGAATCAGCAGGGGTTCCTGCAATTCTCGCAACGCATTTTGTGTGGCAGGTGAAATGGAAAATAATTTGCTCTCGGTCAGATCCACGCGTAGCTCGGTGAGCTGGCTCAACCAGACATTCGCCAGCACTAAATTCCCCAGCAATAACGCGGTGACCGCACGCCAGTGCCGCTGGCCGGGAGTGGAGGTTTTCGGCGCCCAGCGCTCTTTCTCCAGCACATACACATTGAGTGTCAGGAAGGCTGCGGTCAGGCTGGTGTAGTAGAACAGGTCGCGCAGGTCAATAATGCCGCGGGTGATGCTCTCGAAGCGTGCGCCGCTCCCCACCAGGCGCAGGATCTCGCCGGTCCTGTCATCAAAAAATCCCGTAAAGGTCGCGCTACCCAGCAGATAGAGTAAGGCACACAGTGCGACCGTGCCGATCAAGCTGACGATGGGATTGTCAGTGCGGGCCGAAACAAATAGCCCGATGGCCAAATAGGTCGCCCCCAATAGCACGGTGGCCACATAGCCGCCGATGACCGGCCCCCAGTCGAGGTTGGCAATGAGGGCTACTGTGATGGGCAGCGGCAGTGTAGTGATCAAGGCCAGCAGCAGCAGCGCAAAACAGGCCCAGAACTTGCCCATGACGAAGTGCCATAGACTGGCTGGTTGGGTGAGTACATGTTCCAGCGTGCCACTGTAGCGCTCCTCGCTCCACATGCGCATGGTCAGGGCGGCGCAGAGGAAGATCAGCAGGATGGGCATCCATTCGAACAGCGGACGGATATCGGCGATATTGCGCGCAAAAAACGCTTCCACCCAAAAGAAGATAAACAGGGTGGTGGCGGCGAAGGTGGCGAGGAACAACCACGCCACCGGTGATGCGAAAAATAGCCGGATCTCTTTTTGGGCAACGCGGCGCGTGACCGAGTTAGTCGTCATTGCCGTACACCTCGCGAAACACGCTGTCCAGATCGCGCGTCGAGACCTGCAATTGATACAGTTTGGCACCGGCTTGGACGACGCACTGGGCAATGTTGTTCGCGGCAGTATCCATGTCAACATTGGGGTGCAGGTGGAGATCAAAGTGCATCAGTCCGTCCGCGCCCAGAGAATATTGCAGCGCCTGCACCTGCGGCAGCCGCTGCAGATAGGATTCCAGTGGTTGCACCGCAGTGCTAGTGCGCAGCACCAGGGTTCTGCTGTGATGCAGTTCAGCCAGGCTCTGGTCCAGTGCCAGCCGCCCGTTACGCAACATCAATACGCGGCCACATACCGCATCGACTTCCTGCATGATATGGGTGGAGAGAATAATAGTGGTACGTCGCGCCAGCCGTCTGATCAGTTGTCGCATGTGTTCAGTCTGGTTGGGATCGAGACCGTTGGTGGGTTCATCCAGGATCAGTAAGCGGGGTTGGCCCAGAATGGCCTGGGCGACGCCCACGCGCTGCCGCAAGCCCCGGGACAGGATATTGATCGGATCAAGCGCCCGCTGCATGAGGTCAGTGGCCAGCAGCGCTTCGCGCACCGCACTCATGCGCTCTGCTGCGGGTATGCCCTTGAGCGTTGCGCTGTAGTCCAAATAGTCAGCGACTATCATTTGGGGATAGACCGGCAGGTTTTCCGGCAAATACCCCAGGTGCTGTTGCACACTGCGTGCGTCGTTGGCCAGGTTTACACCATCTATGATGATGCTGCCGGCGTTGGGTTCGAGGTAGCCGCTGAGCATGCGCATGATGGTGGTTTTACCAGCGCCGTTGTGCCCCAGCAGACCGACAATTTCATGGTTACCAATAGTGAAAGACACGTCCTCCACAGCAGTTATTTTGCCGTAGTGGCGGGTCAGTGATTGCACTTCAATCATATGGCCGGGTGTCGTTGTAAGGTTCTTGGAAAGACCAAGGCATGGTATAGCACCGCACTACCGCAGTGCTAGAAATCCAACAGTAGCTTAATGACAAAAGCGATCAGGACAAGGTTCAACACCAGTCGGATCATGCGCTCGCCGCCGCTAATCGTAAAACGCGCGCCCAGATAGCCGCCTATCGAGTTGCCGACGGCCAGAGCGATACCCACCAGCCACAGCAATTCAATCTGGCTGGCGAAGATTGCGAGTGCCACAATGGTGTAGGCGGCGACGATGAAGACCTTGTGCATATTGGTTCTGACCAGGTCGAGGCCCATGACCCGGTTCAAAATGGGCATGATGATAAAGCCCACGCCAAGCTGGATAAAGCCACCCCAGAAGCCCACGCCAACCATTAGCAGATGGCCATACAGGAGTTGCTTACGCGTGGGTTGGTGGTCCTGGGGGCGCTGCGCTGCGCTCCGGTCGAAGTGCATTATCAGCATCACCCCCACCATGATGAGCGCAACCGACCGATTGAACCAGACGCCGTCGAGGTGAACGCCAAGCAGTGCGCCGACCACGGCGCCTGGAATAGCACATGCCGACAGGCTCAGGCTGAGTCGAAAATCCTTGAAACCACGACGGGCAAAGGTCGCGATGGAAGTGATACTCTGCGCCAGGATGCCGATGCGGTTGGTGCCATTGGCCACCGGCCCGGGGATGCCCAGAAACACCATCACCGGTACCGTGAGCAGTGATCCGCCCCCGGCAATGACATTGACAAACCCACCGGCAAAGCCTACTACGACCAGCAGGGCCACCTGCCACAGTTCAAGTTCCATGCCTAGTTTTCCGTCCACGGTTCGCGCATGGTAACGAACTCCTCTGCGCTGGTAGGGTGAATGCCAAGCGTTGTGTCGAAGATTGACTTGGTGGCTCCGGCGCGCATGGCGATGGCGATGCCCTGTATGATTTCTCCCGCATCGGACCCCATCATGTGCACGCCCACCACACGATCCGTGGCAGCATCGACGATCATTTTCATAAAGGTCTTTTCATCGCGGCCACTCAGGGTGTGTTTCAGGGGTCGGAAGCTGGATTTGAACAGGCGGATATCCTTGAACCTGGCCCGAGCCTCCTCCTCGGTAAAGCCAACCGTGCCAATCGCAGGTTGGCAGAACACCGCGGTAGGAATGAAATCGTAATCCACCTGCTGTTCGAGCCCCCCATAATTGCGGCGGGCGAATGCCATACCCTCGGCCAGGGCCACCGGCGTGAGTTCGAGGCCCCCGGTCACATCGCCGAGCGCAAAAATGCTCGGCTCACTAGTGCGGTACTGGGAATCAACGTCTATGGCGCCTTGCGCGCTGACGACTACATCTACATTCTCCAGTCCCAATCCCTCAAGGTGGGCTTTGCGGCCGGTGGCGTAGAGTACGGCGTCTGCCTGTAGTTCGGTGCCGTCGGTTAAGGTGATTTGCAAGCCTGTAGCGCTGGGGCTGATGGCTTGAACATTCACCCCGAAGCGCAGGTCTACCCCGCTTTTGGCAATTTCCTGGGCGGCGTGGGTGCGAATATCGGCATCGAAGCCGCGCAAGAACAAGGGGCCGCGATAGAGCTGTGTGGTGTGTGCGCCCAGGCCATTGAAAATGCCGGCGAACTCCACCGCGATATAGCCACCACCGACAATGACCAGACGTTCGGGAAAACGGTCGAGATCGAATATCTCGTTAGAGCTGACGGCATGCTCTCTCCCAGGAAATTCCGGGATATGCGGCCAGCCGCCGGTCGCTATGAGAAGTTTTTCTGCCGTGAAGTGCTTTTCTCCCACGGCGACGGTGTGGGCGTCGATGATGCGCGCGCGCCCGTCGATCAGCTGCGCGCCTGCGCCGTCCAGCATGTTGCGATAGATCGCGTTCAGGCGGGCAATTTCCGTTTTCTTGTTGTCGCGCAATGTGGCCCAGTTGAAGCGGGGTTGATGACTGTCCCAGCCGAAGCCCCGGGCATCTGCAAAGCCCTTGCCGAACTGGGCAGCGTACACATACAGTTTTTTGGGCACGCAGCCCACATTGACGCAGGTGCCTCCCATATAGCGATCTTCTGCGATGGCGACTCGCGCACCAAAACCCGCGGCCATGCGGGCGGCTCGCACGCCGCCTGAGCCGGCGCCAATTACAAAAAGGTCGTAGTCATGGGTCGTAGTCATAGCGGCTCACGGGCTTCCCTCGAATGCATCACTCGATTCTAACAGTCTGTGATGAGGCTGCGGAATTAGTTTACAACTGACGTTCCTATTCCACGATAACAGGATACAGATCAAGGAATATGCGTTACACAGTTACACTTTCGGCTTACACTGTCAGTGAAGTCCTGCAACACACTACGGAGTACCCAAGCAATGTTGGAAAAAGAACTGGCCAAGGCCACCAAAATGGCTGAGCAAGCAAGCAGTAAAGTTGAACAGCTGCGCAAGAAGTTGCTGTCTGAGTCTGAAAAAACGCATGCTCGAGTCAAGCGCGAGCTCGGCGCAGCACGCAAGAGGCATAAAGCGGCGAATGCGCGCTTGAAGAGTGCAAAAAATACACTGCGCAAAAAGGCGACGCCTGACAACCATAAGAAAGTCGAGGCACTGATGAAGCAGGCACAAGACTTCGCGGAATCCCTGCCCAAGATCGCTGTGGCAGCGTATGAGGCCGCGGAAAAGTACCTGGCTGTCAAAACGAACGCGGTGCTGGAGGATCGGAAAGCCCAGGCGGCAAACCAGGCGGCGAGTTTGGTAGAGAAAGCTGCCGCTAAACCCAAGAAGAAACCTGCGGCCAAGAAAAAGACTGCGCCCAAGAAAAAAGCTGCACCCAAGAAAAAGGTCGCTGTGAAGAAGAAAGCCACTGTGAAGCAGAAAGCTGCGCCCAAGAAGAAAGCCGCGGCCAAACGCTAGACTGGCTTATAAATAGTCCTAGGCGGCCCCTCTCAGCGGTGCCGCTTGGGGTCTAACCTCTGCACTAATCGTGCACCGTGCGCCGCTTGCCTTTGGGTGTAGCGGCTTGCCCGGTACTGCTGGCGGTGGGAAGCGAGACCAGATACTCCACCGGGAAGTCGAGTTCTGTGACATTGCCATCTACGCGAAAGCGGATGGGCTGGTCTACCGTCAACCAGGCACCGCAGGCCTCACCGGCATCACAGATAAACAGGTCGTTGTCTGCGTCGGTACCGGCCACAATCTCATAGTCTCCGCTGGGGACGCCGGTGAATCGGAACGGATAATTGGCTCCGTTACTCCCGGTGATGAACTGCGCCACCGGTTCGTCCAGCACCGTGTCGTAAAGCAGGATGTAGATAACGCCGACGTCTTGCGCCGTGTCCGGACTGCCTTGCGACACCAGCACTCGCACCGCCAGACTGTTGACTGAGGATTGGGCGTCAATCTGGGCGGCGTAGATGCCCGGAGCGAGACTGTCGCGATCCACACTAACCCGGTACTCGCCCAGCCCAGCAGCATCCACATTGACGGCTGCAATCTGCAACCAGGGCTCAGACACTGACAGGTCTGACAGCGCCAGGTCGCCCTTGCCATTGTTGCTTAAAACCAGTGCCAGTGACGTACTGCTACCGCCGAAGTTCAGGGTGCTGGCCGAGGCTGCAAGGCGCGGATTGTCGGCGGGGGAGTTACCAGTGGCTTCCAGCGCGGCCAGTACGGAACGCTGTGCATTGATGATGCCATTGCCAAATTGATTATCTCGGCCGGGCGCGCCGAGGTCGTCGCTGAGGGCCCCCGCTGCCAACAGTGCGTCAACGTCGGCGGGCGTTAGGTTCGGGTTCACACTCTTCATCAATGCCAGCACGCCCGCGACGTGCGGTGTTGCCATCGAAGTGCCATTCAGGAAGCTGTACACAAACGCCACGTTACCATTGCTCACGGTGCCACCGGTACTCAAGACACCATCTGGATAGCCGTCACCATTGAGATCCACGCTGCTATTACCGCCAGGAGCCGCTACGTCAATGGCAGAGCCAGTGTTGGAGTAGCTAGCCAGTCGCCGCTGCGCGTCCACCGCGCTAACCGAAATGACGCCCGTATAGGAGGCGGGGTATCCGGGTGCGGTACTGGCCTCGTTGCCGGCAGCGGCAACCACCAGAATGCCCGCAGCCCGCACCTGGTCATACAGGTTCTGGGTGGCCTGGCTGAAGGGCGCCCCGCCCAGGCTCAGATTGATGATGTCCGCAGGTTGCGGCGGCAGGGTACCAGAGTCATTCGGTAGACCGGCGGCGAAACGCACCGCCTGGTCCACATCGTAGGAGGTGCCGCCTCCGCCCGCACCCAGCGCACGCAGTGGCATCACGCGCGAGGTATAGGCAATGCCCGCCACACCCAGCACGTTGTTTCCCCGGGCAGCAATCGTGCCGCTGACATGGGTGCCATGAAAACTGTCTGACCCGCCTCCAAGCGAGTCGCCCGGGTCCTGCGGATTCGGATCAATCCCGTCGCCGTCTATGGCGCTGGTCGGGTCACGCACAAAGTCATAGCCGTCCACCAGCTGCCCGGCAATATCGGGATGATTGGCGAGGATGCCGGTATCGACCACGGCGACCACCACCGAGGGGTCGCCGGTCGTCGTTTCCCAGGCGTCCGGCAGCGCTATCAAAGGATAATGCCATTGCAGCGGATAGGCTTCATCATTGGGCACCGCCATGGCGCTGACCTGGTAATTGGGCTCCGCGTAGCGGACATGTGGATCCTTGCGCAACGACTTGATGGTCATTAACGTTTCCCAGCGCGCGCGTAAGCCCGCGTCGCTGCTAACGCCAACTTTGTGGGCAGCGCTACCCAGTCGCTGGTCCATTTGTTGTGCGTTGGCCTGTACCCGTTGCAGCGCCATCAGACGACCGCGACCGCGACCGCCAGCACGCTGCTTCAAACCTAAGCGCTGCGTGACGTTCTCGCTTGCGGCTGAGGCGCCAGTGACCGGAGTCTCGTCGTGATACGTAACGACGGCCTGCCAGGGAATGATTTTTTGCTCCTGTGGCGCGTGCGGCGCCGCCGCGTTGGGGGCGCCGATAGCGAGTATATAGTTAGTGGCGCCAGCGAAGGCGAAGGCGTTGACCAGGTAGGTCCCGTCTGCGGGAATCAGCAGTGATTCCAATTCTCCCCCATTCAGGGAAAAATCGACGAGGTTACCCTGAGTATCAAACAGATAGAGATCCGCGTCCGCCTGATCGAAATCGCCCACCAGCAAGGTGATCGTCTGTCCGGCCAGTAGCTCAACCAAAAAATAGTCATCGATGTCGCCTGACTGCTGCGAGCGTCCCGCCTCTCCGGTACCCGGTTGATTGACGTAGCCGCCCAGGGTGATGGGATTGGGAAGGGTCTGGGGCTGATTCGGCATGTCATTACTGACTGCGGGTCGTGTCGGGTCATTGGTATCACTGTCACCCGACTGACTGGCGGATGTGGTGATGGTACCGGACAGCGTAAAAGTCTGGGCGGGTGGTTCCGGGTCCGGAGGTGCAGGTACATTGCTGGTTGTGCTGCCACCGCCACCGCCACAGGCAGTGGTCAGCGCGGCAATGAGCAAGCAGGCCAGCAGACTACGGGATTCTGTACGCATGGTCTGCTGCAACACCCTTGGCAAGCCGTTTGAAACTAAAAGATAGCAGAGATTATGCGTGGGCAGTACGATTTTGTCTGAAGCCCAACTGCGCGCTGCGCGCATTGATGCACACCTAAAGGTTACCGCAGACCAGCGTGGTAAACGCGGTCTCGGCGACCAGGACACGTTCCTGCCGACGATTCATCCCAAGTAATGGCGGATAGCCAGATAATCCTGCAGTACAGTATCCGGGTTAAAGTTTAGTGGTCCGGGCAGATTGCTATCCGGTTCAAAAACAGCCTGTAGCTCGCCCTGTGGGTTCACCAGTAACAGGTTTATGCCGTGCACCACGTCGTACTCGTCGTCTGCTGGATCAACGTCAGGCCCTGTTGCCGGTAGCAGCTGCGCCACGATACCGAGCCCCTGCTCAAAGGGCAGGTGCGGGTTGTCGCTGTCATCCAGATGCGTGAGTCCGATAAACTCTGGATGAAAAAAGGGCACATAGGATGCCATTTGGGCGACGGTGTCGCGACGATGATCGACGCTATAGAACACGACGCGCAGATCGGAGCGACCTTGCTCATTAAGCCGCCTTACCACGCTAGCCAGCTGCGACAAGGTGGTGGGACAAATGTCGGGGCAGGTGGTGAAGCCGTAGGACACCAAATGCCAGCTGCCCTTGAAATCTTCGTTGGTAAACTCGCGGTTGTGGTGATCCAGTAGACGAAAGTCTGGCAGCTCACGCGACTGCGGGAGTAGTACACCGTGAATCTGCGGCGGTGCTGCGGGGCGATTGAGCAGTACGACCGTCGCGGTAATTGCGATGGCGATATTGGCCAGTAAGAAACCGATCAGGATCCGCGAGCGGGGAGAGAAGCTCACACTCTGCCTGCACCTAGCGATCGAAATACAGATGTCTGGTCAGGAAGGTGTAATCACCCTCTACCGCCATCAGGACAATCAATATTGCTATGGCGGACAGCGGCAGTAACAGTACGTATTTCAGCGCCAGCCGCTCCCAGGCCACATGCATGAATATAGCGACGATAAATCCTGCCTTCAAAAACATGAAGATCAATATCAAGGTCCAGCGCAAATAGCCCTCGATATGAAAGAAATCGACCAGATAGGAGAAGGTACTGAGGACGAACAGTAGTAACCAGACCTTTAGATAAATGCCGATGGGATGTTGTTGGCCAGCCGTAGTTGCGCTCATGGATTTACCTCACCACAGGTAGAAGAAGGCAAAAATAAAGACCCAGACCAGATCGACGAAGTGCCAGTAGAGACCCGCTATTTCAACGATGGCATAGCCTTTTTGCTCGTAGTGTCCTCGCGCCACTTTGCGCGCCACGATACTCAGGTAAATGACTCCGGCGGTAACGTGCAGGCCGTGAAAGCCGGTAATCATAAAAAACGTAGAGCCGAACTGTGCCGCCCCCATCGGATTGCCCCAAGGGCGTACGCCTTCCGCGATCAGCTTGCTCCACTCGAAGGCCTGCATGCCGACGAACGACGCGCCTAACAGAGCGGTCGCGGCCATCAGCCAGGCGGTCTTGCGCCTGTCACCACGGTAGGCGAAGTTCACCGCCATCGCCATGGTGCCGCTGCTGGTAATCAGTGCAAAGGTCATGATGGCGATCAGTATCAGGGGTAAATGGTGACCGGCGATCTCCAGCGCGAATACTTCGCTCGGGTTCGGCCAGGGATCTGTCGCAGACAGGCGCACGGTCATGTAGCCGGTGAGAAAGATACTGAAGATAAATGTATCGCTGAGCAGGAAGATCCACATCATCAACTTGCCCCAGGGCACGTCGAAGGTTTGTCTGTCTGCTGACCAGTCAGACACCAGTCCGGGGATGCCTGGGGTCGTGTAGCTGCTACTCTTATCTGTCTGGATCATGGGGTGGGCTCTCAGAATCCGCACAGGGCAGCGAGTGCGTTGATAGTGTCCGGTCTGCTGGTAAGGAGTGCGAACAACACCAGCCAGACCCCGAGAAGAAAATGCCAGTAGGTTGTACACAGTTGCAACGGGGCGGCCAGCGTCTTCAGATCGTTGTCATACCACACGCGAAACACCACATTGCACAGAACTAGCAGGCCGCCCATGAGGTGTAGCCCATGGATCGCTGTCAACAGATAAAAATAACTGTTGGCCGGGTTGCCGTTCATGTAAAAGCCCATGGACTGCAGGTGCAACCACAGATCGAATTGAGCTATCAGGAAGAGCACGGTAAAAAATACGGCTGCGCTGATGCCCGCCACCGTCACGTTGAGTTTGCCGGCGCGAGTTCCGCTCAATCCCCATTGAATGGCAACGCTGGCACAGGCCAGCAAGCCCGTGTTGAACCACAGGCGTGAAGCGTTGGTAAATGGCTGCCAGGGCGGACCTGCGAGCGCCTCAAAATCCGGATACTGGGAACGCGACAAGAAGGTGATGATGAACAGGAAAAAGATGACGCCGACAATGGCCAAAATAAACCGTAGCATGACACGCGCCGCTGCCTGCGCATCAGGGCCGCTGTATTGCGCGGCGGTAGCGGCGGCCGTTGGATGCTGCCAGGATTTGTCGAGTAATACTTTGAGAATATTCATGACTTGCCCTCCCCGTGATCGCCTGCGGTCTGTTCGGCCGCGCTTACCGGATGGTTCTGGGGAATAAAGTCCAGCTCGGCACCGGGTACGCTGTAGTCATAGGCCCAGCGGTAAACCGTGGGCACCACTGGCCCCCAGTTACCGTGGCGCGGTGGCGCATGCGGAGTTTGCCATTCCAGACTGGTGGCGCCCCAGGGATTGAGGCCGGCCGGCTTGCCGTTGCGCAGGCTTGAGACCATGTTGTACAGGAATAGCAATTGGCTTAAGCCCACGATCAGCGCGGAAATGGTAATGCTGGCATTCAGGCTCTGCGCTGACTCCGGTATGAAGTCGGTGCTCCCCATGGCGAAGTAGCGCCGTGGCACGCCGAGGAAGCCCAGGTAGTGCATCGGCAGGTAAATGGCATAGGTGCCCAGGAAGGTAAACCAGAAGTGTATCTTGCCGAGGCGCTGGTTAAACATTTTACCCGTTATCAGCGGGTACCAGTGATAGAGCGCGGCGAACAACACCATGATGGGAGAGACTCCCATCACCATATGAAAATGCGCGACCACAAAATAGGTATCGGACAGAGGCAGGTCAATGACGACATTACCCAGAAACAGTCCGGTCAGTCCGCCGTGGGTAAACGTAAAAATAAAGCCGATGGCGAACAGCATCGGCACGGTGAGATGTATATTGCCCCGATACAGCGTGAGCACCCAGTTGTAGACTTTGATGGCAGTGGGCACCGCAATGATTAACGTGGTGGTCGCGAAGAAGAAGCCGAACGCTGGATCCATGCCGCTGACATACATGTGGTGCGCCCATACGAAAAAGCTGAGGCCGCCGATGCCGACAATGGCCCAGACCATCATGCGGTAGCCGAAAATATTTTTGCGTGCGTGGGTGGCGAGCACGTCGGACACCATGCCAAAAGCGGGGAGGGCGACAATGTAAACCTCGGGATGGCCGAAAAACCAGAACAGATGCTGGAACAGCACGGGGCTGCCGCCCGAGTAGTCCAGTGACTCACCCATAGACACCAGGGCGGGCATAAAAAAGCTGGTGCCGAGTGTTTTGTCCAGCATCATCATGATGGCGCTTACCAATAGCGCCGGGAATGCCAGCAAACCCAGCACGGTGGCGGTGAAAATTCCCCATATGGTCAGTGGCATACGCATCAGCGTCATACCGTGGGTGCGTGCTTGCAATACGGTAGTGACGTAGTTCAAGCCACCCATAGTAAAAGCGATGATAAAAATGGCCAGAGAACTCAGCATCAGGATAATGCCCCAGTCGTAGCCGGGGGTCCCAGGTAAAATCGCCTGTGGTGGGTACAGCGTCCAGCCGGCACCGGTGGGACCGCCCGGTACAAAAAAACTGGCGAGCAGGACAATGACAGACAGCAGGTAGGCCCAATAGCTCAACATGTTCATAAAGGGGAAGACCATGTCTCTGGCGCCGACCATGAGTGGAATCAGGTAGTTGCCAAAGCCGCCGAGCAATAATGCAGTCAATAGATAGATCACCATGATCATGCCGTGCATGGTGACGAATTGCAGATAATTGCTGGGGTCGATGAAATCAAAGGTGTTGGGAAATCCCAGCTGCAACCGCATTACAGCGGAGAGGCACAGCGCAACCAAGCCGACGAATATTGCAGTGACCCCGTACTGTATCGCAATGACCTTGTGGTCCTGGCTGTAAACGTACTTGGTGATAAAGGTCTGTGGATCATGCAAATGGTCCGGTTGGTCGGCGATTGCCACATGTTGCATCGTACTGCTCCTCGCTTGCTTTAAACCTCTGCGCTGCTGGTGCGCTGCACTGCACTGCACTGAACTACAGCGTGTTCAGGTACGCTAGCAAATCATTCACTGATTGCTCGTTTGGTAGTGAGCGCGCCATCAACACCATCTGGTGACCGTAGGGATCTTCCTTACTTGCCCCGCGTATGCCGAGACGAAAGTTTTCCAACTGCCGTTTCAGGTACCAGTCATCCTGTCCGGCAAGGCGCGGCGCCTGTAGTGCGTAATTGCCCTGTGCGTGTGCGCCATGGCAGGAGCCGCATGTGATGTAGTGCGCGGCTCCCCGTTGCGCGTCGCCAAGGATAGTTGCATTGGTAGCGCGGGGCTGCAGTGTCTCAATGTAAGCCGTTACATTACGAACCGCGCTGTCGTCCGGCAGCATATTGGCCATGGGTGCCATCTGTCGGCCAAACGCATCAACCTCATTTGCCCCACGGATGCCCTGTTTAAAATGCGCTATTTGTCGCGCTATGTACCACGGCGGCAGCACGGCAAGACTCGGTGCATTCATCGCCACATTGCCTTCACCCTGTTGGCCGTGGCAGGCAGCACAGGTGGCAAAACTGGCTTCGCCTGCAATAGGATCGCCAGGCGGGATGGCTCGTATGTCGCTCCAGGTTTGCTGCTGCGCCAACCAGCTATCAAAATCCTGCTGTTGATCAACCACCACATAGCCGCGCATGGTGTAATGCGCTACGCCGCACAACTCCATGCATAGAATGTCAAATTTGCCGGTGCGGGTGGGTGTGAGCCAGACATAAGTGACCATGCCCGGCACCAGATCCATCTTCACGCGAAATTGCGGTACGGCAAAGTCGTGCAGCACATCCTTGGAGCGCAGTAACAGTTTCACCGGACGGTCGATAGGCAGATGTAATTCATTGCTGCTGATCAGGACGTCATCATTGCCCGCCGGATCATTGGGACTCATGCCAAAGGGATTGCTCTCATCCACATAGCGTGAATCGACTTCACCGAGCACGCCGTCAGTGCCTGGTAAGCGAAAACTCCACTGCCACTGCGCGCCGACGACTTCTACCTCATCGGCATTCTCCGGTACGTTAACAAAATCTGCCCATACCACCAGACCGGGTGCCAGCATCGCGGCCACGCCCACCGTTGTAATCACGGTCAGCCAGATTTCAAGCTTTTTGTTTTCCGGTTCGTAATGTGCGCGGCGGGACGGGTCGAAGCGGTAGCGGAAAATGGCCCAGGCCAAGAACAGGTTGACCGCCACAAATACCACAGCGGTGATATAGAGAGTGATGCTGATAGTGGTATCGATATTGTCCCAGTTGGAGGCTACCGGGGTCATCCACCACGGGCTCCACCAGTGAAACGCCAGTGTACCGATCACCAGCAGAATCAGTACCACCACGATTTTCATTCGACCTCCTTGTCCGCTCACCCGCACGGCGAGACGGAGGGCTCCGTACTTGGCGAAGCAGTTATTCTTGTCGGCGAACTATGTTACTGGTGTCGCCAGGCCGTGCCCTTGATGATGTGTTCGAATTTTATCCGCGCGCTGATAAACCAGCCGGGGGCGGCAGATCCTTCACCGGCAGGCGCCAGTGCGGGATGCGCATTGGTTACCCGGCGCAGGATGTCCTCCTGAGCCTCGCTGACATCCACCACCAACACATGCTTGCCGGCATGCAGCTTGTCTCGAAAAGACGCGAAATCGGCGTGCGGTTCCTGTATCCCGATCAGGCCGCCCTCCCAGGTACAGAAACCCAGCACAATGACTGCGAGGAAAATAGGGGGCACCCAGGTAATGGTGCTGGCGATGCCGGTAGCCCAGGCCGCTAGCAGGATAATGGCTGCAACGATGACACCGATCACGGCGCCAAGCTCCGTGCCGTGGACGACATCCTTGCGCAACACCGCTTCTACTTCGTTCAGGTGGTGTGACTGCACGCCCGCGTCATCTTCGCTGAGCACATGGATTTGCGGCGTGGTGACGCCGGCGTCCTCCAGTTGGTGCTCGATGCTCTCGAGATCGTCAAGGTCGTCACTGATATAGTAATGGCGTTTCATAAGCGTTGTGCCTCTCAGTCATATGAAGTGAGAGTGCGAAGTGCGGTGCAATCAGCTCAAGAAAATGAGCACCTTTCTCTGCGTGCGCGAGACCAAAAATGGCACTGCTCGCCACGCCAAAACGGTCAAACTCTTTGCACGACAGACCCCGCGCCGACATCCGATTCGAGTATAGCACTGGCGAACATCAAATCTAGTTGCAGCAATTATTCGCCGTTAAAACAGGGGTTTTTAAGCACTTAAAGAAACTGCACTCATACCTTGTTAGCGTAGAAAGGTATTAAAAGTGCGCATATACGCGACTTTTTTAGAAAGACGATGATCTGATGCGCTAGAAACAGTCGCTTTTAAGATTGTTTTGCTACTAGTAATTTTACTGATAGACGAATACCAACAAAAAAACCTATATTTTCAGGATTATCTTGCCCATGTGCTGACCGCTCAGCATGTGGCCGTGAGCCTGCTCTACCTGTTCCAGCGCATAGATGCTGTCGATCATGGGCTTGATCTGGCCGCTCTCTAAATGCGGATAAATGTGTTCCATGATTTCTTTAACCATCACCGCTTTCTGCGCAAATGACTGCGCGCGCAGCGTGGAACCGGTCATGGTGATGCGCTTCACCAGTAGCGGCGCGAAATTCACCTCGGCTTTGAAGCCGTTCATGTAGGCGATGTTAACGATGCGACCTTCCGCTGCAGCGAGATTGAGATTTTTCTGGATATAGCTGCCGCCGATCATGTCGAGGATCACATTGATCCTGTTGTTCAAGCCTAGCTCAGTGAGGACCGACTCGAAATCTTCCGTTTTGTAATTGATTGCGCGTGTCGCACCGCGGGCTTCCAGCGCGCGACATTTCTCATCGCTGCCGGCGGTGGCGTACACCTCGGCGCCAAGCACGGCGCACATCATCACACCCAGGGTGCCGATGCCACTGGCGCCGCCGTGAATCAGGACTTTTTCTCCCGCCTGCAGGCCGGCGCGCTGGAACAGGTTATGCCAGATGGTGAGCAGCGCCTCAGGCAGGGCCGCAGCTTCCCCCTTACTAAACCCGGTGGGAATCGGCATGCATTGGCCGGCAGGTGCCACGGCATACTCGGCGTAGCCACCACCGTGTGTGAGTGCGCAAACACGATCACCCACACGCCAGTCTCCCGCATTCGCACCGACGGCCACCAGCGTACCGGATACCTCCAGGCCCAAAATAGGTGAGGCATCCGGTGGCGGCGGGTAGAGGCCATTGCGCTGCAGAACGTCCGCCCGATTGATGCCAGCGGAATGCACTCTTATCAGCACCTCGCCAGACCCGGGTGACGGCACCGGCCCGCTGGCGATACTGAGATGGTGATCGTCGGGGTTGACCGTTACATAGCGGCAGTGATCGGGAATGTGGCTTGAGTCACTCATCTTGGAACTACCCTATAGTTGTCATTGCTTGTATGTTTACGACGCGCACCAGCGCGATTATTCATTTCCATTCTAGGCGCAATGGCGTTGGATTGCGCCATTTTCCAGGCGCGCTGCGATCTGCTCGTCAGTGAAGCCGAACTCACGCAGGATTTCTTCGGTGTGCTGTCCTATCGTGGCCGCGCAGCTGCGCACTGCTCCCGGTGTGCGACTGAAGCGCGGCGCGGGTGCCGGCTGCCACACCTCGCCGTCATCTATGAACGTAGCACGCGCCTGATGATGGGGGTGATGGCGCACCTCGCTCATGGACAGCACAGGCGCGTAGCAGACATCTGCTCCCGCCAACACCGCATCCCACTCATCCCGCGTTTTGCCTTTGATGATGCTGGCCATTCGATCCTTCATTGCCGGCCAATTTGCCATGTCGAACTGCTGTTCAAAGTAGTGCGCGTCGTCCCCAAGTTTTTGCAACAGGGCAGCGTAGAACTGTGGCTCGATGGAACCCAGGGAGATGTATTTTCCATCCGCGGTTTCGTACACCTCGTAAAAGTGCGCGCCGGAATCCAGCAGGTTGGTGCCGCGCTCATCGCACCAGAAGCCGACCTGATGCGCTGCGAACGTACTGGCCATCAGGGTCGCGGCGCCGTCGATCATTGCCGCGTCAACGACCTGCCCCAAACCCGACCCCTTCGCCTCCAGCAGGGCGCACACCATGCCATATGCCAGCAGCAGGCCGCCGCCGCCAAAATCGCCCACCAGGTTGAGTGGGATGGCGGGTTTTTCACCGGCCCGACCGATCGGGTGCAGGGCGCCACTGAGTGCGATGTAGTTAATATCGTGACCGGCAGCTTTGGCCATGGGGCCCTCCTGTCCCCAGCCGGTCATACGGCCGTAGACCAGGGCCGGGTTGCGCGCCAGGCAGACATCGGGCCCCAGACCGAGGCGTTCCATCACGCCGGGACGATTGCCTTCCAGCAGAGCGTCGGCCTGCTCCAGCAACGCCAGCACCGTGTCGACCCCGGCGGGGTTCTTCAGGTTGATGCTGATGCAGCGCTTGTTGCGGTTGAGGAAGTCCAGCTTCGGGTTGTGAGCGGCAGCGAACATGCTGCCACCGGGGCGCTCTACGCGAATAACATTCGCGCCCATATCCGCCAGTAACATGGCGGCAAAGGGCCCCGGTCCGACACCCGCGATTTCAATGATGGTCAGACCCTGTAGTGGTCCCATGGCGTGTGCTCCGAATGTAACCCTAAAGTGGAGCAGGGTGCCGTGAGCGCGGGGCTAGCGCAATGGCGCGAGCGGTCACTTCTACTGGGTGGTTCTTGCTAAGAAGCCGCTCGACTTACTTTGCTCATTTCATTGAGTAAAATTACTCAATATGAAGAGCAAAATGACTTATTCCTGTCGCGGGCAAGACGGTGTCGCATGACCATTCAAAGGCCACCCGCCCAACAGCAGTTAAAAGATCAGCAATTGGACCCATTCAAGCTCGATTTCAGCACACCCGGTGGCCATGCCCGATAAAGCGGGGCAGGCCCTCGCTCGTTCAATTCATGCAAAGCATCTTGATACTACAAAAATACTGACTTTACAGGCCGCTACTCGAGTATTAATTTTTAATACACGTGATCTCAGGTACAAGCACATGGCCAGGAATTCCTCCGTCACCCTCGGCGATCATTTTGAAGCGTTCATCACCAGCATCTAACAGAATATGTCAGGTAAATAAACGAGCGAGTGCACCGCCCTCCACCGGCCAACACCAGGGTCCATCACACTCCGCCCGCTGGACCGGCCTGATCCAAGACTGGAGCGTGTGGCCAAGGCCAATGGGTTCTCCCTGCACGCCGGTGTGAGCTGTGAGGGACACGAGCGAAGTAAACGGGAACGGTCGGCCGGCGTTCCGCTCTGCCGGTACATTGCCCGCGCCGCCGTGGCGGTTCCTCGCCTTTCACTGAGTTCCACCGGCAAGGTGGTCTACACCCTTTAGCCACCTCGTCCGTTGCCCCCCCGCTGATCATTTACTCTCGTGACATGTCTGGTTGGTTGAACGAGGAGTATGTTGCCTGCGAGCTGAACTTTGTAATGTTGGTATGCGGTCGTATAGCGTCTTTGAGGGACGTGGTGGTACAGCAGTCATGGCAGGAGGTGGACTATTATGGTGCCGGCGGAAATGCACTGGTCACCGAGACTCATATAAATAATTATCCCGAATTTCCAAATATTAATGGTGGCGGCTGGTTTTACCGTGTTATTTAGGGGAGCAACTAACGAATCATGACTTTTCGCGTTGCACGTCAGGTTACGCATGCACTATCACTCTGCAATCACCACATGGTGTTGCAATGGCGGACGAATAAACTATTCGTAAAAATAATATAAATATTCTACGAATAGTTATTTAAATCTGGCTGAGGACTGCTTAATATTCCATTCCCAGCCAAGCCTCATTGCGAGCACAGTCGAGAGTATGTCGGAGCTTACGCCGCACCTTATGTCGCAACGTATGTTGCACCCAGGGTATACCGCCCGCACCCTGCCACAGGTGATCGCCGACGCTGCGGCGGCCTACGGCGAGCGGGTGGCCATCACCGATGGCGCTGTGCAGCTAACCTACGCCGGGCTGGAAAAAGCCGAGCGTATCGCCATCTAGGCCCCCAATATTTACCAGTGGATCATTGCCGCTATTGGCGCGCAGAGTGGCTCCTTGGAAGAGACATTCGACTTCTGTCAGCATTCTTTACAACACTTCCGAAGAATCCCAAGTGATATGGCCACACGCCCTGCATTTATTGACATGGTCTCTATCTTGCTTGTCTAATAGATAGGTGAAAAAACTAGAGAGATAAGAATAATGCCCAAAAAATTCCGTAGCTTATTGGTGGTACTGGCGTTTGGCTGGACCGGGTCGGCGAGCGCTGCGTTGATGCCCCCTGTCACGGTGAGTGGATTGGACTGGTTGCAGCCAGTGGACTTCACTGGCTATAGCTGGAACG
>JANNXP010000073.1:0-7396 GCA_031409615.1 Haliea sp. | reverse complement strand
GTAACGCCCAGCTCAGTAGACTTCTGCACGACCCAGTCCATGCGCTCACCGCGTGACACAGCGATGCCCAGATGAATGTCCAGAGGTGACTCACATTCCTGGTGCAGGTGCGAGCCTGTGAGCACGCTTACACCTTTATTGTCGATGGCCGTAATTGCACCGGGATACTCGCCGCCGCCGCCATCGAACAGGGTCAGGTTGTCGCCGACTCCCAAACGCAGGACGCGGGACAGATGACGGCTGGATTCGGACTCCAGCTGCACTTGGGCATTACTGTGCAGCTTTTGAGCGGTGTAAATACGTGTTATGCGCACGGTCGTCGCACCTCGGGTTTACAGGCCCAGGTTAGTATAGATTTCTCGCGTTGGCTCTACCTGATTCATGGTGTAAAAGTGAATACCAGGGGCGCCGCTGTCCAGTAGCGTTCGGCACAGCTGGGTCACGATTTCCACGCCGAACTTGCTGATGCTGTCCTCATCATCGCCATAGGCCTCCATGCGTTGGCAGATCCAGCGTGGAATTTCCGCACCGCAATTGCGTGAGAAGCGCTGCAGGTTGGCGAAATTGATAATGGGCATAATGCCAGCGTAGATAGGCTTATCGATACCGATAGCCGCGCACTGATCCAGAAAGTAAAAGTACGCTTCCACGTTGAAGAAGTATTGGGTAATGGCGCTGTTGGCCCCGGCGTCAAGCTTGGCTTTGAGGCAGCGTATATCGCTGTCATAACTTTTCGCTTCAGGGTGTATCTCCGGGTATGCCGCTACCTCAATATGGAAATGATCTCCGGTACGCTCACGAATGAACGTCACCAGCTGGTTGGCATACACCAATTGGGCCGCGCCTCCTGTGCCCGAGGGAATATCACCGCGCAGGGCTACCAAGCGTTTGATGCCTCTGCTGCGATACGTTTCCAGTAACGAGTCTATAGCAGTCTCGTCATCGCCGCCAAAGCTGAGATGTGGAGCGACATCAATACCCGCAGCCCTGATGGACGACACCACTCCTACAGTGGTGTCGCGAGTGCTGCCGCCTGCGCCGTAGGTAACCGAAAAAAACTCCGGACCCAGAGCATTCAGTGCAGGCGTGACCTCCGTCAGCAATTTGCTTGTTCCCGCCTCTGTCTTGGGCGGGAAAAACTCGCAGCTGATCCGCTGTTTGCGTGCGGTCATTGGTGACAGTACCTCAGTACTTGTAGCTGTCGGGTTTATAGGGTCCATCCGGATTGACCTTGATGTAATCAGCCTGCTCGGGAGTCAGGCGTGTTAGTACCGCGCCGAAACCACCGATCATATGGGCTGCTACTTCTTCGTCCAGTTTTTTGGGCAGGACTTCAACCGACAGGGCCGATGGCTTCATTTCGGGCTCCAGGTTCGCGAACTTGCGTTCGTACAGATAAATCTGGGCCAACACCTGGTTGGCGAAAGAGCCGTCCATGATGCGCGACGGGTGGCCGGTGGCATTGCCCAGGTTCACCAAACGGCCTTCTGACAGCAGAATCAGGTAGTCGTTGGCGGCCTTGTCACGGTACACCTTGTGTACTTGCGGTTTGACTTCCTCCCACTCCCAGTTGCGGCGCATGAACGCGGTATCGATTTCGTTGTCGAAGTGACCTATGTTGCACACCACAGAATACTTTTTAAGCGCCTTGAGCATGTTCGAGTCACAGACCTGGTAATTACCCGTGGTGGTAACGAGAAGATCGATATTGGAGAGCAGGTCGCGGTTGATACAGGCCTCGGTACCATCGTTGACGCCGTTGATGAAGGCCGACACCACTTCATAGCCATCCATACAGGCCTGCATAGCGCAGATCGGATCGATCTCGGCTATTTTTACGATCATGCCTTCCTGGCGCAGGGACTGGGCTGAGCCCTTGCCCACGTCACCGTAGCCAATGACCAGCGCTTTTTTACCGGCCATCAGGTGATCAGTGCCGCGCTTGATGGCGTCGTTGAGACTGTGGCGACAGCCATACTTGTTGTCGTTCTTGGATTTGGTGACCGAGTCGTTGACGTTGATGGCGGGCACTTTCAGCTTGCCGTGCTCCAGCATCTCCAGCAGGCGGTGCACCCCGGTGGTCGTCTCCTCGGTAATGCCATGTACCTTATCCAGCATGGCGGGATACTTGTCATGCAGCATCATAGTCAGGTCGCCGCCGTCATCCAATATCATGTTGGCATCCCAGGGCATGCCATCTTTGAGAATGGTCTGCTCAAGACACCAGTCGTACTCTTCCTCAGTCTCACCTTTCCAGGCATATACAGGGATACCGGCTGCAGCGATGGCGGCAGCGGCGTGATCCTGGGTGGAAAAAATGTTGCAGGAAGACCAACGGACCTCGGCACCAAGCTGGATAAGTGTCTCAATCAATACGCCGGTCTGAATCGTCATATGGATACAGCCGAGAATTTTTGCGCCGGCCAGCGGCTTGCTGACCGAGTATTTGGCGCGCATTGCCATCAGCGCCGGCATTTCGCTCTCTGCGATTTCCAGTTCACGCCGACCCCATTGGGCCAGTGAGAGATCTGCCACTTTGAAATCTTCGGCTGTTTTCAATTTTTGTGCTGTGCTCATCGGTAAAATCCTCGTGGTCTGCTGTGACTATTTGTTACGGTTGAATGTTTTTGTCGCCGTGGTTTATCGCGCCTTCTTCAAGGTCGCCGCTTTATCTGTTTTCTCCCAGGTAAAATCCTTATCCTCCCGCCCAAAGTGTCCGTATGCCGCCGTCTTGCGGTAAATGGGACGCTTCAGTTTTAACATCGCAATCAGGCCCTTGGGACGCAGGTCAAAATGCTCGCGTACCAGTTCTGCTATACGCGCATCAGAAAGCTTGCCGGTACCGAAGGTGTCGATAGAAATGGACGTGGGCTCAGCCACACCAATGGCGTAGGACACCTGAATTTCGCAACGATCTGCCAGGCCTGCGGCGACGATATTCTTCGCCACATACCGGCCCGCATAGGCGGCGGAGCGATCGACCTTGGAAGGGTCCTTACCCGAGAAAGCACCACCACCGTGACGGGCCATGCCGCCGTAGGTGTCCACGATGATTTTGCGGCCGGTCAGACCGCAGTCGCCCACGGGGCCGCCGATGATGAACTTGCCGGTGGGGTTGATATGGTACTTGGTGCCCTTATGCAGCCACTCCTTGGGCAGCACTTCCTGAATCACATGCTTGAGAATTTGCTTGTGAATTTCTTTCTGGCTGACCTTGTCATCATGCTGGGTTGACAGCACCACGGCATCGATGGCAACTGGCTTGTTATTTTCATAGCGCAGGGTGACCTGGCTTTTGGCGTCGGGTCGCAACCATGGGAGTTTGCCGTTCTTGCGCAGCTGCGCCTGGCGTTCCACCAGACGGTGCGCGTAGTAAATCGGGGCGGGCATCAGCACATCGGTCTCGTTGCTGGCATAGCCGAACATCAGGCCCTGGTCGCCTGCGCCCTGTTCATGATCGGCGCTCTCATCCACGCCCATGGCGATATCCGGGGATTGTTTGCCGATGGCGTTGAGCACGGCGCAGGACGCGCCATCAAAGCCCACATTTGAGCTGTCGTAGCCAATATCGAGTATGGTTTGGCGAATGGTCTCCTCGAGATCCATGTTGGCCGAGGTGGTGACCTCTCCGGCGACGATGGTCATACCTGTTTTCACCAGGGTCTCGACTGCGACGCGCGCATTCTTATCCCGTTCCAGAATGTAGTCCAAAACCGCATCCGAAATCTGGTCGGCCATTTTGTCCGGGTGCCCTTCGGACACGGATTCGGAGGTAAAGAGTTTGTAGTCGCTCATAGTTTATTCCCTATCACTGTATTAATGAGGGGCGGCCAAACAGCCGCACCTGTACTTGAAAACCGTTGCGTTGCGCCAGGTATACACTGGCGATGTCAGTCAGCCCCGCATCGTCTGCCCACTGTGCCAGCTCCTGGGGATCAAAACCCAGCCACAGATCTCCGCAGTTCTCGCGGGCCCAGGCCTGATCGTGATGGCACAGGTCTGTCACCAGCACTACGCCGCCGGGCGCGAGGCACGCGGCCACGTCCCGCAGCACCGCGCCCGGCGCAGGCGTGTGATGCAACACCATATTGATGACCACGCAATCGGCCTGCAGACTCTGCAATAGGCCGCTGCGGGTGTCGTCGAGGATGAACTCTATGTTGTGCAATCCGGCGGCCGCCGCCTTGTCGCGGGACTGCTCCAGCATGCCCGGCGCATTGTCCAGTGCCACTACGCGCTCAAACAGGGGAGCCAGTTCCAGCAGGAACGACCCATCACCCGGCCCGACTTCCAGCACTGTGTGGCGGCGCACAAGCGGGGCGTCCGCCAGCACCTGCGCGACCACATCCGCGTACTGCGCATAGCTGGCGATCAGGTCCTGCTGCTGGTGAAACTTGTGGGCATTGAGGTGGAAAAAGTTGCTGGAGTTTTCTTCGCGCTGGCGGTGCAGGGCGACCAACCGATCCTGAATGTCTGCGGGCAGGTCGATCTCATCCACCGCCTCGAAAATACTGTGTTGCAGCGCCTCCAGATCGGGGTGTTGCCCCAGTTCGCTGCGTCGGTAAAACATGGAATTGGCCTCGCGCCGCGCAGTCACCAGCCCGGCGCTGGCCAGTACTTTCAGGTGGTGGCTGAGAGCTGGCTGGCGGATGTCGAAGATGGCACACAGCTCGGAGACCCCAAAGGAGTCCTTGCGCAACACCCGCAGCACCAACAGGCGCAGGGTGTCAGCGCTGGCTTTGCACAGGTTGGTGAGAGCGGTCAGTCGCAACTCTGGCTGCGGCTCTTCCGACGATTGTGTAGCCTGCTTGGCGGTAGTTGACAAGAGCATGGGGCGGGAGTCTAGCAGGGCTTGCCACCTATATCAAAATATTTTGATATAGGTGTGTGATCGCCGTCGCAACCCTAAAATTCGGGGCGTGGGCCAAATATCTGCCTATTTGTTTGCCGTTCGCAGCCGCTTACGCGAAAATGGCCGCCCATTTTAAGCTCCCCATCCAGCCTCGGAGAACTCGATGTCGTCCCCACGCACAACACTTGCCAATGCTATCCGCGCCCTGAGTATGGACGCCGTCCAAAAGGCGAAAAATGGTCATCCCGGTGCCCCCATGGGCATGGCGGATATCGCCGAGGTACTGTGGAACGACTATTTGCGCCACAATCCGGCGCATCCGTCCTGGCCGGGCCGTGACCGGTTTGTGTTATCCAATGGCCACGGTTCCATGCTGCTGTACTCGCTGTTGCACCTCTCGGGCTATGACCTGCCGCTGGCGGAATTGCAGAATTTTCGCCAGCTGCACAGCAAAGCACCGGGCCACCCCGAATACGGCTATACCCCGGGTGTGGAGACCACAACCGGCCCGTTGGGCCAGGGTCTGGCCAACGCTGTGGGCATGGCTCTGGCGGAAAAAGTCCTGGCGGCCCAGTTTAACCGTCCTGGACACGCGGTGGTTGACCACCACACCTACGTGTTTCTGGGCGACGGCTGCCTGATGGAGGGTATTTCCCACGAGGCCAGTTCGCTGGCGGGGACGCTGGGACTGGGCAAGCTCATCGCGTTTTACGACGACAACGGTATATCCATCGACGGCGAAGTGACTGGCTGGTTCACCGATGACACGCCCGCCCGGTTCCGCGCCTATGGCTGGCAGGTTATCAGCGCGGTGGACGGCCACAACGCCGCTGCGGTGAAGGCCGCCATCGAGACGGCGCGAAGCCAGGGTGAAAAGCCCACCCTGATCTGCTGCAAGACCATCATCGGCAAGGGCGCCCCCAACAAGCAGGGTACCGAAGCCGCGCACGGCTCTGCTCTGGGTGAGGAGGAGGTGGCCGCGGCACGAGTAGCGCTGGGCTGGAAGTACGGCCCATTCGAAATTCCGGCGGACATTTATGCCGCTTGGGACGCGCGGCAGCGCGGTGCGGCACTGGAAAAGGACTGGGACAAGACAATGGCGGCCTACGCCCAGGCCCACCCGGAGCTTGCGCGGGAGCTGCAGCGGCGTCTGGCCGGTGAGTTGCCCGCAGATTTCTCAGAGCAAGCCACAGCCTATATTGCACGCTGCCAACAAGAGGGTAAAAGCATCGCCTCGCGCAAAGCGTCCGAGAATTGCCTCAATGCTTTCGGCCCTCTGCTACCGGAATTGCTCGGTGGCTCCGCCGATCTGGCGGGCTCCAACTTCACCATCTGGTCAGGCTCCAAGGGAATAAGCGCTGAAAATGCCAGTGGCAACTATATCTACTACGGGGTGCGGGAGTTTGCCATGGCGGCTATTGTGAATGGCATTGCTTTGCACGGTGGTTTTATCAACTACGGCGCCACCTTCCTGATCTTTATGGAGTACGCCCGCAATGCGGTGCGCATGGCCGCGCTGATGCGGCAACAATCCATCTTCGTGTTCACGCACGATTCCATTGGCCTCGGTGAGGACGGTCCGACGCACCAACCCGTTGAGCAGTTAACCGCATTGCGCGCCACGCCCAATATGCACACCTGGCGCCCCTGTGATGCGGTGGAGTCTGCGGTAGCCTGGAAGTCGGCCATCGAGCGCCACGATGGCCCCTCTGCACTGGTTTTTTCTCGCCAGGCATTGGCCCATCAGCCGCGCAGTGAGCAGCAGGTTGCGGATATCATCCGCGGCGCTTATGTGCTCAACGACTGCACGGGATCCCCCGATGCAATTCTTATAGCCACAGGATCGGAAGTACAGTTGGCAGTAGCTGCAGCGCAGCAATTGGCAGCCTCGGGTAAACAGGTACGCGTAGTATCGATGCCCTGTGCCGAGTTGTTCGAACAACAGGACGCGGCCTATCGCGAAGCGGTGTTGCCGAGCGATGTGCTGGCCCGTGTCGCGGTGGAGGCACTGCACGCAGACTACTGGTACAAGTGGGTCGGGCTGGACGGGCGCGTGGTCGGTATGACCACCTTCGGTGAGTCCGCCCCGGCGGAAGAGTTAATGCGCCATTTTGGCTTCACGACCGAGAACGTGGTCGCTGTCGTCGAAGACGCAATGTACTAGGGCGCAATCAAATGATGCGTCTGGCAATCAATGGCTACGGCAGAATTGGCCGTAGCATTCTGCGCGCCCTCTATGAGAGCCCCCAGCGGGGTGAGCTGGTGATTGTCGCCATCAATGAGCTGGCTGATGCTGGTACGGTACTGCATCTGACCCGTTACGACTCCACCCATGGGCGATTTTTGCAGCCATTGGAGGGAGACGCCAAACACCTGCGGGTCGACGGTGATGCCATCGTCCTGTTAAATCACGAGCGGATCGATGACCTGCCGTGGGCAGAGCTGGGTGTGGATATGGTGCTGGAATGCACCGGCGCCTTTTCCGACCGCGCTACCGCCGAAAAGCATTTGCGGCAGGGAGCGAAGAAAGTACTGTTTTCCCAG
>JANNXP010000072.1:0-1611 GCA_031409615.1 Haliea sp. | reverse complement strand
CCGTAGACAGAGCCCCGATGGTGGTGGCCCCAACATTAATCACATCGGTGCTGGGATAGCATACAACTAGGCGCATTGGGGTGGGCTCAGCCAGAACGAGTGTGGGCAGCAGGCTGGCTAGCAAAGTAAGTAAACGAAGTGGCTTGCGCATGGAATGCTCGTTATGAAGAGGCTTCATAAGCACTACACGAGAAATGCGGCGATACGGGGCCACATCTGGAATTGTTTTAAGTCGATTGCGGTCTGAAATGGCCCCGAGCGCGCCGGATTCTCCGAAGATGGCTCATGCGCTCCGGCGTGGCCCGCGTTGTTCAAATTTTACGTGTTCCTGTGACACACACCAAAACCCAGTCGATAAGAGCAGCTCATGACCATTTGGATTTCCCGCTTTTTTTTATTTTCCCTGCTGTTCTTGAGCACATCCCTCGTGAGCGCGCAGGGCGTCAACGATGGCTTTAACCCTGCGCCTAACGACGACGTGTCGGCGCTTGCGTTGCAGCCCGATGGCAAGCTGCTGGTTGGCGGCAGCTTTAGCAATATCGCGGGGCAATCCCGTGTGCGCTTGGCGCGGCTGCTCAGCGATGGCTCGGTGGATTTGGCCTTTGCCAATTTGATTGTCAACGCCCCGATCAACGCCTTTGCGCGGCAGTCGGACGGCAGGATCATTATCGTCGGCGAATTCACCCAGGTTGGTGCGAGCACCCGCAATCGCATCGCGCGCCTCAATGCGGACGGCAGTTTGGACGCCGGCTTCAATCCGGGCGCCAACGCCGCGATATTCAGCGTGGTGGTGCAAGCCGACGACAGCGTGGTTATCGGTGGCGAGTTCAGCATTGTGAGCGGCACCGCGCGCCCCAATCTTGCCCGCTTGGGCGCGAACGGTGCAATGCTCATTAGCTTTAATCCTGCGCCCAATGGCAGTGTGCGCGCGCTGCATATCCAGGCGGACGGCAAGCTGCTGTTAGGCGGTCAGTTCACGGTGGTGAACGGCGAAGCGCACGACGGCATCGCGCGCTTGCAAGCCAGTGGCCAAATCGATTCCGCCTTCGGTACCAGTGTGCAAGGGACGGTGCTGGATCTGGACCAACAGCTCGATGGCAAGCTGCTGGTGGCCGGCGTATTCAGCCAAATCGGCGGCGTAATGCGCACGGGGATTGCGCGGCTGAACCTGGGTGGCACGGTGGACCTTGGATTTAACGCCAACGTCAATGATTCGGTCGCGCGTTTGGTGGTGCAGACGGACGGCAAATGTGTTCTGCAAGCACGAATGCTGACAATCTATGCCCTGCATTGATGGCTACTACATCGGCGGAGTATGTGAAATCTTGCTGTTCTGGCGTTTCGGTTTGTTTTCTGCCGTCTAACTTTTATATGCATGCTTTGATTTGGGCTATCGCAGTTGCGTGTGCTACCACTTTTGTGGCGGACATCTTATCTCATGCAATGTTACCGACCTTTGGCATTTGCGCTGCGATGACGAACTCGTCATGGGTTGCATCAACTCAGATCGTCCTGCCACCATCCCTCCATTGTCGGATAACAATAACGACAACCACGTAGATCGACACCAGTGTTATGCTACACCCAATGCTGATGATCAGTGCCCTGAGC
>JANNXP010000071.1:0-23509 GCA_031409615.1 Haliea sp. | reverse complement strand
TTCCATGCAGCGATCGGAATCAAGGATCCGGTCGGGAAGGCTTTTTCGAATGCGAGTATCGGGGAAGCAGGCGAAAAAGCCTTCCCGGCCGGAGCCGATAGCGCGAACAGACCGGAAATGTCAGCGCCCGGTCAGAGCCAGTCCGCTCAGGCGTCCTCGGCCGCCGCTTTCTCCAGCGCACCCTGCACCAGCATCAGGTCGGCAATGGAATCCACATCAATAGCGGCGTTCGCATAAGGCAGGATCACCGCGCGCATGCGCAATCCCAAGCGCTTACTGAGCTTGGCCAAGGCCTCCTCCAGCGATAGCATCCCAAGGCGGTAGCGGATGACTGCCCACCAGCCCAGCAGACCAATAACCACCAGTGGTTTCTTCCGCTCCTGCTCAATCTTGCGCCAGAACTTGGCGGCCCGACGTCCCTCCGGGGTGATAAAGGCGAACAGGTTGCACCCACAAAAATCGCCGTCGCTGAAGTGCAGAACAGTTTTGCGGATACCGGGATAGGCCTCGGCGACCAGCGCATAGGGTGCCAGACCGACGGTGACATCAACATCGTCCGCCAGACTCTGGCGACCAAAGGCGTCAACGATCTCGGGTGTCAGCAGGGGATGATCCGCCGTGGTCAATAGCACCGCCTCCTCTGGCGGCAATTGCAGCATGGCCAGGTAGGCACTGGTGCTGGGGCTGATACTGGGCTCGGTCCAGATGATCTCGCCATCGTCAATCCACTGTTGCAGGGCCGCATCGGTCGCCACCTCACTGGCCTCCGGCCCGGTCATGCAAATTCTGTGCACCACCCGGGAGACCCGCAGGCAGTTGAGCACCCGGCGCACCATCGGCGTGCCGTCCAGATCAATCATGGCCTTGCTGCCAGCGTTAGTATGATGGATCAGGGAGTCGGCCTTGGTGCGATCACCCGCCAGTACGATGGCGGTCATTCGATGCGTTTCGGGATCCAGGTGCATTGCTATAATTCTTTTTGATATATGCGATAGCGTTTATACGCCGTGCCGCCAATGGTTTCAATGATATTACGCATACCGTCGTTGTCTTCCAGTATCCAGCCCATCTCCACATCCTTCACCCCACGGGCATGCAGGGGCTTGCGGATGGCATCTATTACCATGAAGGCCAGGGTCGGGCCCAGACGTGAATGCTGGTAGCTCTGCCTGACGCCCATCAGCGGGATGCGGGCGGTTTGTGGATGGCGCACCTTCAGTCGCCACAGGAGTTTGGCCCAGCCAAAGGGCAGCAGACGGCCATTGAGATCGCGGGCCGCCTCATTGAGATTGGGCAGGGCCACGATGAAGGCGACCGGCTCGCCGTCATACTCGGCGATCTGGATATACTCGTCGGGCATCAGCTTGGTGAGGGTGGTGACGGTCTCGACCCACTCCGCTTCCCCCAGTGGCACAAAACCCCAATTGTTTTGCCAGGCGTCATTGAAGATGTCCAGCATGATGCGCGCATCTTCCAACAGGTGCTTGCGCCGCACCGCGCGGATTTTGACCCGCGTAGAGACCCGGCTGGCCAGTCGCTCCATGACCCGTGGCGCTTCAAAATCGGGTCGCACATGATAGGCGAGCAGGTCTTTGACCCCGACATAGCCCTGCGCTTCGACGGCGGGCCCGTACCATGGACGCGCATGGCCCATCAGCACATACGGGGGCGTGGAGAACCCTTCCACCAACAGTCCGACTTCCTCATTGACGTGCAGATTAAAAGGCCCGCGCACCTGGTGCATGCCCTCGCTGCGCAGCCAGTCCTGCGCTGCGCCAAACAGGGCAAAGAAAATGGCGGGGTCATCGTCTGACTCCAGCATACCGAAATATCCGGTAGCATCGTGATGCTGCTGCAGGTGCATTTCGTCTATCTGCGCGGTGATGCGCCCCACTGGCTCACCGTTTCTGTAGGCGACCCAGGCGCGCCAGCGGGCGTGCTCAAAGAAGTGATTGGCCGGCGACATCTGCTCGCGTTTCATAAAGCCCAGCGGCGCAATCCAGGCGGGGTCAGATGCGTAGAGGCGCTGTGGCAGCGCCAGAAACTGACGCATTTGCCGAGGCTGGGTCACTACCTCCACTACGATCGGCGCACTATTATCGCTTTGGACAGTCATGCATCTGCGCTGCGTCTGCTAGGATGGGCGGGGAGTATATAACCGAATCATCACGCTGACACCCATACCGTATTAGGCCGCTGGCGGCTCGATACCGTGGGTTTATACACCGGCAACGTCTTCACGTTGCTACGACCGGTGATGAAAATGGAATGGCGCAGGCGGCGCGGGCACAGCTGGACCATCCCATAACAACGGATATCCTGGTGCGCAGGGCGGACGATTTCTCTGTCGAGCGCGGTGTCGGCAACTATCTTGCATTGCTTGATGCTGTTGTCACGCAGTCTGCGGATCGACCCTAAGAGACAGATTGCCATGTGTGGAATTACGGGCTTTATACAGTACAAGGGCGGCACTCATGAGGAGCTCACGCGGCGCTGCCAGAGTATGGCCGACACGATTGCGCACCGCGGCCCCGATGCCGGTGGCGTATGGGTGGATTCTTCATTCCCGCTGGCCCTTGGTCATCGGCGCCTGTCCATCATCGATCTGTCAGAGGCCGGAGCCCAGCCGATGGCATCCGCATCCGGACGTTATGTCCTGTCATTCAACGGTGAGGTCTATAATTTCTCCCGGTTGCGGCAGGAGCCCGGCCTCGCGAACTATCCGTTTAAGGGGCATTCCGACACGGAGGTGATACTGGCAGCCGTAGAGCACCTCGGTGTGGAACAGGCCTGCAGCAAATTTGAAGGTATGTTCGCGCTGGCACTGTGGGATACAGAGGAACGGTGCCTGTGGCTGGCCCGCGACCGGGTGGGGAAAAAGCCCCTTTACTACGGCTGGTGCGGCAACAGTTTTCTGTTCGGTTCGGAATTGAAGGCATTGCGCAAACACCCGGATTTTGTGCGCGACCTGGATCGCAATGCCCTGGGGCAGTATCTGCAGTATGGCTGGGTGTCCCAGCCGCACTCCATTTATCGACAGGTGCGCAAACTGCCGCCCGGCCACCTGCTAAAAATACCGCAGGACTGTGCACCCTGGGCGGCGCAGCCGATCCCGTTCTGGTCGGCCAAAGCGGTGGCGGAACACGGTGAGAAAAACCGGTTTCCCGGCAATTACGAGGACGCCATTAAACAGCTTGATGGAATACTGCAGCAGGCCGTGGGCGACCGCATGGTGGCCGATGTAGAGCTGGGCGCACTGCTATCCGGCGGTATCGACTCTTCCATGATTGTTGCACTGATGCAGAAAGTGTCAGGCCGCCCAGTGAAAACCTTCAGCATCGGCTTCTGGGAAGAGAAATACAACGAGGCCGAATACGCCGCTGCTGTCGCGCGCCATTTGCAGACGGACCACCACGAGATGTATGTGACACCGGACCAGGCGCTGGATGTGGTCGAGCATCTACCGCAAATGTATGACGAACCCTTCGCCGACTCATCGCAGATTCCCACATACCTGGTCTGCAAGCTGGCACGCGAGCAAGTGAAAGTCGTTCTGACCGGTGATGGCGGTGATGAACAGATGGCCGGCTACCGGCGCTATAAAAACGGCCTGGAGCACTGGCGAGCTGTGCAGCGCATACCTCGTGGCGCCAGGAGTGTTGTCCGTCCCGTTGCGAGCGCGCTAGGCGCGGGGGGCTGGCACTGGGCAAAAAACTACGCCAATGAGGGCAGGAACGTGCCGCGCTGGTCCCGCAAACTGGGTAAGATCAGCCAACGCTCATGCAACTGGGCGGCGAACTCACCGCAGGAGATTCTGGCCAACAAATTTAACAAATGCCTGGCGGTGGACCAGTTTGTGCAGGGGGCGGTCGATGTCTCGACGCCCTTAGTGGATCCCGCTTACTGGGCGGATGTGCAGGACCCGCTGCTGGCCATGCTGCACTATGATTACACCGGCTATTTGCCGGACGATATTCTGGTCAAAGTTGATCGTGCCAGCATGGCCGTGGGCCTGGAGGCGCGCGCGCCACTGCTGGATCACCGGGTGCTGGAGCTGGCCTGGTCGCTGCCCAGCGAGTACCTGTTTGATGGCACTACCGGTAAGCGCGTATTGCGGGACCTGTTGACGCACTATGTACCGCGCGCCCTGATTGATCGACCCAAGCGTGGCTTCAGCGTGCCGATCAAGGAATGGCTGGTCGGCCCGCTGCGGGACTGGGCCGAAGATCTGCTGTCTGAACAGACCCTGCGCGAGCAGGGTATTTTCGACGTTACCAGCATTCGCGATGCTTGGCAGCAACACCTGTACGGCTGGGCCAATCACTCTGAATTGATGTGGTCGGTGCTCATGTTCCAGGCCTGGTGGAAGGCGCAAGCCCTCGATCCATAGACACCGAGGACGCCCGCCACCACCGTCGGATATGACCCAAATTGGCACCCGCTTGACGCCCCTGCAAAAGACGGCTATTGACGCGCTCGAAAGACGGCTTACCCCGCCCATCAACACCCTTGGACTGACCCAAAAATGTGTTATTGATCTCTATAAATAACATCATGTTATTGGCCAAACCTAGAAAGAAATTAACCTAGACTACGACTCGGCCCTGCCCTGCACAGAACGCCAGATTTTGCTCTTGCGGCAGTGCATTTGAGCCCAATAAATGCCCTTTCTATGGGATTGTTCACGTCGGCTGTCGGTATTATTTCCTATAGGTCGCAAAGCCCCAAATGCTAGGATTACGTCCTATCAGATCACCCTTTTTCAGGGCCTGAACAGGGAGTGTCCGCATGTGCACATACCTATTCGAACAGCGAACATGTGGCCCGTAGAGTCAGGTGCGAAAATTTTGAAATTGAGTGTCATCCCTCTGTGTCAAAGGGGGTGAACAAAGTCTGTTTTGCGAATTGTGTGCGGACGGACAAAGCGTCAAGAACGAGGAATCTACATTGTCACAAGTTAATGTAAATGCTACGCCAGCCCGCCACACTCTGCCGTTTCGCGCCGCTGACTTCACCACCCTGACTGAGGCGCTCGACTATGCTGCCCAGGGTGAAACCGGCTCCAACTTCTACACCGGTCGGGGTGCTATCTACGCCAGCGTTTCTTATGCCGAGCTGCGCGCGCAGGCCATTGACCTGGCCTACAAACTGCTCGGACTGGGTCTCGCCAAGGGTGACCGCGTGGCACTGGTGGCTGAAACCAACCCGGATTTCATCCGCTTCTTTTACGCTTGCCAGTACGCCGGCCTGATTCCTGTGGCACTGCCGGCATCGGTCAAGGTGGGCGCACACTGTGCCTATGTCGCGCAGCTGCACCTGCTGCTGAAAGCCAGCGACGCCGTTATCGGCGTCTCGTCGGAGGGTTACCTGTCCTTTCTCCAGGAAGCCAGTGCCGGCCTGGATATGCGTATGGTGGACGCTCCCGACGCTTTCTACGCACTGCCCGGCGTCGAGCAGCAACTGCCGGCCATTGATCCTGAAGATATTTCCTATATCCAGTACACCTCCGGCAGCACACGGTTTCCGCGCGGTGTCGTCATCAAACATCGCACAGCCATGGCTAACCTGCGCGGCATTATCTCTCATGGCCTGAAGATGACCGCAGCCGATCGTATGATGTCCTGGCTGCCCCTCTACCACGATATGGGTCTGGTCGGCTTTGTACTGGTGCCCATGGCAGCGCAGGTCAATATTGATTATCTGGATACCCGCGAATTCGCTATGCGCCCACGTCAGTGGTTGACCCTGATGACCCAGACCCGCGCCACCATTTCTTTCGCCCCCTCCTTCGGTTACGACCTCTGCGCGCGCCGGGTCCGCCCCAGCGACATCGAGACTTACGATCTGAGCAACTGGCGTGTAGCGGGTATCGGCGCCGAGATGATCCGCCCCCAGACACTGGAGTATTTTGCCGAAATGATGGAGCCCGCGGGCTTTGACCGCCGTGCGTTCCTGGCCTGTTATGGCATGGCTGAATGCACTCTGGGCGTCAGTTTTTCGCCTCTGTGGACCGGCTTTACCACACACCATATCGACTGTGACCACCTCTCGGATCATCACAAAGCGGTACTGCTGGATGAAGAAGATACCCAGGGCCGCGGTCGCCATTTCGTCAACTGCGGCATCCCGATGCCCGATTTCGAAGTAGAGATCCGCGATGATAACCAGGTACTGAAAGACTGGCAGAGTGGCGTGATTTACCTGCGCGGCCCCAGTGTGATGTCCGGCTATTTCAACCTGCCGGAAGAAACCAGCCACGCCCTGTGCGCAGATGGCTGGCTGAATACTGGCGATATCGGTTATCTGGTCGATGGCGCGCTGACCATTACTGGACGCAAAAAAGATCTGATCATCATCCACGGTCGCAATATCTGGCCCCAGGACCTGGAGCATGTTGCCGAAACGCAGCCCGAAGTGCGCGCTGGCGATGCGGTGGCCTTTTCCGCCCCGAACAGCGAAGGGGAAGAGCTCTGTGTGCTGATGGTCCAGTGCCGCGAAACCGACCCTGGCAAACGCAACCATCTGGTGCGGCGCCTGACCGCCCTGGTGCGCATGGAAATGAGTCTTGACTGTTATGTAGAGCTGGTGCCAATCCACTCGCTGCCACGAACCTCATCGGGCAAGCTGTCACGGGCCAAGGCCCGGCTCGACTTTATCAATGGCAACGACATGGACAAACTCGACGCTGCCGCCGCCGAAGTTCGCCTGAGGGTGGCTTCAGCCTGATCGTCGCGGGCAGCCTGGTTGCCGTTACCGGCGCAACTGGATTTATCGGCACGGTCCTGTGCCAGCGCTTGCTGGAGCAGGGCTATCAAGTACGCGCACTGGTCAGAAACCCCGCTAAAGCCGCCTATCTCGCCACTCTGGGCGTAACACTGATTGAGGGAGACCTCGCCAACGCCTCTGCCCTGGAGCAGCTCGTAACCAATAGCGCTGCCGTCATCCACGGCGCGGGCGCTGTCAGGGGTAATTCACAGGCCGACTTTGACCGGGTGAATGTGGCAGGAGTCGCAGCGTTGCTGGGCACCATCAGTGCGCAATCTCGCCCGCCTTTGCTAGTGCTACTGTCCTCCATCGTTGCCCGTGAACCGCAGTTGTCCTGGTACGCCCACAGCAAGTGGGAAGGGGAGCAGTTGCTGGGGCAGTTTGCACATCTTGATCGGGTTATCCTGCGGCCGCCCGCCGTCTATGGGCCCGGCGACAAGGAAATGCTGCCACTATTTCAGTGGATGCAGCGGGGTATCGCCGTCGTGCCGGGCTCGCCGGAGGCGCGTACCTCGCTGATTCACGTGTCAGACCTGGTGAGCGCCATTATCGCCTGCCTGCAGAGCGAGGCCGCCAATCGGCAGACCCTGACCCTGTGCGATGGCAAACAGCATGGCTACAGCTGGCGCGAAATAGCTGGCATTGCTGCAGATCACTGGTCCCGAAGGGTCCGTCTGTGGTGCGTTCCGTCCTGGCTGCTGAACAGCGTGGCGGCGCTCAATAGCCGCATCGCCGGCATTACCGACACAGCGCCCATGCTGACACCGCCCAAATTGCGCGAACTGCGCCACCCGGACTGGGTAGTAGACAACAACACGATTACCGCCCTTACCGGCTGGACCCCCGTGGTGAAGCTGCGCGAGGGGCTGGAACAGCTCAGAATATCCCCACTATGACCACGAATCGGATAACCATAGTGCGATACAATTACGTGCTATTGAAAACACATACGCTTGCAGGTAACACCGCCCGTGGCTGAGTTTATTGTCGGCAACCCACTGCGCAAATTGGCACGCGACCGCCAGTGGTTGCGCCAGTTGCTATGGCGACTCGATTTCGCACTTATCTGGCTGCTCGGTAAAATGTGCCAGCTGCTTCCTATCGATACTGCATCCAGGCTCGGCGACACTGTCGGCTACTGGATCGGTCCACTGCTGAAGGATAAAACGGCGATTTATCGGGCCAACATGGCCATTGCATTCCCCGCATTGGGCGCAGCGGAACTTGACCAGCTGGTTAACAGAGCCTGGGGTCGCACCGGCCGCGTACTGGCGGAATACCCACACCTGGCCACCATACTCAAGGAGGATGATCGACTGGTCATTGATATCCGCGAACCCATAGAGACTTACAGCAATCCCGCCCGGCCCTGTGTCATCGTTACGGCCCACCAGAGCAACTGGGAGGTGGTCTGCTCGGCCATGGCAAAAATGGGCATCCCCAACGCCAGCCTGTACTCGCCCCCGACCAACCCACTGCTGGACCGTATGCTGCTGGAATCACGCCGTGCGTTGAACTGCGAACTATTGCCCAGGGAAAATAGCGCCCGACTGTTGATGCGCGCCTTGAAAGCGGGGCAAACTGCCGCCATGGTTATGGATAGACGAGTGGATGACGGCAAACCCATCCAGTTTTTCGGGCGCGATAAGCTCTCGACCATAATGCCAGCCAAGCTCGCCCTGAAATTCAAGTGCGACCTGGTGCCCGTGCAAGTCGAGCGACTGCAGGACGCCCACTACCGAGTAACGTTTCATCCGCCGGTGCGCGCGCGCGATACGAATGCAAGCGAAACGGCCCAGGCCATCGATATGATCCAGCAGGTTCACTACCAGTTTGAGCACTGGATTCGCCAGCAACCGGAAGATTGGTTCTGCTCGAAACGCCTGTGGCCAAAGAGTAACCTACAAAAAACCGAGGAGACCGGCAGTGCCGCCGACACCGATTCCTATGCAGCCTGACTCTATGCAACCGCAAAAACAACATCAATCCATTCGCCTGTTCGAGAACGAGCTTCTCGAACGCTTGTCCCATGTGCACCCGATCACACCGTTGCTGATGTGGGGCCCGATCGCGGGGTGGCTGCTGTGGCGCAGTTTTTCGCTGTACCAGATATCCGCCTTACCACTGCTGGCAATCGCACTGGCCGGAGTCCTGGTCTGGACGCTTAGTGAGTATTGTCTGCACCGCTTCCTGTTTCACTTTGCCGCTGACAGCAAGGCGGGCAAATGGCTGGTGTTTCTATTTCATGGCAACCACCATGAAGACCCCAAGGACAAAACCCGCCTGGTAATGCCACCTGCTGGCGCTATTCCCATCATGGCGGTGCTCTACCTGCTGTTCGGGCTGTTTATACCGCAACCGTGGATCCAGCCGTTTTGCGGAGGATTTATCATCGGTTATCTGATTTATGACTATATCCACTATTCCACACACCACTTCCCCATGAAGAATCCGCTGGCCAGGTTTATCAAGCACTACCACCTCAAGCATCATTATTCAGGGGAGGGCGGGCGCTATGGCGTGAGCTCACCCCTCTGGGATTGGGTATTTGGCACCGACCCCAACCGCAGCTGATCTGCGCAGTGCCGGAGTTTTACCTGATTCCGAAACGGCTGGCGCGCAAAGCGCCGTTTCTGGTCGCCATTGCCCAGTGGCTGGAAGGCGCAGTGTTTCGCGGTGTTTTTTGGCTGATGCGCAAGCTGAGCGTCGAACACGCGCTGCAACTGTCAGCCTTTGCTTTCGGCCTGGTGGGACCCCGATCCGACAAAGCTGAAAAAGCCCGGGGGAATCTGGCCATCGCCTTTCCGGAGCGCTCCCAGGAATGGCGCGAGCAAACGACGCGGCAGATATTCCGACACCTCGGTTACTCCACAGCAGAGTTGATTAAACTGGAGCAGATTTGGGAGCAGCGCGAACAGCGCATCGAGTTTGTGCTGGAGCCCGAGGCGCTCAAACACATGCAGAGCCAACGAGCGACTCTGTTTGTTACTGCGCATGTTGGTGCCTGGCAAGTCGCGCCCTTGGTGACGAGGAAGTTCGGCTTCAATGTAAGCGCTATCTACGCGCCTGAATCCAACCCGACAATGCTCAACCTCATGCTCGATCTGCGCAAGTCCTTCGGAGAAAATTTGATTCCCGCTGACGCCGGGCCCCGCCCGCTGCTCAAGGCATTACATGCGGGTCACAGTATCATCATGGCCATGGATACACGCCCCGACACAGGCAAGCTCATTCCCTTTTTCGGCCAGGACGCACTCACCAACACCAGTGCGGTCGGCCTCGCCTTGCGCACTGGCTCAGCATTGGTGGTATCGCGCGCCGAACGCCTCCCGCACGCACGCTATCGCATCACGGTATACGATCCGCTGATCAGCCCCATCCCCGATGCGCCAGTTAAGGAGCAGGCTGCCGCCCTCACCGAGATGATCCACGGCTATTTCGAGGACTGGATAACGGAATACCCACAGCAGTGGGTGTGCCTGAAAAGGCGCTGGCCCAAGGCGCACAAGCTCTAGGGCGCGGGCAGCAAAAATTTGGATAATCCCTGACGGATTTATCGTAATATGCCGCTGGCTAATCCTGAGCCTCGCGCAGGCAGTGGGCGTCAGAATATCGGTACTACAGGAGTGTCCAATCTCAGAATCTACTCACAGCTCGATTGCAGTCTGCATCTGCACCTTTAAACGACCTGATGGACTGCTGCGGCTGCTGGAGGGGCTCGATAAACAAGTATTCTCCATCGTGCCAACTCCATCCGTTTGCCTGATAGTCGTCGATAATTCTCCAGCGGCAGATGCTGCCGAGGCCACCAAAACCCACCCACGGGCTTGGCCCCTGCATTACGTCCATGAACCCCGCCCCGGGATTTCCTACGCCCGCAACGCCGCATTGGCGGCAGTGCCTGAAGGCACCGACTTTATCGCCATGATCGATGACGATGAGGTACCGGCCCCTGACTGGCTGGACCAATTGCTACACGCCCAGGCCCGCAGCGGGGCAGATATCGTCGTCGGACCCACTACGCCGGTCTTTCCCCCAGGCACCCCGGACTGGGTGTCTGCCAGTGGTTTTTTTCTAAAGCCGCAAAATCCGCATAGGCTAAGTGAACTGGATCCGCATCCATCGGCAGCGACCTGCAATGTACTGGTGCGCGCGAGCCTGCTCGGCGCCTCCGGCATCTCTTTCGATCCGGCACTCGGCCTGAGCGGGAGTGAGGACAGCCTGCTGTTCCAGACCCTCAAACGGAGTGGCTACCAATTCGTTTGGGCCGCCAGGGCGCACGTCAGCGAATGGATCCCGGCAAACCGGGCCAATTTTGCCTACATGTGGCGTGAAGCCTACCGCCGGGGCTGCGTCAGATATCTCATCAAACGACGACTCAAATCTCGTTCTGCGCTGAAGTCGCTACGAATTGCCATACGCTTAACGGTGCGCTCACTGGTACTGGCGGTCAGCTCACTACTGCGTATGCTGGCTTACCTGGGCCGAGGTCGCCACGTCTGGGTGCTCGAGGCACTGGACATCGCTGACAGCATTGGCACGGTTGCAGGTGTCCTGCAGATCCCCAACCGACACTATCGCCCGAAGGATACTGTGTGATGAACCTGTCGCGTCCCGACATACATCGCCGGTGGAGCTTGCCAAATATCGTCTTCGTCACCTATACGCTATTCTTGGCAGGCTTTTACTTTGTTCCCAACGCCGTAGACCATTACAAGTTCTACATCGCCGCCGTATTTTTCCCAGGCCTATTCCTGCTCCCCAGAGTGATGACGCAGTCACAGGGCAGCCTCATCTGGCGCAGTTTGTTGGTGTATCTTGGCTACATGCTGCTCAGCTCATTCTGGAGTCACAGCTTCTCTGTGGCCGCACTATGGCGAGATATCCGGTACTGCGCGTATCTACTATCGTTCATCCTGCTAACGGTCTATTTCTTTGAGCGCAACCGGCAATTGCCAGTTGCCATCATGCAGGGGGTAGCTTTACTGGTAGGCCTGGCTGCGGCGATCTCCGTCGCCACCTTCCAAGACGTCGCCCTGTTGCCCACATTGACTGAGGAGCGGCTGGTCGGCTTGGGCACAACTGACAATCCCAACCCAAGCGGATTCATTTACGGGTTCTTCGGCATCGTTGCCCTGGAATACGCACGCAGGCACCGAGGAGAAAAGCTCGCCTATGTCTATGTTGCAGCCGTGTTCGCGATTGTTCTATATGTCATTCTGACCCAGAGCACTACCAGCCTATTGGCGCTCGCATTGGCCTGTGCACTATTGTATTTCGCTGACGGCCGCCGCGCTGGACCCACCCTCCCCGCCCAGCTCATGGGCCTCGCTCTCAGCGTCGCCGCAGCCACATACTTGGCCTGGTCCTTAGGATTGATGAGCAAGGGCATCGATATCGGCTTCATGAACCGCCTCCCAATCTGGCGATATGTGCTGGAACAATGGCACACAGCGCCGATCTTCGGTAATGGCTTCCAGAAGTTGATCCTGATAGCAGATGATGGCAAGCCCAGCATCATGAACTATGCCCACAGCCTATTCTTCTCAACTCTGCGCGATGGCGGCCTGATGGGTCTGTTGCTGCTGCTGGTCTACTGCCTTGCGTTTAGATCGGCGATTAAAATGGCTATCACCGAGCGCAGAGCGCTGTTTCTATGCCTGCTCACGTTTGGTCTTGTCTGCGTTCTCGTCGACACTGATCAGATTGTGACGCGACCCCTGGAGCTCTGGATAATTCTTTGGTTACCCCTGGCCTGCCTGATCGCTTACGAAGTGGGATTGACCGGCGAAAGTCGGCCAGACTCATTGGTGACAAAATCTGGCGTCGTAGAGAAGAATATCTGATGATAGCCTGCTACTGCACTCTCGAGCGAAAATTCGCGCCCCCGCTGGCGCAGCTTGTCTGACTCTGGCTCTGTCGCCAGGCTGGCCAGAATACCCTCGGACAAGCTGTGGATGTCGTTAACCGGCACCAAAATCCCATAACGTCCGCCGTCGAGAATCTCATAAGGTCCGCTTGGACAGTCGGTGCTAACCACTGGACAACCTGCCAGCATAGCCTCTATTAAGACATTCCCAAAACCCTCGTAGTGTGACGACAGGACAAAGGCGCTGGCTGCCTTGAGATAGGGAAAAGGGTTGGATCGGTACCCTATTAACTCAACATCATCACTAACGCCGAGCTCTGCTGCGAGTGATTGCAACTCTTGCCGGTGAGCCATTTGGTCGCGCGAGGATTCATCGCCCCCGATGATAACAAGGCGGGCATCAATGCGCCGGCGCACCCGCGCAAAGGCCTCGACCAGCAGAGGGAAGTTCTTCTGCTCAACCAACCGCCCTATACCCACTAAAACTGCAGCGGAGCCGGGCAAGAACCAAGGATGCTGCACCGGCTCATCCATCAGCTTCTCAAGCCCAGGGAGGTACACCGGGTTATACACCAAATGAACGCGCTCGGGATTGAGGCCTAAAAAAGCGACGGCATCTTCCGCCACGCCACGCGAAGTGGCGATTATGCCCTCCGCTCGGGAATAGCAGTGTCGCAACAGTGGGATCATGTGATGAAACTGTCCTCTGCCCAAATCGAGGCCGCGCTCGTGCCGTCTCGACATGAATATTTGGGCACCCAGGAAAACCCGAGTCTCCACGCCGGCCAAGGTGACGGCCAGCATCGCGTTGATATTCGACTTGGGTAAGACCGCCAGCAACACTGCGGGGCGCTGTGCCTGAAGGTACTTACTGATAGCGCTGATAAAGCCGAAACTGCGAGGGATTTTGCGTATCGAGGCAATATAGGACACTATCTTTCCAACGCCGCTCCAGTGGGAGCTGAGGGCTGCCCACAGCCCAACCAATCTCCCGGCAGGCTCGAGAACGACAAGGTTGACCCCGTCGGGAATATCGTCATACAAACTGCCACGCAGCTCACAAACCAGTAAATCAACTTCGTAACCCAGGTCTGAAAAGCCCGACGCAACGGCGAAGACAACTCGCTCGGCACCGCCACCATTGAGATTGTCTAACAGGAAAGCGACCCGCCGCAGATTTACCTGTTTTGTCTCGATCGTCATGAGATGGGTTTCCATATAAGGAACCAGCGGGGACGGGGATCACGCTTTTTAGCACACTGAAAAAGTGCGAAAGTGTAAATCAGCCGCGCAATCTTTCCAAGGCGCAATTCGACCTTTGTGGCCACGATTGCCCAAGGCCGGCGCGGGCACGCGGGTCGACGCTATCGATGCGACTATAGGAATAAGGACTTGATGTTGAGGTACAACGCTTCCCCTATACTCCAGCATCGGATTCGATCTGGCAGGGACCATCCATGCACAGGACAGTTACGACACGCGCCCAGCAGATCAGGTCTAATCCGGGTGCATCGGCAGATGATCCATGTTTTATGCCAAAGCGCATTCAATTAGAATGCGCGAAGTTTTATGCCTGTCCCACATACCCCGCAGGGAGGACTCACTATCTCACCTACCCATCACAAGCGCACTAAACTCTGGCTGACCTCGCCGCATTTTTATCCCACCTACGGCGGTGCCCAGAACCGGTATCGAAGCTATATCCCCGGTTTGCTGGCGCGCAATCTGGATGTGCATATCATGACCGGCACACCGCAGATCCAGGAGCGCAGCGAGGTCGATAGCAAAGTAGATTGGTATGAGGCAGCCGCTGGTTCATGGCTCCCGCAAACCCTACTGGACGGTGCTCCCCTGGATCGCATACGCCTGCCAGACAACAAAAATCGGGTACGCACGCAGATCTATTACGATGCCCTGCTGGAAGTGTGCCAGCGCCCAGCGGATGGGCCCACGGTAGCCCAGCTGCTGACCAATATGCGGCCCCAGGCACTGCCCTGGCTGCATAAACTGCAGGACAGTGGCGTCGCCACCGTCTATTCGGTCTCGCAGTTTCCCACCTGGCAACAAAAACCCATCAAACGGATTTTTAGACGCCATGGCTATCGGCAGGTGTATAACGCCTTCGATGCACTGGTGACCAACAGCGAAGCAATAGAGCAATTTTTGCGCAGCATCGGCGTCACCACTCGCATCGAATACATTCCCAACGGCGTCAATCTGCAGCGCTTTCATCCGGTGCGCTCAGAACAGGAACAGCAAGCCAGGCAGTCCCTGCGCACCCGATTTGGCATACCCGCAGAGCACAAGGTCATAGCGGTAGTCGGTGCGATCATGCCGCGCAAGGGCCCGGATTTGGTGCTGGAGGCCTGGCGCCAGATTCTGCCGCACTACCCTAACACGCATATCCTCTTTGTCGGACCGCGCGCCGACACCCATGATCCCAAGTTGCAGAAATTCGGGGGCGAGATCGCGGATCTGGTCGCGACCTCAGGGGCTGCCCAGCAAGTGCACTTTGCCGGCATCGTCGACGATGTGGAGAACTATCTGCGCGCTGCCGATATCTTCATCCTGGCGTCAAGCCGTGAAGGCACGCCCAACTCGGTACTGGAAGCGATGGCTACGGGACTGCCGTGCCTGGTCACTCCCTACCTTGGAATTTCTGCCGGAATCGGACAAGCCGGGGAGCATTATCAACTGGTAGAGCGCAATCACGCGGCCATTGCGACGGGGCTTACCGGTCTGCTGCAGAGTGAGTCGCTAAGAAACACGCTTGGCAGTAAGGGGCAGCGCTACGTGGTGGAAAATGTCGGCCAGGAACACAGCTTGGATCGTTACGCTGCACTGTATGAAGAGCTGGCAGTCGCTGCCGCGAGTCGACGCTAGCAGGTCAATACATCAGGCGTTCTTTCTGTGTCACCAGTTCTGCGCCGGTTAGCAGTCGTCGGGTTTTCTTGAAGGCACTCCGCAGTGGCCGATACTCCTCAAACACCACGATGAAGACCTTGCGGTAATAGTCTTGGGGGCAGTTAATGCGCCTTACACCGTGCCACGAATTGCCCCGACGCCCGAAAAGAATACTGCGATTGTCTTTGGTCTCGGCCGCATAGGCCGCTTCGAAGTCCTCAAATGCAGGCGCGTTGTCCGCCGCAATACGCCCCTTATCATCCAGGATCACTGTCTCGCCACCCCAACTCCAATCCCAATCCTGTTCAGTATTGAGGTAAAAAATCTGTGAGCCGATTTTCCCTTTGGAATCACAGTGCGGCGAAACCTCCGCACCATTGGGTGTGAAGTGCCAGTGGAAACGAAAGCGTACACGGGACACATTCAGCAGGCGGCAGATAAATCTACGATACGTGTCGCCGCACAACTCCTCGACAAAGTCACGCCACTGGGGCGCAAGTTCCATGCCGCGCTCATAATCGAGGATATAGCGATCGTGACTGGCCTGGCCGTGCTTGCGCTGCTTGCCAAAAAAGGCGTTGAATTGACTTAAGTCAGGGATGTTGTCCAACAGTTCGCCGTAGCCATCGGCGCGAATGAAATACTGCGGATTGGTCCAGGGGAAAGGCAGTTGTGCCTGAAACTGCCCGGGATCGATAGCATCCAGAACGGCAGTATTCAGGTAGGATTTGCTGGTCATCGCGCTAGATCTGGCAAAAAAAAACAGTATAAACCCCCCCTTTTGGTCGGCAATAGCCACTTTTTTGTGCAGAAATTACTTACGCTACGGGCACCGGATGTCAGGGAACACTGACGTGATAGAAGCTCAGGTCGCGGCCAATATGCCCGATTCCCGCAGCAGTCGGGCAGGTTTACAGCGCGCATTGGCACAGGCCAGCGCCGCCCCACCAATCCGCGCCGTGCGTAAATCGCCAAAGGGCGAGCCCAGCCCACTGTTGACGATAAGCGCGACCGACAGACGACGCTGCGGATCCGCCCAGGCGCCGGAGCCGCCGAAACCGAAATGACCAAAGGCCTGGCGCGGAAAGCCGCTTGTCGTCGCCACGCCGTGGTAACCCAGTCGCCAGCGCATATCAAAGGGAATAACAGAGAGTTTGCCGGTAGGCTGTTGCAGCGTTGTAGCCTCTGCAACGGTCTCCTGCGACAACAGGCGCACTCCTTCAAATTCTCCACCATTGGCCAGCACTGCGTATAACTTGGCGAGCGAGCGAGCCGTAAATAAGCCATTGGCCGCGGGTATGGCAACCCGCAGGGATTCGGGTGAGCCGAAATCAAAGTCGCTCACCCCGCGTGGCGCGAGCGCATCGAATATGCTCACCAGGTCCGAGTCCACACCCAGGCGCTGTAACAGCTTACTAAGCTGGCTCGCGCCGATTTCCAGTTTGCTACCCAGCGACGTTTGCGCCAGCCGTTTGGTCGCAGCGGGGAACATCAACTGTGCCGCGCGCGAAATCTCGTGCTGCGGTGTGCCAATGAACAAGCCATCCAGCTTTAGCGGCCTGGCGATCTCCTTCTGCACCAGATCAGAAAATTTCTTGCCGGTGACGCGCTGGATAATCTCGCCGACCAGGAACCCAAAGGTCAGCCCGTGGTAACCGGTGCGCGCGCCGGGTGGGTGTACCGGCGCAGTCTGTTCGATCGCGCGGATCATATACTTCCAATCCAGCATGCGCTCCACGTGATCGATCATCTGGCGAATGTGGTACAACCCCGATTGGTGGGTCAGCACCTGCCTTACCGTAATGTCTTGCTTGCCGGCCTGACCAAATTCCGGCCAGTACGTTGCCACTCGAGCATCGTAATCAATGAGTCCGCGATCGGCATAGATATGCAACAGGGTCGCGGCCACCCCCTTGGTGGTGGAAAAACTGGGCGACATGGTGTCGCGCGTCCACAGCGTGCCCTCATCGTCCTTATAGCCACCCCACAAATCCACCACACACTCGCCACGATGGTAGACACACACGGCGGCGCCGCCCGGATAGTTACCCAGCTGGCGCCGCAGCGTAGCTTCCACCGCCGCAAAATCCGGATGGATGCAGCCGTCCAGGTGCAAACTGCGGGAGCGTAGGTGCTTTATCGTCATTACAAGATCCTGATGCTGCGTATTGTTATAGGGCATTTGAATTGGCATAGCCTGAGCCAAAACATACCACAGTTTGCAGCCACGGCGACAACCTGCGGGGGCCCGTTCCACCGGGAACGTGATGCAGCGCACGACCGGATGCCGTCGAATACATGGGCAAAATCTGCCAGCCTACCCTATGATGAGTAGCGTCAATTCACGCCCGTTATGTATAGATAGAGAAGCGTCATGTCCCGAGTCTTGCTGATCCCACTGGTTCTGCTCCTGCTGCTCTTGCTGGGAGCAGTGCTAGTGGTGCCGGCGCTGCTTAACCAGGACAGGGTGCTGAAAATGGCCGCCGCAGCTGTGCATGAGCACACCGGCGCCACGTTGACGGTGCATGGCGATGCCAAACTTTCTGTGTTGCCCGCTCTGGGTATCACCCTGTCGGATGTCGCCATCGCTCCGCCGGAAAACTCACAGTCCGACCTGCGCGACCTGCGTGACCTGCAGGTAGGTACGCTAAAACTGGGGGTGCGATTCCTGCCGCTGCTGCAGCGGCGGTTTGAGATAGATACCATCGTGCTGGATAAGGTCAGAGTGAGTATCGAGTCTGGCTCAGGTCAGTCTAAACCAGACACCGGCGCGCTCAGTGATGAGGATCTCGACGCGCTGTACGCCATTCGCCGCAAGCGCATGGCAACCTCGGCGGAGGCCACTGGCACGGAAGCGGTGTTGCGCATGCCACTGGCGCTGCACGTAAAGAAACTGACGATAACCGATGCGCGCCTGGAGCTGCTTGACGCCGGCGGCGCGGTGCCAAAGGTAATAGAACTGGTGCGCCTGGATGCGAGTGACCTCAGTCTGGACGGCGCGCCAATAGCGATCGACCTGGCATTGCGCGTACCTGGCAAGCAGGTGATTGACGTAGCCGTCAAAGGCGCTATCCGCATCGACCAGCAGCACCAGAGTGTCACTCTGGAACAACTTGACATCACTGCTACCGGGGTCCTGGCCAATGCGCTGCAACTGCGCACCAACGGTGTGGTTGACCTGAACCGCCAGAGTGCGGACCTGCAGCTGGCGCTGACGCTGGGCGCGACACGAGGGAATGGCACCCTGCGTTATGCCAGCTTTGAGAGCCCGCAGATCGACAGCGTGCTGCAATTCAACCTGCTAGACCCCGCGCTGCTGGCACTGGCCGGACCGGACGCCGTGGCGCTTGCAGGTAACGAATCTACAGCAGTGAGTGGGGATCAGTCACTGCCACTGGATGCCCTGCGCGCCATCGACGCCCACACTGTAGTCACCATAGAACAGGCCCGTTTCGGCGCGCATACCGTGAACAATATGCAGGCCAAGCTGCTCGCGCTGGACGGATTGATTCAAGTAACGGCGCTGAGCGGTGACCTGCACGGGGGCAAGCTGAAAGCCAGCGGCACTCTCAACGGCAAGCACAATGCCGTCACGCTGGAAACCAGCGGCAGCCTCAATCGCCTCGATATAGCAACCGTCCTGAGCGCCACGGAGTCAAAGCTGGCAGCCACCGGCAACGCCACATTGAACTGGGAACTGCACAGCCAGGGAAACTCTGAGAACGCACTGACCGCTGCCCTGCACGGGCCGATCAAATTCACGACCGAAGAGGTGGTGGTAAAAGACGTGGGTGTCGAGCAATTGCTGTGTCAAACGGTGGCGCTCAGCAACCGGGAACAACTGACCGCAACCTTTCCTGTCGACACCCGTTTTACCACACTCGCCGCCGATATACAGGTCGCTGCTGGCAAGGCAACCCTGACCCCCCTGCGCGCAGAGTTGAGTGGAGTCGCGCTCAGCGGCAGCGGGAATTATGATCTGCTATCGAAGAATTTTGACGCCGCGCTGAAGGCCCGACTGTCCCCGGAACTGGAACAGCTGGATCACGCCTGTCGCATCAGTAAACGTCTACTCGCCATCGACCTGCCGATCAATTGCTCCGGCAGCGTGGGTACCGAGCCGGCCCAGTGGTGCCGCGTGGACGCGACGAAAATCGTGCAGGACCTGACAGTCAATGAAGGCCTCGAAAAGCTCGAGAAGAAAGCGAGCAGGTTCCTGGACAAACTACTTAACAAAGGGGACTAGTTGAGCAAGTGGTAGCCACGGCCGCTGAGGCAGCGCTTGACGACGTCGACCTCGGTCCTCTCCCCTTCATCCGCGCCCTTGACACCACCGCCCAGTGCGCCCACACCCGCGCCCGTGGCGGCGCCACTGGTACCGCCGAAAATCGCACCGGTCAAACCACCCACTACCGCCCCAGAGGCAGCGCCCTTGGCCGCTTTCTCACCGGTCTTCACTTGACTGGCATAGGATCGACATTCGGCCAGATCTTGCCGGTATTGGTTCATGTCGACACTTTTCTCATCGATGATAATTTCATTGGTGGTGGTGCAGCCGGTCAGCGCCAATAATGTCACTGCGATTGCGCTCAAGTATTTCATGGTTTTCCTCCTGCGAGACGGGCACAGCTTCCCCGCCACTGGCTCAAGGCTAGCATGACTCACAACTAAAATCGCCACTGCGCCCAGAAAGAGTTGTGCGGTGTCGTGGCCATGTAAAGTGGTCATGTGAAGTGGTCATGTAAAGTGGGCCTGTGAATCTCTGTCACAACAGTCTTATAGCCGCACCAATAAGCCCACCGATTACCAGTATTTGCACCGGAATGTAACTTAGCGCAAAGCCAAGACTCCGCGATTTTGGCTCAGCGACATAAGCCCGGAAGTAGAGAAAGCGTCCAACAATGAAGATGATACCCAATCCAGCAGCGACGTCGGCACTGACATACTGCGCAAACATCACCATTCCTGGAATAAAGAGCACCAAAATCTCAAGTGTGTTTTGATGAATGCGGTAATACCGCTCGAAAATTGGATCGCCTGATATCGCCGGTGCGGAAATACCGTATGTTCCTCGCGCCTTACCAACGAGCATGCCAAATACCGAGTACTCGATCAAAGCCAATGCCATGACAATTGTGACCAGTTCCATATCTTTCTCCTTTAGTTTGAGGGTAATGCGTCATTTTAGTTTTGCGGCCCAAAGGGCAATTTTATGCCTCATGGCGAGCTGGGAAATCTGGTCCTGAGGTAGGGGCTGAATGACTTTATCGTGCACCAGAAGTCGGTAAATATATTCTATTTTTTCCGTGGCAGAATCCGTGGGCTCAAATTCGACAACTCCTCTTGCTTCGCCGTATTTCATTCCTTCGACGATTGCCTTTTTTACCAATGCTTTTTCATTTTTCAGTATCTTCAAGTGTAGATCAACTCTCTAAAACGACTCAAGCTGCGCGCGCTGAAACCGCGGAGCGATTTTGGTGTCCGCACCCTTGAACTGTTATGAGTCACACTTCTGCCGAAGCAGCTCCATGCTTATTCCACCCAAGCTTCCTATGCGATCTCCGGAGTAACTCACAGAGTACATCATGCTGGCGGTACTCCCTCCCATGAAGACAATAAACCCCTTGGGGATAAACATATCTTCGGTTTCATATCGATTGTAATCACTATGATCTTCATAGAGATCACCAACTTTATAGTACAACTCAACGTCGTCCTTCTTTTTTAGAATCTCGGTAATCCTTTGCTCATAGGCCCCAGATTCATTTTTTGAAATATTCGTAACAACTATGGCTGTTGAGTTGGAAATCTTGTCTTCTAACGGGAGGTCAGAGAAGTTTTCTATAAATGGATACTTGTCATCAAACGGGATTGTTACTGAATTTGGCAGTGTGGCGGTCATTGACTCGGACATATCGGACACATCAGACGTAGTAGAGAGTGGAATTAGGTAGTTGAGCCAGATCGTACAAACAACAATGAAGGAGAGGGAAAAACCGAAGCCCCAAATCAGTCCTGATACAAATTTATTTAGCATCCTATTCTCCTGAAGGCTCATAACAGCTAAATCGTTCAAATACGTTAGTGTGCGCAATCCTGAGCGCTGGCCCGTTGTTCAAAATCGCTGTCTCAAGATAACCCATTCTTTCAGTGGTGCGCCGAGCTCCTGGCCAGATCCGCCGGCAAGTGCCGCGCCGCCAACAGGTACAACACGACCGCCGGCGAGCCCATTACACCTACCGTCAACATGGCGTAACGCAAACTGTCATCGCCAAAGTATGCGACATAAAAGTCGCTGAGCAGGCCCACCGTCAGCGGCCCCAGGCCGAGGCCGATCATGTTAAACATAAAGAACAGGACAGCCGAAGTCAGGGCCCGCATGGCCGGCGGCACCAGCGTGTGCGAAATCGCCAGTGATGGGCCCAGATACGTATTGATCATGAAGGTCACAACGAACATAAATCCGATCACCACAGTGGTGTCAGCCAACAGCAGGTAGGGGAATCCCAGCGGCAGCGCCAGTGTGCCCGCGATGGCAGGTAACCACAGGTACCAGCGTCTGTCCCTTACGCCGATACGATCCGCCAGATAGCCACCCAGAAACGTACCCAGCATGCCGCCGCCGCCGCCAAACAGCGCCAGGGTAACCCCCACCTCGCCCAGTGTCAGACCGTGGTAGCGCATCAGGAAAGACGGTGCGAAGTTGCCATTGCCGTAACTCACGAAGGCCGTCAGGCCACCGGCCACAGCCAGGTACCAGAAGGAGCGATAGGATGACAGGAGCGTGAGGGTCTCACGCAAGCTCGGTTTATACGCAGCCTGGGCCGCGGACTCCCAGCGCCCCCGCGGCGGTTCCCGCACCGTGAGCACCAGCACCAACGCCAGCAGCACGCCGGGAAGTCCCGCCGCCATGAACGCCACACGCCAGCCATAGGCCTGGCTGATCAATCCCCCGAGGAGAAATCCGAGCAGCACCCCGATGTGTACACCGGTGGAATAAATAGACAGCGCCGTGCCGCGTCGCGCGGGCGGGTAGTAATCGCTAATCATGGAGTGGGCCGGCGGACTGCCCCCCGCCTCGCCGATACCGACGCCGATCCTCGCCAGCAACAGTTGGCTGTAGTTTTGCGCCAGACCTGACAGGGCGGTCATGCCACTCCAGATAGTCAACGCCCCGGCGATGATATTGCGCCGGTTGCTGCGGTCAGCCCAGTAGGCGATGGGGATACCGGCGGTGATATACACCAGGGCGAAGGAAAAGCCACTGAGCAAACCCAGCTGTGCATCGCTGAGCCCCATCTCCAGCTTGATGGGCTCCTGCAGGATGACCAGAATCTGCCGGTCCACGAAATTGAAGGCGTACACCAGGGTGAGAATGAACAGGCCGTAACCGGCGACACGAGGACTTATCGCAGAATCACCCGGCATAGCAGATGGTGGTGTGCTCAACAGCATCTCCTCGTTATTATAGTTGCAGGGTGCGTGACCAAGACGGCACATGCATGACCCTGTACAAACACTATACGCAATTCACCGTCGGGCCTCTATCGACAAGATGCCGTCAGATTAGGAATACACCGGATGACTGATACGCAGTGGAAGTACCTCAGTGTGCACCGCAACGAGCGGGTGCTGGAAGTCACGTTTCGCTCTGCCAATAAGGTCAACAGCCTTAATAACGCATTGATGCGTGAGCTGACGCGCCTGGCCCAGGAACTGCAATTTGAGAGTGAACTGAATGCCATCATTCTAACCGGGGCCCCGGATATCTTCACCGCAGGCATGGACCTCAGGGATCCGGAGGCAGCCAATGCCGGCACTATGAGCGTTGCCGAGCGGCGCCAGCTGGTCAAGGTAGGGCCCGCCATGTGCGCCGCCTGGGAAGCCCTGGAGCCGGTGACCATCGCCGCCATAGAGGGCTGGTGTATTGGTGGCGGCGCGGCACTGGCGGTCGCCTGTGACTGGCGCGTT
>JANNXP010000070.1:0-2081 GCA_031409615.1 Haliea sp. | reverse complement strand
ATTGTGGGTGGTTTCAATTGCTATCCCGCTGAAATTGAGATCATTCTTTGTGGTATGCCGGGTGTCGCGCGGGCAGCGGTGATCGGTATACCTGACGCGCGCATGGGTGAGGTGGCCAGGGCCTATCTTGTAAAAGACGCGCAGGCCGATCTGGATGAGGCGGCGGTCATTGCTTGGGCCAAAGATAAAATGGCCAATTATAAAGTGCCGCGCTCCGTTATTTTTCTGGATGAACTGCCGATGAACGCGGGCGGCAAGGTCGATAAAGCGGCTCTGACAACGCGCTCCGCACTGGCAACACCATGAACGATCTGTCGCCGCGCGCGCGCTCCGGGCCCATCGATCTGGATGAGATCGACCAGGCCATCATCGATCTGCTGCGCAAAGACGGGCGCATGCCCTACCGCGCGATCGCGCGCGCGCTGGATATTGCAGAAAACACCGTGCGTGCGCGGGTGCGGCGTATGGAAGAGTCCGACACCATGCGCGTGGTGGCGGTCACCGATATCGAAGCGGCCGGTTACGGTATGTTGCTGGCCATCGGTGTGCAGGTCGAGGGTCGCTCGCCGGAAGCGGTGGCCCGCGAGATGGCGGCCATCCCCGAGGTGTTTTCCGTGAGCGTGGTCGTCGGTGCCCAGGATATCGAGATACTTGTAGTGGCCCGCGACCAGGCCGCGCTGAGCGAATTGATTTCGGACAAGCTTGGCGCCATAGCCGGTGTGCGCCGCCTGACACCGGCGCTGGCCCTGGATGTACTGAAGAATCAACCGGACTGGGTGCCCTTCCATGCGGCGTAACCTCGACAAGGCTGACCTCGCCATCGTGGAGCGGCTGTCGCGCGATGCCCGCGTCAGCAACCGTGAGATCGCCGAACAGCTGGGCGTGACCGAGGGCACGGTGCGCGCCCGGGTCAAGCGCATGGAAGAGGAAAAACTGATTCGCATCACCGCGGTGACCAACATCGACCGATTCAAGGACGCCGCCCTGGCCTACATCTGGATTGAGGTGGAGCGCAGCGGGCAAACAAGGCTGGTGGCGCAGCAACTGGCCGCTGTCACCGAACTGGGGTTTGTCGGCGTGATGCTGGGACGCGCGGATATCCTGGCAATCACCATGGTGCGCAACGCCGAGCACCTGGCGGAGTTTGTGCATAAACGTATTAGCGTTATCGAGGGTGTGCGTGGCACGCAGAGCACCCTGGGTGTCAATTTTGTCAAACACGATTACCGCATGGCGCGGATCGTCAGCTAGAAAAGGATAGGGCAGATGAACAAGCAAATGACAGCGACACAGGTCGTTGCGCAACTGCACGATGGCATGACCATCGGTATCGGTGGCTGGGGTCCGCGGCGCAAGCCAATGGCACTGGTGCGCGAAATCCTGCGCTCAGACGTGAAGGATCTGACGGTGGTGTCTTACGGCGGCGCGGATGTGGGTATGCTGTGTGCTGCCGGCAAGGTGAGGAAAGTGGTGTTCGCCTTTGTGTCACTGGATTTTATTCCGCTGGAACCGTACTTCCGCCAGACGCGCCAATCGGGTGCTATCGAGGTGATGGAGATCGACGAGGGCATGATGTTGTTGGGCCTGCGCGCGGCGAGTTGGGGCATTCCCTTTATCCCCACCGAGGTCGGCCTGGGCACCGATATCATTACCAAAAATCCCGGCATCAAGGTGATCGACAGCCCTTACGATGACAAGGAGTGGGTTGCCATGCCGGCACTCAAGCTCGATGTGTCTCTCATCCACGCGGATCGCGCCGATGTACGCGGCGTGTGCCAGATCGCCGGCTCCGACCACTACATGGACGACTGGTTTGCGCGTGCGGCGAACAAGACGTTCGTGTCCTGTGACGAGTTGGTGGCGACCGAGTTCTTTCATGATCCCGCTCAGGCGCGTCTGGTGCACTGGGAGCGCTCCATGACCAGTGGCGTGATTCCGATTCCCGGTGGCGCGCATCCCACGTCGTGCAGCCCGCTGTACGGATTCGATGTACCGCACTTCAAGGCCTATGCCGCCTCCGCGAAAGAGGAGTCAGGTATTCAGGGCTACTTCGACGCATTCCTTGGCACTTCCGAGGAGGA
>JANNXP010000069.1:0-4187 GCA_031409615.1 Haliea sp. | reverse complement strand
GGATGCACGAACGTATTATCCTGTACTTTGTTCAATCCATTTGATACATTTTTGCCTACTGGAGCAGGCGAACGGCAGTATGTCGGAGACGTCTATAATTATCAGAATAGCCATTGGCAGCGAGATACGTTTGCGGTAATGCAGATACCCGCGTCAGACGATTTGTCGACGTATCCTACTATTACCGCGCTGCGATTCTCTCCCTCAGTCGTTGTTCCTACACCGGCAACGTTGACACTACTAGCCTTTGGTCTTGCCGCCATCGGTTTCAGTCGGAAACTTAAGCTGCATAGCTAGCGCATCACAAGCGCAGCGGCTCTTTCGGGAGCCGTTGTCTTTTGCTCATGAAGCCGATGGATTCTCTCTACCGCTTAGGACCGGAGTTAGGCGAAGGCGGGAGTCGTGGCGGGGAGCAAGCCCATTCCAGATCACAACCCGGCCTGAAGCGCCTACTTGAACGAAAAGTTAGCCTGGAATCTTGTGATGAAGGGCATGTAGTCCGTCGGTTGAACGTCGGACAGGGTGTCTTCTGGATCGTACTGAATCCACGACTGCGCGCTGCGGGTCCAAATGTGTCCCATCGGAACAACCCAGCGGGTGTCGTCGAACGTTCCTGCCCGCAGACTGAAGATGCCATTCGATGGCGTTGAGCCGTGTGCGATACGACAACCACAGTCGCCGCAGAATTGTCCGAAGCGTGAATTGCCCGCGTCCGAGCGCCACTCAACGGTGCGCGGTTCACCGGATGTGTACCGAAGCGACTCTTCCATGATCGTAGCGGAGAGCACGAAGGCGCTGCCCGTAATCCGCTGACAATTGGTGCAGTGGCAGGCGTAGATCATGAGAGGCGCAGCGGTCACCTGATAGCGAAGCGAGCCACACTGGCAGCCGCCGTCGATTGGAAGTTTGACAGTTGTCGTCATGGCGTTCGATGTCCCCTAGACAAAGATAGTGTTCGAACCCGAACCGAGGCCCGCCTGCGAGTATAAGGCGAATAAAAGGGCTATGGAGAAAAATGCTCTTCCAGTATCCCGATGCTTTACGGGATTGAAGCTCGATGGCCACCGGGTGTGCTGAAACCGCGTTTGCATGGGTCCACTTGCGAATGCGACTCCAGCATAGCGGGCCCGTTTAGACCGCATTCAGGCGATCAGGGAAGTTCCCAGTCCTGACCCACCGACGTCCGTTATCCTGCGGAAAGCGTTAGTAGCTAGGCTGTCCAGGCACCGTCTCCCGACAGCAGCAAACACCTCCGAAGGGACCTTAGCTATATTGAGAACGGAAGCTGAGGCCTCAGTTTCTACTGAGGTATATGTAGACCCTTAGACCTTGAAGGGGTTTTCGAAGCCGAACTCTGAACCTGGGCCGAGCTGAACCTGTTGGCTATTCCCATGACGCCATGCAAGAATTGGCAATGCGCCATGCACAGGTAAATCTTCATCGCAGATGCTGCAATAACTAACCCTCTGATACTATTGATGAATTACGAATTCGCCATGTACACCATCGCTCGTTCAATTCATGTAAAGCATCGGGATACTGGAAGAAAATTTCCCCCCGTAGCCCTTTTATCCGCCCCATACTTTATTTATTGTGTCTACCCCTACACCCTTGGAGACTTCCATGCCGAAACTGACTTTGATGTTCGCGCTATTGCTGATCGCGCTGGGCGTTGGCGGGTTCCTGCCCAACGGCAGCCGAACCGCGCTATTGCCAGCCTATGTTGGTGGCGTCTTGCTCGTACTGGGGCTTCTAGCGATGGTCTTTGAGGGTGCGCGTAAGCACTTGATGCACGCGGCCGCAGTCATTTCGCTACTCGGTGCGCTCGGGCCGGCTGCGACGCTGCTGATCCGCGCAGCGCAGATGAGTCCATTAGCGCTAATCGTCAATGTAGGGATGCTCGTCTTATGCGGTACGCTGCTTGCGTTGCAGATACGTTCGTTCATCGCCACGCGCCGCACGCGCATAGCAGCAAACTGAGTCTGCGGGCAGCTTGGCAATAGAGTCGGCGTGACTTTTTCGCTATGGCTGAATTATCGATCCGCTCGCTCGCTGCCTCAACTAGTAGCAGCCTAGCTAGGCTGCTGGCTTGTCTCGATTGTAGACGCGACCCAATGCTACGCCGACTACCGCCCAAATAGTGGCAATCAGTGCGCCGATAATCGCAACGGGTGACATGCCCAAGCCCAGTCCTTCGGTGAGGCCGGTAAATGCCCAGCTATTTAATGTATCGCCGCCGCGATATACCACGGTGTCGATCACCGGCTTGGTCTTGTAACGCACTTCGCGATCCACCAACGTAAACAGCATTTCACGCGCAGGACGAGTAATGGCGTAATTGCCTGAGTTGAAGATCACGCGTACCACGATAACTAGCCACACTACTGGCAGAATGGCTAAGGTCACCATACCACCGACCATCACTGCCGGAATCAATGCTAACGTAAAACCCACTCCGAGGCGGGTAGTCAGGCGGCTAGTAGCCACCACAGCGGTGAGGATGGTAAGCACATTAACGGCAAGATTGATGCTCGATTGAATCTGCGTACGTGTGCCGTGGTCGTAGACCTCAAGCAAGTTCTTCAGTGCAAAATAAATGAACGAGCCCATTGAGGTATACAACAATAGGAACAAACCGATGCCGAGTAGAAAGGGGCTTTTGACAAACGTGGTGAAGCCAGCAAAGGGATTGCCGCCAATACTGGTCTGCGGATTACCCGCCAGCGCTGCGTTACCTAAGTCAGTGGATTTCAGTTTTTCTAGATAGGGAATCAGTGGCATCACGCCCAATAACATCAGTGCCGCTGCGACTACTAGCGCGTTGCTACTGATAAATTCTGCCAGTACGATGGCGATGGCCGGACCAACAATCCCGCCGACACTGGCGCCGGTGGCGATAAAGGCAAATAACCGCTTGGCCTGTTCCTTGTTATAGATGTCGGCCATGAAGCTCCAGAACACTGACAAATGAAATAAGGCAAATAGACTCACCCACACATAGAAAGCTTTATCCACCAACGTTGGATTGCTCACTGAGCCATAGCCTAGCGCAAACACGATGAAGGAGAGCGCGAAAAAGGCATACACGCCGGGCACGACTACTTTCAATCGCGCCACCGATAATGCCACGCCGTATATAAGGGTAACGATGAAGGTAAGGAAGAAATTGATAGTCCATAAAGTGGCCACCTCGGCATCACTCCAGTCGCTGGCCATGGCATCGCGTACCGGCTTCAAGATGTAATACGACGCCATCAGAATAAAAACGAAGCCAAAGGAACCGAATGCTGCCTTCAGCTCATTAGGCTCAATCTTGGACAGCGATTGCATGAAGCCAGCGAGTAGGCCAGGTTTTTCTGTAGTTTGCGGAGTTGTCATGAATGCACCGAGACTGAGGATTGTTAATAGTTTAATCTAAGGAAGGTCTGATTAATCTGCCACTGTCATTTCGACCCCCATTGACTTCACTCAGGATAAACCCCGGCCCTATCCATGCGCCAATGAGGCCGTCGCTAACTTCATACATTTGAGTGTGGGCCTGAAAAACTGCTTTGAGTACCCGGGCACGTAGATGCCGAGAAAGAGATGCCATGACAACCACCCTAAATTTCTTGAAGTTACAATTTCATGGTCGCTCGCCATCGGCAAATTATATACCACTGATTGGGCCCTTTTTCGTACGATTCCGTTCAGCCCGTTACCTTTCTCTCCACGAAGTCCTTTAAGGCTTCATGTTTCAGACTGAGATCAGCGAACATTCGTGTTGATTCAAAAGATGGATTAGGAATGTGCCAGGCGCTAGCTTCATTCTCGCCCCGGAGCGCGAAAAAGTCGTCTAGTCCATACTGATTGGAAAAAAGGATCGAGCCAACGATAGAGCCTACCTGAAATACAAATGGGCTTGCCTTTCTCAACTGCTCTTATTCCATCTGCCACTACAATGTGCGCCGGATACCAAAGCAGATCGGGCAACCGATTTTTCATATCCTGCAACCCCGCCGTTGCATGAAAGTCTGTGTGCGTATAGCCGGGGCACAAAGCGCAAACGTGAACACCTGTGTCTTTCAATGTGACCGATAGTGCCTCGGAGAGTGAAATCAAGTAGGCCTTGCTGGGCCCATAGTTGCAACCATCGGCGCGGGGCAGTCTGGCTGCAACTGAAGCAATATTGATCACTCGGCCAAAAC
>JANNXP010000068.1:0-9522 GCA_031409615.1 Haliea sp. | reverse complement strand
CGGACAGACCCTGCGCCAGGCCTTCTGCCTTCAACTGCGACAGCAAACTGCCCTCCCCTTCATGTCCGACCAGATTGCCGAGATAGACACTCGGGTTGACGCGGTACTGATCGCGATAATCGGGTATCACAAAAGACACACTCAGTTGCTGCTGCGTCGCCAGCGGCTGTATCTCTACATACAGCGGCAGCTTACCCGGATCGATCAGGGGGGTCTCGATGGTCTTGCGCTCATAGGAGCGATTGGGCACTTGACTGAACAGGGGGCGCGTCAGCGCCTCCAATTCATCCAGTGACTCGGAGCCCAGCACCACCAGACGCATGACATTGGCGGAGTAGTGCTTGTTGTAGAACTGGATCAACTCGTCGCGCACCTTGGATTCGGGGCGATCCGCCAGCGTGTCCAGCGTGCCGACTGAAAACTGGCTGTAGGGATGCTCAGGATTGATAATCTCCTGCAGCACGTCCAGCCCGCGGCGCTCATCGCTCTTCAGGCCCATTTGATACTCTGCCTCAACCGCGTTTTTCTCCCGGTCTACATACTGCGCCTCGAAGCGTGGCGCGATAAAGAACTGGGCGAACCGATCAAGGGCCACCGGCAGGTCGGGGGCATTGATGTCGAAAAAATAATTCGTGTTTTCAAAGCTGGTGTACGCGTTATGCGTGCCGCCGTGCTCGGTAATAAAACGTTCGTACTCGGCAGCATCCGGATATTTGTCGGTGCCCAGAAACAGCATGTGCTCCAGAAAATGCGCGAGGCCCTCTCTGCCGGGAGGGTTATCGCCACTGCCCACCAGCACATCCAGCGAGGCGGCAGCCTTGGGTGTGTTGGGGTCGGAGATGAGCAGGACTTCCATCTGGTTGTCCAACGTTAGCAACCGATACTGGTAGTCATCATTGGGGCTCTTGACCGGCTGCTCGCCGAGTTGAGACGTCGTGACACAGGACGCCAGCAGCAGGGCGCCAAACAGAACTAGCAGGGCCTTGAACCCTTGCCGGGGATGCAACACGGACATTGGAGACTCCATCAGGTTTACGTTTGCTACAGGGCCACAGGGGCGATCGGCTGCGAGGTCGGCCAGGCGTTAATTATGGCCTTGATCAGGGTCGCCAGCGGTATCGCGAAAAATACGCCCCACAGACCCCAGATCCCGCCGAAAAAAACAACCGCCACGATAATGGCCACCGGGTGTAGGTTAACCGCTTCCGAAAACAACCAGGGTACCAGCACATTGCCGTCGAGGATTTGAATGAGCATGTAGACCGCAAACATCGTATAAAATTCAGCGGAGAGTCCCCACTGAAAGAACCCTACCATGACTACCGGCAGCGTCACTAGCGTGGCGCCAATGTAGGGAACGATCACTGACAGCCCTACCAGCAAACCCAGCAGGGCGGCATAATTCATGCCCATCCAGGTAAACGCGAAATAGGTAACGAACCCGATGATCAGGATTTCCAGCATTTTGCCCCGCGCATAATTGGCAAACTGCGCGTTCATTTCACTCCAGATACGCCGCAGGAAGGGACGCTCTGCAGGCAGGAAGCCTGCCAGCCAATTGAGAATCTCCTGCCTGTCCTTGAGAAAGAAAAACACCAGTACGGGGATCAAAATCAAGTAGACCAGCACGGTCAACAGGCCGGGTATTGAGGCCAGTGACCGGGTGAAGATAGCCTGACCCAACCCGGCCAGTTCACGCTGAGCAATACCAACCAGGCCCTCCAGTTGCCCGGGCGTAACGATGTGCGCGTAGCGATCCGGCAGGACGCCCAGGAAGTGTTGCCATTGATCGAGCATGCGGGGCATTTCGCCGAGCAGACTCAGCATCTGGCGCCAGGCCAGCGGCAGCAGAGCGAAGCTGAAACCAAAAAAGACGCCGACGAATACCAGATAGGACACCGTCACGCCCAGCCAGTGGGGCAGGCCCATACGCTGCAGTTGTTTGGAGAGGCCCTCGGCCAGGTAGGCCAGCACAATCGCGGCCAGCACCGGCGCCAGGATATCGCCGATGGTCATCAACAGCACCACGGCGACGGTCAGCAGCACCAACAGCAGCACTGACTCTTCCTCGGACAGGTAGCGGTGGTACCACGTTCTAAAAATTTCAAGCATATATGTGATTACTGCGGTGGTTACTGCCGTGGTTACTGCCAGTGCTGAATAGGACTGTTCGACGCCGACTCATTTTCACTGTTTTGGCAGTTAAACGAAAGGTAATTAATGGCCCTGGGCTTTACTCACCCCCGGCTTTTCGCTTCATTCTCCAGCGCCCTGGCTGTGATCTCATGGTACAGGGCGGTCATTTTGGCAGCGAGGGGTTGCAGTTCCCGATGTCGATCGCTGAGAGGCTTGACAGCATGTGCGTCTTCCAGCGCTCCCTGCATAAACTCAATATCGGATTCACGCATCGTTTCCCCACGCTCCACTCGCTCCTTCAGCTCCAGTAGTCGCGGCAAACGAAAATCATTCAGGCGTTGCAGCAGCGCCTCGATCAAGCCGGTGTCTTCGATGTCGTTACTCATATTTCACTCCCAATGCTGATCTTCAGAACAGCTCTTCAATAAGCTTGAACGGGTACTCAGCCGCCGCCTTGTACTTGCCTATCTTCCGCTTGCCCAGTCTCACCTTGTCATGCGGTATTTCCTCATAGGGAATTTGCTTGAGGAGATGGCTGATCAGGTTCAGCCGCACCCGTTTTTTGTCTTCGGAATTGGCCACGAACCATGGCGCCCACGGCGTATCGCTGGCTTTGAACATTTCGTCCCTAGCCCGCGTGTACTCATCCCAGCGGTTGTAGGATTTGAGATCCATCGGCGACAGCTTCCAGATCTTGCGGCCATCATCAACCCGGTCCTCCAGGCGTTTCTGCTGCTCGTCGGGACTGACCTCAAGCCAGTACTTCAACAGGATAATGCCGGAATCAACCATGGCGCGCTCGAAAAGCGGTACCATCTTGAGGAAGTCATCAGCTTGTTCCTCACTACAGAATCCCATCACCCGCTCGACCCCGGCGCGGTTGTACCAACTGCGGTCAAAGATAACAATTTCTCCTCCGGCTGGTAAATGCCTTACATAACGCTGGATGTACATCTGGCTTTTTTCACGCTCAGTTGGCGCAGGCAGGGCAGTGACTCGAAAGACGCGCGGACTGACCCGCTCGGTTATAGCCTTGATGGCTCCACCCTTGCCGGCCCCGTCACGTCCCTCAAACACAATGCAGACTTTCTTACCTTCATGCACCACCCACTGCTGCAGCTTAACCAGCTCGACGTGCAGCCGTTCGAGCTCCTTGTCATATTCCTTGCCGCTAAGCTCTTCCGGTTTGTCAGAATCCTCGGGCTGTTTAACGTTATCCTTTTCGGCTTTCTTTTTGTCCTGCTTGTGCTCATTTTTTGACATAACATTCTCCGTCAATGATTAGTAATCGCTTTTACAGCGAGGAGCGCGCATGGCCCTTATCCCACGGCCAGCGGCTGACTGCATTGATCTACAGCAACTTCCACTGTGGCAAACAATCCTGATCGCCCCAGAGTAGCCCCAAGAGTCGTGCGCTGGACCGCCTCCAGGGCGGCCGGGTTTAATGCGGCAAGTACCAAACGGAGACCCTGTTTGCGCGCGCTGGCCTCCCATTCCACCATTCCCACCAGCGCGGTGTACTCGAGATCCGGGATCGCGCTACAGTCGAGGATCAGCACCTGAGGATGTTCTGCTTCTACCAGAGCGCGCAAATGCTGTGCGACATTTTGTACATTCGCAAAATAAATGCGTCCGACCACGCGCGCAACCAGCAGTCCCGGTGGCATATCATCCTGCGGATGTTCCGGCGCGCGCGGGCGGAACGTATTGGTCCCCGGCTTGCGTCGCACCTCATAGACCATCGGATTATTTGCCTGGTAAACGATGCTCAACATCGACAACAGCACGGCGACGATAATACCCTTCAAGGTACCCAGCAGTATGACACCGAAAAATGCGCACAGTGCCCAACGAAATTCAAGAGCGCGCACCTGCAATATCGCTTTCATCTCTGCGGGGCTGATCAAGCCGACCGAATAGACGATCACCACTGCCGCCAGCGTGGCGTGTGGCATTTTGGCGATCAGTGGCGCCAGAAAGAGCATTGTGGCAAGCGCAATCATGGCCAGAATGATCCCCGACAACTGGCTCCTGGCACCTGCGACACTGTTGACCGCAGTCTGCGTGGTCCCACCCCCGGACGGCATGGCACCGAAAAAGCCGCCGAGCACATTGCCCATGCCGATCGCCACCAATTCCTGGTTCGATGCGACGTGTCTACCCCCTTGGCTGCGGAACGAGCGTGCGGCGGCGATGCTCTCTGTAAAACTCATCAACGCGATGCCTGCAGCGGCGGGCCACATGCCCAGCAGCAGATTGCGGTCGGGCATCGACAAAGACGGCATACCGGCTGGAATAAAACCGACCACGCTGACGCCTGCAGCCTCCAGGCCAAACAGAAACGAAGCGGCGATGGCACCGCCAACAGCGATCACGGGCGCGGGCGCGCGGGGCCAGAGCTTTTTGACCAACACCAGACAGCCGATGGTTGCACCCGCCACAATCATTGTAGCCAGTGACGCATTTGGCAGCGCGATGACAGTGGCATACAGGTCATAAAGAAAGCCGCTCTTGTCGATGTGTACGCCCAGTACTTTGGGCAACTGATCGACGATAATGACGCAACCAATGCCCGCCTTAAAACCGGCCAGCACCGGGTCGGAAATGAAACTGGCGAGAAATCCGAGCCGCAGGACGCGGGCGGTTAGCAACATCAACCCCACCAGCACCGAGAGGGTCGCTGTCGCGGTGAGCAGTGTGGTGGCAGGATTCGTCGCCGCCGCATCCCCGATCGCAGCAGCTGCCAGTATCGCGATAGTAGTAGTGGTCGTTACACTCAAATTTGCCGAGGTGCCTAGCAGCGCGTACACCAGCGGAGCGATAAACGCGGTGTACAGACCCACCTCCACCGGCAGTCCGGCAATCGTGGCATAGGCCATGGCCTTGGGAATCACCACGGCCGCGGCCGTCAAACCCGCCGCCACATCAGCGGCGAGCCAGTCACGCTGATAATTGGCAAGCCACGCGCGCGCGGGAATCATGGTTTCCAATCCACCGTATATTGATCAAGGTAAGCATCGACCGCTGCACCGATGGTGGGATGAAAGATATCATCACCCAACTTGTCGAGTAATTCGAAGCGCTTGAACTTATCCTTTACCGGATCTTTCATTTCAGCGAAATGCAATTCGATATGTGCATAGCGAAGCTTTTCATAAAGCTCTGCAATGACATCCGCGGAAGTGATATCCACGCTGGTCACTGGCTCTGCGGTAACGACAATACGCTTAACCGGTGTGGGGGATTGAGTGACCGCCTCCAAAATACACTTTTGAAATAACTCGGCGTTGGCAAAAAACAGGGGCGCATCCCAACGAAACAATAGTAAACCGGGCACTAATCGTGCGTCGGGGTAGCGTTTGAGATCATGATAGCCCCGCACACCGTCTACGCGACCGAGCACCGCGTAGTGAGGCCTCCAGCCATCCCATAAAAATTCAATCACGGCGATAATAATAGCCAAGCCAATACCCCCGATAGCACCGAGCACGGCCACACCTACAAAACAGACCATGGACAACCAGAACTCCCACCTCTGCAGGCGATAGATACGGCGCAAATCACTGAACTCAAACAGCCCCATAGCCGACGCAATCACCACTGCAGCCAAAGCGCTGGTGGGTAAATTCTGCAAAAGATCGGGCGCAACGAGCAACAACAGGGTAACAGCCAGCGCACCTACCACGCCGGTAAGCTGTGTTTTGGAACCGGCAGCCTCTGCTACCGGGGTGCGTGATGAACTGCTGCTGATGGGGAAACCCTGAAAAAATCCAGCGGCCAGGTTGGCCGCACCCAATCCGATCATTTCCTGATTCGGATCGACATAGGTGTGCGTCCGGGCGGCGTAGGTACGCGACAACACACTGGTATCGGCAAATGACACCAACGCCACCGCGCACCCACCAATAATCACTGCCTGAAGGTCTGCAAAATCAATCCATGGCAACGTGAATATTGGTAGGCCTTGTGGCAATGATCCCAGGACCTGTACACCGGCACTTTCATCAAGATTGAATACGCCCACGATCACAGTCGCGCCAATCACAGCCAATAAAATACCCGGGAAGCGCTGATACCGTTTGAGTAACAAAATAATCAAGAGCGAGGCAGCGCCAATGATAAAAGTAGTGATATTGGTTTTTCCTTCGAGGATTGATCCGATAATGTTCGATACATTTCTAACCGGACCTTCACTATCGCTAGAAAATCCAAATATTTTTGGTAGCTGACTAATCAGGACAGTGAGGGCAATGCCATTCATGTAGCCGTAACGAATGGGCTTGGATAGCAGTTCAGTGATAAACCCTAAACGCAACACGCCTGCCAAAATACACACAATACCCGACACCACAGCCATCATGCTGGCCAACGCAATGGCGCGAACCGGATCACCCTGCGAAAGCGGTAACACCACCGCCAGAATAACCGCAGCCAAAGACGAATCAGGCCCCAACACCAGAATGCGACTGGGGCCAAATAGTGCATAGGCCAGCAGGGGAACAATCGTGGCATACAATCCATAAATGCCGGGGACTCCGGAGGCAACTGCATAGGCAATCCCCACCGGCACTAACATAGTAGTGAGCACTAGACCAGCAGCTAGGTCGCTCGTGAACCACGCAGCTTTGTAGTGGGAGAGAGTTTGCAGGCCAGGCACCCAACGCTTCCAACCAATGTCTGCAGCGGCTGGATGCGCCACACGGCCGGATAGAGGAGGGAGTGCTTCGTTGTTCATGGCCTATTCACAGTACAATAAATCTGCCCTGTAGCAATCGGTATGTTCAGTCCAATGGTCGCAGCGCCGCGACTGGCTATCCCGCGTCCGCAGCTGGCAATTCAAAACTGCCGCCTAGCGCAAGGTGCAACAAGGTACGCTGGCTCAAGCGCTCGCTTGCTTTTGAACAAGGGCATGGGACAGGCCAGCCCCGTGGCATGCACTTCGACATCCGGTTGCGTCATTATTGCCCGGGTTCGGGACGCAGCACCCGCAATCCCGCTTTAATGGCCACCCAGCACCAGCGTCTGGATCGGAAGCAGCAGGGCCTGCATGCGCAGGATCATCGCGTGAACGATACCAATGGCGTCGATAGCGTGCAGCGCGAGCCAGTGCAGCGTGCCGATACCGGGGTCCTGCAGCGCGTCGTGGTTATTGGTGTAGGCGTTGGCAATGCAGCTGCCGCCCTGCGGCAGGTCGTCGAGCTGCCCGGCGTAGAGTGGCTCCAGAATGGCGCTGATCGTGCCCGGGCGCGCGATCTGCTGCAGATCAACCAGCGCGTCGGTGGCGCGTACCTGACCGGTAGCGATGACGTTCTGCACCTCGGTCACCACGACCGGGATGATCCGCCAGGGCATGGCAATGCACGTCACCTCGCCAATCATGCCAGCCTTGATCACCTGCGCCTCGATCTGGCCAAAACCCGCGAGGAGCCCGCTGTTCAAACGATCGGGCACCAGAATGCCGGCGGGGCGCAGCATGGGATTGATCACATCACCCGGTCGCAGCGCAAACTGCTGGACCATTCCACCCGTACCCGCCACGACCAGCGTCTTGTCCAGTGCCACCTGTGCCTCGTGCAGCGCCGCCTCCGCGCTCGCCATTTCGGCCGGAAGCTGGAACTCGATCTGGGCTACCACGGATTCGCGGGCCGCGAGGGCCATATCGAGCGTGCCCTGCGCCGTCTCCATAGTGATCTGCATGCGTGCCACGTCGCGTTCTGCAATCGACCCGGGGCTGCGCCGCTTCACCTCCATCCGTACCTCATACTCCTCACGGGCCTGCCGCACTTGCCCACGCGCCTGTACCAAGCGGCCTTCAGCCTCCGCGAGCTGGGACTTCGCCACGATTTGTGCAGCCTCGATTTCCGCGAGCTGTCGCCGCGCCGTTTCCAGTGCCGCCTGCTGCGCTGTGCTGTCAAGCCGGAACAGCGGCTGCCCCGCTTCGACTCGCTCATTGATGCCGACGTAGGTTTCCGCTACCCGGCCACTGGTCTCCGGCATTATGGTGACCGTCCGGAACACTGAAGTGGCGGACTTGGTCGACGGGTGGAAGTAGAAAATTGTCGTGATCAGGCCCACAGTCAGCATCAGGCACAGCGTGATTCCCCAACGCAGTTCGAACCACATCGTGAACAGCGTGATTTCGCGGCCGAGCCGCTTACCCTGCACGTACCGGCGGATAAGAAAATCCGGCAGGATGGTCAGCATGGAACAGAGCAGGAACTCAAGCATCGCTTTTCGCCCCGTGCCGCTGCGAGTCATCGCCAACAGGTATCGCCGGCGTTGGCGCGGTGGCTTCGGATTTCGGTGCTATAGGCGGCTGTAGCGCGGGCCCGGAATTTGCGGCAATGCGGCCGAGCGAATTCACAATCGATGACATGGGCGTCTTGAAATCAGGTAGCGGCAAAACGGCGAGCAGCAGGCCGGCAATCCAAAAGGCGTGGTTGTGCGTGAACAGTGCGATCAGCGCCAGCACGGAGACGAGTTGGAACTGCGCCTTCTGGCCGCGATGGGCCAACTGTTCCGGCAGCGCATGGAGCTTGAAATAGAACACACCGATGCCGACCACCGCCAGCAACAGGAAGATGGCTGTGAAGACGAACAGCGCGTCACCTTCCCCCGGCGCGGTGACAAAGGGCGGCAGGTGCAGTGTCGCGTCCGGGTGCGGCGTCTGTACCATTCGCGGATCCTCTCCCTCTAGTAAATCATTTCCTATGATGTGCGCAAAAACAGAGCCTGGACGCCGCTCCCGGGTGCAGGTTCACCGCACCCGTTGAAGGGTACGGAAGTTCGAGCTGCCTCTCGGTAGTCGGGAGTATCCGTGCTCAGTGGTTCTTGATCACTTCAATCAACGTATGGTGCTGCTCGGCTGCTAACACATTCTGAGTGGCCAGCGATTGTTCCTGCACACAAATTGTGTTCACAGCATAGCATCTTCACTTAAATCAACCTCCCCGTCGGGCAGATTTTTTAGGATTATTTCCATCCCTAAGTTGACATCTTCATAGTTTTTACACAAGAGAACCCCTTCATATGTATCCCTACTAACTTTAGGCCTCCCCCAACGCAACCGCCCGCCCGCTCCGACGCAGCACTGCCCGAGAAACTGGAGCGCGTCGCGCATAGGCTCGCTGGAAAGGGTGATCTCGGCATTCAGCTCTACCGCTCGCGCCTGCAACCCCTGCTGCGCGGGACCGGCAGGCGTCAGCGCGATTTCGAGCTCTGTAAGTCTCGCAAGTATAAAAAATCTCCTGCAAGCAGCCTAGTGCAAAGGGAGACCCCCCGGCTCTGCCGGGGATAAGGCCTGATCGCTTGTATGTTACAGGCGTCTTGTATCAGGATGATCAAGGCGCCGGGGTGGGAGGGACGCCACGATCGCTTCTGACCAGT
>JANNXP010000067.1:0-21801 GCA_031409615.1 Haliea sp. | reverse complement strand
CCAAAAGCTTGCGGCGTAATGCCCGCGCCATCGAACACCACAGGGTAGCTGACGGGAATCTCCGCCAGAAACTGCCGCGCATCGGCTTCACTAGTATCCACGTTGATCGCCAGTACTTCAAAGCCGTCCGGCCCCAGCGCCTGTCGCAACTTTTCCAACTCAGGAAAAGAAATTCGACAAGGCCCGCACCACGAGGCCCAAAAGTCTACATAGACGACCTTACCGCGCAAGGACTCAAGACTGATCTCACCGGCGCCGGACAACGCGGGCAGGCTAACAGCAGGTGCTGCCTGGCCAACCGCCACACCCGCCGCCTGCACCCACAGGGGCAGACACAGGCACAGACCGAAAAGAAAGCCTCTGGAGAGCGTGTTCAGCGCTCGACCTCCAGCTGCAGCAGCGTCCACGTATTGTAACCATGGTTATGCAGATGATATTCCACGTTACTGCCGACCGGTGCATCGAAGTCAACGGGGATACGAACATCATAGATATTCGCATCCGTGGGTATCTTGACGTTTTGCTCCCACACGGTGCGACCATCTACCGTGATCGCCACATGCGCTTGTGCCGGCTGTGCAAACGCCAGATTACCATGACATATCACCAGGTGCAGCGAATCACCCGTGGCAAGGGCCACTTTGGCAGGCTGCGCCAGCGCCAAATAATTGCAGTAGCCCGTCTCCACTTCAAGGGCACCGTCTTCGTTGTACCAACTATTGTCAGGGCAATTCACGTCCGCTGGACGGTGCGCGCTGAAGCGGTCATCAGCCGCTGCCAGCATCTCCCAATCATTCACATCGACCAGCCGCTCGGATTCTGCAGCAGTGCGGTCTTCCACCTCTATTTCCACCGTCTCTTCAATATCAAGTGCATGGTGATCGGTACCGCGTAAGCTGACCCGCAGCGTGTGGCGCCCCGCGGGCAGATCGTCAGGCAACGCATAAAAGTACTTCGCATCCCAGGCGGTCAGGTGCTCGGCATCATCCTCATCGGTATCGAGATACACATGATAGTGGCCTTCGTAAACGCCGCTGTGATCGCCGCCATGCTCATCGTCGTGGGCAACATCGTCGTGGCCTGCATCCCCGTGCTCACCAGGCTCGTGCAGGCTGAAGTTATTGAACAGCAGTGCCAGCGGCACCAGATCGCCCGGGGCGAAGCGCTGCCGGTAGGTAGGCGATTCAATGTGCATGCTGGCGGCGTAGCTGTAATCGTAACCAGCCTTTGGCTTGGTCATGTAGAAGCTAGTCAGACACATTTCATCGCCGGTGCCCTCACCCCACTCCACATACTTGGGCACATTTTGTACGCCGTTAACGATAGATTGATTCGCCGCGCTGTTATCCCAGGTACACTCCAGCCGGAAACGATCCTTGGGATTTATCAACACTTCCCTCTCCAGAAGATACGTACTCTGCCAGTTGAAATCCCAATCGCGAATATCGACAATGACCTGCTCCGAGCCATCCGCACGAATGAGGGTCAAGCGTCCCGTTTTCGCCAGCGTATGCATGTGCAGAAATCCGGTGTGTATGGCCCATGAATCGGTGGACTTAACACCAGCGGGGGCGCCAAACACCAGCGCCAGCAAGCTCGCTGGTAGCTCATATTTGTGTCGTGCCTGTGGATCTCCCGCGGCAATTGGCATGCCGCCCGGCAGCAGGAATGCAGGGTTAGTAAACAGGAAACCGCTGGCAGGACGATCAACCGCAGCGCGCGTCGCTACCTGTAAGCTGGTCTGGTCCGGCGTGGGTTCTGCAACCAGCGTGTTGTAATGCATTTGCACCACCATCAGGGAGCCGGGCTCAACACCCAAGCCGGTACCGGCCGGCCCTGCACCGCGGGCGGCACCAGGCACCCAACCGCCAATCTGGCGCGGCAGCGGTGAACCTTCCAGCCCGCCTGACAGGCCACAGTTCCAACCCGGCCGACCATCCTGGCCGTTGGCAGCGTAATAGGCGGCGGTATCTTTCGGCTCGATAATATTGACGATGACGTGGTGGACTTCCGCGCGCTGGTCGGGCGTTACCTTGACCGCCGTGACATAGGCAAACTCATCCAACGGCCATTCAACGGCGAAGCAGCGCTGATCGTCCGGTCGCATTACGGGAGTGTAAGGCTGCGGCAGCGACAGCGACAGGTTGTAGTCGATCTCCTCGACTTCTTCCTCAGTCTCTGGAGGAACGTAGTCCTCAGGATTGCCTTGCGTCAGATTACCAGCAAGCCAGTTAGTCAGTGCAAACTCATCTTCTGCCGACAGCGCACGCGCGTGCTTGAATCGGCTATAGCCCTTGGTGGGTGGCCACGGCGGCATAGTGCCGTTTTCCACGGAAAAGGCTGCGGCCGCTGCTACCGCCTTTATCTTGTCGTAACCATCCAGTGGGAAAGGAGCAACGCCACCGGCTACGTGACAGGTAACGCAGTTTTTTTCCAGGATAGCGCGAATATCCGCATGGTAGGTGAATCCGGCGTCCAGCTGTTTGTAGGGCGCTTGTGATGCATCACCTTGCGGAGCTCCGTCGGCGAGCCACTGCAGCAGGAGGCGCGACTCGGCCGGCTTGAGGTCAGCAAATCCCAGCGGTGGCATGGTGTCACCCTCCAGCACAAAGGCCAGAGCGGAGCGTTTTCCGTAGACCTGCTCGTAGGTTTCCAGCGGGAAAGACGCCGGGCCGCCGTCAATGTGACAGGCGACACAATAGCGCTGTATCAAGGGCTGTGCTGCGCTGTACCAGGAAATTTGGGGGGCGCTTGTTCCCTGAGAAACGACGTCAGAGGCAACGGGAGCCGATGAGCCGCCACCACCGCCACATCCTGCCAGCGCCACGACGAACAGCATCAGAGCGGCTATTTTTACAGCATTATTATATTTCATAGGAAGAGTGGTGCCTGTTCAGCGGCTAGTTTTATCGTCTAAGCGGAAGTTTAGTGCACAACATACCACAGAGAAAGCTGTGCCTAAACCCGGGCGGTAAGCCCCTATCGTTTTGAACAAGTGCGGCTAGTGTCGGTTTTGCACGCCCGCGGATAGCAGTGTATCGATCCGCAGCAGGGCTGCCACCAGTTCGGTACTTCTCAGTCCGGTGCCGCGGAAGTACTCCTCAGCCATAGGCGCGACACCGCAGCGCTCTGGCAGGGTCTGGCCCTCCTGTAGCAGGGTATAAAGCGTTGGCAAAAGGACAAACTGCAGCCACTGGGGAAAGGTCAGTGTATCCACGCAAAAGGGCAGGTCCGAGGCGAGCGCCTCAGCCGTGGGACGCACCTTGTGCCACTGCCCGAGCTGGCGCAGCTGCGCCTCTATGTCGATCAGCGCTTCAGCTACCTCGGTATGCATGAACACCCTGCTCCTGTGATGCGCCGGTGCATCGAAAATCAGCTTCCCGGCGGTGATCTATGGGCCCGATTGCGGTCCGCTGTGCGCTAATTTTACCCGAATGTCACCGCGATCAGACAGTACGGCCTTTGACCCACTGCGCTGATGCGGATACTCTGGCATGCAGTGTTGGCGTGGGGCCAGTCGCCCCCGGCAACTGTTGCTTAAGCGGGTGTAGTTCAATGGCAGAACGGTAGCTTCCCAAGCTGCATATGCGGGTTCGATTCCCGCCACCCGCTCCATCTTTGTTTCCTGCCACTGGCCGTGTTCGTTTGGTAAAGAGATGCGTCGTGCATAGAGCGTTCATCAACAACATCAACCGGCGTCTGCTGGACAATCTGCGCAACAACACCACGGACCAGACTGAGCGGGAAGCCAGTATTGCAGCCGCCGAATTTTACTGTCCCCACACCCTCGCACTTGAGCGGCACACCCTGTTTATCGATACGCCCCAGCCCGTGGCATTTTCTGGAGAGATTCCCGTGCCCGGCAGTTATCTGGCCCTGCAGGTGCTCGACATACCGGTGCTGCTGACCCGGGACGAGACCGGAACACTGCGCGCCTTCATCAACGCCTGCTCGCACCGCGGAGCGCCCGTTGCAACCGGTTCGGGGCAGGCCCGCTCTTTGGTCTGTCCGTTTCACGGCTGGGCCTATGCCATGGACGGTGCGTTGCGCGGCCGACCGGAAAATGACTGCTTCAGTACACCCAGGGAAGCCTGTTCGCTTACACCGCTAGCCGTGTCGGAGAACCTCGGAATTGTTGTGGTGGCCATTAGCGTCGACGTCTCGGCGCACGCCGTGGACAACGCACTGGTCGAGATAAGTGCACACCTCGACGGGTTTGGCTTGCAACACTACCGCGCCCTGGAACGGCGCCAGTTTGATGTGGCGGCCAATTGGAAACTGGTCAGTGACCTCAGCCTGGAGAGCTACCACTTCCAAACCCTGCATCGGGACAGCGTAGCCCAGATACTGGCTCCCAATGCGGTGGTCGACACCGCTGGGCGCCATAGCCTGTGGGCCTTCCCCCTCAAGTCGATTGTGCATCTTGCAGAGCGCGACGAAGATAGCTGGCCAGACACGATCCAGGGCTCGTGCACTTTCACCCTTTATCCTGGAGTCATGTTTATTGTTAACGCGCTGGGGGCGCAGATGATTCGAGCGGAACCCGGCACAGCCCCAGGGGAATCACGGGTCATATACGCCGGCGTTAGCGGACCCCATTGCGATGTTGACCAAGCCCGCAAGGCCTACGAATTCGGTGGCGATGTTTTTGCGCGCGAGGACCTGCCAATGGCCGAGCACTGCCAACGGGGACTGACTGCTGGCAAGCGCGACCTGCTGCTGGGCAAGAATGAACCTCTGCTGCAGTTCTGGCATCAGCTATGGCGTGCGGCCCTGCCCTGAGCGAGCAGCACACATTTACTCGGCCGCGCTCGGTTCAACCCAACTGGAGCTGAAACGGCGGCAGTGATTCCAGAATGGCGCGGCCATACCGTTTGGTCAGAATACGCCGGTCCATCAAGGTGATTCGACCGCTGTCCTCCTCGGTGCGCAACAGCCTGCCGCTGGCCTGGACCAGGCGCAGGGCGGCATCCGGTACGCTGATTTCCATGAAGGCATTGCGCCCCTGCGCCTCCACCCACTCGGCCAGGGCCGCCTCTAGCGGGCTATCCGGCACGGCAAAGGGAATCTTGGCTATCACCACATGGCGGCAGTAGTCGCCGGGCAGGTCGACCCCTTCAGAAAAACTGGCCAAGCCAAAGATCACACTCCCCTCGCCGCCATCAATGGCCTCCCTATGCCTGCGCAGAATTTCCTGTTTGCTGTAATCCCCTTGCATCAATATTCGACCGCCGAAGTCGCCGCTGACCCCGTGATAAACGTCCTGCATCTGACGGCGTGAGGAGAACAACACCAGACTGCCCTCCTGGTGATCCAGAATACGCGGCAACTGCTCTATCAACGCCTCCGTGTGGGCCTGCGCGTCACTCGGATCGCAGTCCATGGCAGGTACGGCGAAAGTGGCATTGGCGTAATTGAAGGGGCTGACCACGACTTTGTAGTTGGCCTCAGGTGGCGCGCCCGAATGCAACTTAAAGCGATCAAATGAGTTAAGGGCTGTTATCGTCGCCGAGGTCACGATGACGCCGGCCGCCCTGGACCACAGGCAATCGTGCAGGATGTCCGCCGCCAATACCGGGCTGCAACGCAGCTCAAAGCCCAACTGTCCTGCACTGTTCAAGAGCGTAATCCAGCGCGCTTTGGGTGGTATCTCACCCTCCCCGCTCACCGCATACTCCTGCCACAGAGTTAATGCGGCCTCTGCTCTACCGAGCATACCTCCGACATTGATATGCCAGGTTTCGATATCGGATTTGTCTACCCCGGCAACATCGTCATCCAAGGCCTCCTCGAGTGTGTTCTCCAGACGAGAAAGCGCGCTACTCAGTTTCTGGAATTGCCCAGTGAGTGCTGCTGCCACCGGGCGCAATGACGCGGGTACCAGGCCATGTTCCAGCCGCAACTGTTGCTCGTCCCGGCGGTCATCCAACTGCGCTGCATCAAACAGGGCCGTTACCGTTTGTTCCGCCACCTGGAGTGCGACGATTGTTTCGTCCATGTCGCCCGGCAGCGCCTGCAACAACCGCTGCGCACTTTCTATGGCAAGCAGTAGTGGCGCCGATTGCGCCAGGGATTTCTTACTGTCCTGCAACCAGGCTATGGTGGAATGCAAGCGGCAGAAACTTGCAAAATGCGACAGCGCTTTATCAGGCAGATGGTGCCCCTCATCGAACACATAGATACTGTCCTCGGGTAGCGGCAAGATAGCTCCGCCCCCCAGCGCCAGGTCGGCCAGCACAAGATCGTGATTGGTGACGATAATGTCTGCGCTTTGCAATTCATCCCTGGCTCGGTAAAAGCTGCACTGACTGATGTTCGGGCAACGCCGGCCACTGCACTGGCTGTGATCCGTGGTCACGCCATACCAGATTTCCTCCGCCACGCTTTCCGGCCAGTTGTCCCGGTCACCGTCCCACTGCCCCCGACCCAGGGCCTGCAGCATCGCGTCATACACGGGCAGCGCCTCAGCTTCCAGAGGTGCTCGCCACTCATCGGGATACAGTGGTATCAAGGCTGACGCGCCCTGGCTCTCTGCCAGCAGCCGATCCAGTTTGGAAAGGCACACATAGCGTCGTCGCCCCTTGGCCAGCGTATACGTGAAGTCCATGCCACTACTGCGCCGAATGTCCGGCAGATCCTTGTTGACGAACTGCTCCTGCAGCGCGATCGTCGCAGTGGCGACCACCAGCCGTTTGCCCAAGGACTTTGCCATGGGGATTGCAGCGACGGCGTAGGCAATTGTCTTTCCGGTACCCGTGCCCGCCTCGATGACACAGACTGCTGGCAGCCCGCTAGCTGCCGCACCGGCAGGTGGGATACGGGACAATGTATTGGCTATCTCAGCGATCATCTGGCGCTGCCCCCAACGGGGCGTGAGGGATTTGCTCTCCACAATGGCGCTGTAGGCCTCGCGGATGGTGTCCTTGACGTCTTCGCTCAGCAAGGGGGCTGGGAACGGTCAGCCAGTGCCAGTTTACTCACCACTGCATTGGCATAGATCCCCAGCGCGTGGGGACGGTGTGCTTCGGGCATAGACTCGATGCGCGCGTCAAAGGCCGCTTCGCTGCAATCGCCCTCCTCCAGATAGAGCTCCTGAGGGACAGGGGCCTGCGCACCGTACAAACGCCGGTAGGCGTAGAGATTGGTGGGGTGCAGGCAGTACTCACTAATAATTTGTCTATCGACCTCCGCGGCAACCGCATCGGGGGTGTCCAGGCCTGCGCCACTCAATGGCGTACCAAATGAGACGTGGACGCGGCCTTTTTCACCGGCAATACCCTGAGCAATGGAGGCGACATCCTCCTGCTCGCCTTTTTCATAACGGCCCTCGGTCGACTTCTGAAACAGCTCTTTGGCCTTCATGGCATCGCAGGGGTCGAGCTCGTAGGAGATTGCCACGGGCACAATACCCAGGCTCTGGATATGCTCGCCAAATTCCTGTCCGCGCTTGTCACGACTCATGGACAGCATCTTGATGATTACGGGCTCAGTGCGATCAACACCGTCCTTGGCGCGTCCTTCGCGTTGGGCGATCCAGACCGGTGAATTTTCCTTCATAAGCGAGTGTTGGATGTAGTTGGCAAGCGTTTTAGAGGCCGCCAGCAGTTCCCGGGGGCCGCTCACTGAGCGCTTCACAATAAAACTCTTGTTCAGCCGCATCAGATCCGAGACCCAGGGCTTGGTCAGTAAATTATCCCCAATGGCGATACGCGCTGTTTCATATCCGTTGCAGTGCAGTGCGTAATTGGTGAAGGCCGGGTCCATCGCGATGTCCCGGTGGTTGCTCATGTAAAGGTAGGGCCGCGTAGGATTAAGACGCTCCAGCCCGGACACACTAAATCCACCGGTAGCGCGCTCGATCATACGTGTCATGTAGCGCTCGATAACGAGCTGCATGCTACGTACATTTACCACACCACGCACTTCGCGAGCCAGCAGATAGCGGACTATCGGGCGCAGCACACTGGGCATAATGGAGGCCAGCCGGCCCAGACGGTACACCGCCAGAGTGTCCAGGAATTCAGCGTTATTGAGCAACCGAAACAGGACCGCCGCCACTTCATCGTCCCTGTAGGGCCGGATCTCTGCAAAGGGGTCGGTCAAGCCATTCATCCCAAGTTTCTTAGGCGCCACACCATACCCAAATTCTCCTCGCGAGTCATCCGACAGATGCGGGCAACACCTGACCGGAAAAATCTTCGCGACTGACGAGTGCACAGAGAGCTAGGTGAACTTTTGGGGCCTCTCGTTACCAATGTGGACATTAATAATAGTTAATGCTCCCCATAGAAATCTCGCTGAAATGAAAAGTTATTTATACAAATCATATACATGTAATTAATTATCGACTCACATCAAAATGCCTGTTACCAAAATACCCAAATAGTTACGATTTGGTAACTCTCTCTAGCTATTACTTACCCCCTATAATGCAGACTTGCACGCTCGGTCCTCAAAGGATCCGTGATCGGCGCCAACGCCAGTACTGAAATAGTGAGGAAATTGTAATGAAACTAGCAAAATTTGCAGCCACAGCCGCTCTGGTAATCGTTTCTGCCAGCAGCTTTGCCGCCAAACCCACCAGCATTGTGTTCGACGCCAATGCCACTGCCGAGGATGGCAAACCCTATGCGAAATACACGGTAAAGTGCTCCAATGGCAAAAAAGCGCCGCTGACCGCTTGGGATAACCGTGGCAAATGGTGTGTGGGCGACGCCACCAGTGATAAATGCGAGAAGAAGCAGATTAATGCTGCCAAAGATGCCTGCAAAGCACCTAAATAACGTTTTTTTGACAATAGAGTCGCCCCGTCCTGGTGGCGACTCATCCATTGACAGGCTTCAAGCCAGATAGCGGGCCTGTAATTCCGCAACTTCGGCCGCGCCCACCCCCAGCGCTTCCGCCAGATAGACCTCTACCGAAGGATAGCTTTGCTCAATCGCAAAGAGCGCGCGGGTGAGATAATCCTCATGCACCTCCAGCATGGGCATGATGGACTGCGCATCCATCTGCTCCATCTGATACTTTTTTCGCAGTCGGTCGATTTCCTGATCTGGGTGGAAAAATCGTCCAGTGAGCATGTAGTCGCGCATTACTATCTCCCGAGATACGCCCAGAGCCAATAGAACAATGGCGGCGGCAAATCCCGTGCGATCTTTCCCTGCGACACAGTGCACCAGGAATCGCGCATCCTCCACCTCTAGAACCTCACGAAACATGCGAGCGTACGTTGCTGTCTGAGCCTCAGCAAAATCACGGTTGATCTCCAGCATGAAATCGAACATGGTCTGTCGGTCACCCATTTGACCTGCTGCCTGTTCGAAAAATCGCGAGTTACTGCCGGGGGTTATGGGAAGACTTACTATCCGGGGGGGGTTATTCCCAGGCAGTCTGCTGGGATCACTCTCCTGCTCCTCCTGCCGCCTGAAATCACAGATGAGATCAAGCTTTAAGCTAGCCAGCAGTACTACATCCTGGTCACTCAGGTTCGAAAGCTGGCCCGAGCGAAACAAGAATCCCCACTTCACCCGGCGTCCATTAGCGGTAGGGTAGCCACCAAAATCCCTGAAATTCGGGGTTCCCTGCATCCCCAGTTTACGCTCGGCCGCCAACACTTCAGTGCCATGTTGGTCCCGGAGGCGGAAATAATGGCGGCTCGCCGGTTCCAGACCCGACATACGGACTCGCTCGGAGCCGTCGCCGCAGTGGGCCTGCAACACACCGCCCGCTGCCAACGACTCAACTGTCACGCGCGTTGCAGGGTGGCTGGCGCGCCACTCAATATGGTAATCACCATCTGATTCACGCCAAATATGCACCGCATCTGAAATCAACATAGTTTGAACCAGGCCTCTAGCGACTCGACAGGTGGACTACCCGGCGCGACAAACGGTCTCAAGTCTAATTCCCTTTATACTCAAAGACAGCTCGCAATAGCATTTTGATAAGATTGAGCTGGTTCTCCAGCGCCGCATCACTGAAGGGATCCTGACCCAGCAAGTCCCGGTACATCGGCGCCATCGTAACGTAGGACATCACCAGATTATTGAAAGCCATTACCGCCCAGGGCTGCAGTCCGGTGTTCTCGAAAAGGGTAAACTGATCTCCTTCTACCTTGGCACGCGACCGAAACATTGGTCGAAACAACCGATCGATCAACTCGTTAGTGTGAGGTCCCCCGGAAAGCGCGGCATGCTGTAACAGTCTGGCAAGGTTGGGGTTGGCATGGTGCTGACGAACGATGGTCTCCAACCACGGAAAGACTCTCTCGTTGGTTACCGGCCCGCTGTCCAGCTCCGCCAAGGGTGCAGAGAACTCCTCCAACAACCGATCAAGTACCGCTGCATAAAGCGCCTCCTTGTTCTTGAAGTGGTTGTAAAGGCTGGGAGACCGAATACCCACTCGGTCTGCTACATCACCCAGGGATGTCGCGCTGTAACCCTTCTCGGCAAAGAGATCTTCAGCGGCGTCGAGAATCCGATCTGCAGTGCTGGGCGCCTGCGCCCTCGCTGTACTGTCCATTCTCACATACGCCACCTTCGGAGAGCCGGCCAATAATAACTAGTAGGCATTAGTATACATCAGCTGACCTCGACCGAACCAGTTAGACTCCCAGCAAGACAGCGGTTGACAAGCTGATAAGCAATGTGAATAATCGCGCCTCCTGATTTTTTGACCCCTATTGAGGTATTAACCGTGGCGAATTCACCACAAGCAAGGAAACGCGCCCGCCAAGCGGAAAAGCGTCGCTCGCACAACTCCAGCCTGCGATCTCTGGTCCGCACGGTGATCAAAAAAGTATCTGCCGCCATTAACAGCGGTGACCCGGCAGCAGCCAAAACAGCTTACGACAGTGCCATACCCGTCATCGACCGCATGGCTGACAAGGGCATCATCCACAAGAACAAGGCAGCACGCCACAAGAGCCGCCTTAATACGCAGGTTAAAGCTCTGTCCGCATAACCCAACGCATCTGCCAGATACAAAAAAGCCGGCGCCCAAGCCGGCTTTTTATTGCCCCTGACATTTGCCTGCTGCGGCCCTGCAAAGGACCAGAATAGTGTCTGCTCCTTACCCCCCGAAAGTCACCGTCCGGGGTACGATCAATCAGGCAGCTGAGCTGGTTCGGGCATCCTCCTCGTGCTTCCTGGCGAACGCAGCCAACATGCTCTGCTCATAGGACTGCGCTTCTTCTACATCCAGCGGGCGCTCCAACACTGACCAGTCGATGTCGCCGTCGGTGGCAAGATTTTCATAATCCAGAATACCCAGTGATTCGAATTTGGGACGCACTTTTTCCGTCAGCAACCCAATACGCGCAAGATTGGGGATCACACGTTGGAATAGCAGATTACGGAAGGTGGACATTACAAATCCGTCCAGGACTTTTTTGCGGGCCTCTTCAACATCCCAGCCAAAATGGCGGAATACGTCAGTGGCAATCAGGCGTTCACGACTGATGGCACAAGCCTCGTAGGCAAACTGGGCGCGCTCATCACGCTCTTCTTCTGACATCGTCTTGATGAATTCTTCCAGATAGTTGACGCCAAACGTCACATGCCGCGCCTCGTCTCTGGTGACCAAATACACAACATCCTTGAGTACCGGGTCAGGCGTAATTTCACGCGTTGTAGCGAACGCCGACAACGCAAGCCCTTCAATCACAATTTGCATCCCGATGAACTTCATGTCCCACCGGGCATCGGTGAGTATTTTGTCGATAATGCTTTTAAGGTGCGTATTGATCGGGTACATCATCCCGATCCGCTGTTGCAGGTACTTGTTGAACACCTCCACATGGCGCGCCTCATCGAAGGTTTGCGACGCAGCGTAGAGTTTGGCGTTAAACGTTGGTGCACAGGAGCATAGCTGGGAAGCCACCAACAGCGCGCCCTGCTCTCCGTGCAGGAACTGGGATAGGCTCCAGGCATTCATGTGTAGCCAGAACTCATCCTTGGTTTTCTCGTCCATGGCCAGATACGGTTCGTAGTCATGGAGATTCATCATCTCCGGTGCCCGTTGCTCCGCAGGCCAGGGGCGATCCCAATCGATATCCATCTCAGGATCCCAATTCAGCTGCTTACCCAGGTCGTAGAGTTTTTTAATTCTGTCGTCCTGTATGGTGTAGTCCCAATTGTATGAACCGGTTAGTGGTGTCTGGAAAATCTCGGCGACGTGGTCCACATCTGCACTCGTCAGAACATCCACCAGGTCAGGATTCTCGCTGGGGTAATCGGCGCCGGCATAGCGCTGTATTTTGCGTGGTGTTTTCTCAGTCCATTCAACTCGCATGGTCATAACTCTTTACTCCGTTGTTTGCATCAGCGACCGACTATGCGCGTTGGCCACATACCCAGCAAGGTAAAGTCTTGTCAAATTGAGGTCATTTGTGGCCAAATAGCCTCATGCCAAATACCAGCACACCAGCCCAGTACATACTGATTCTTATCGACATGGTTGAGCGGCAGGGCTGCGACCGCCAAAAACTGCTGGCCGGCACGACTCTCGCGGATACGGGCATTGCCGGTATCGGCGCCCGCATCAATGATGCGGAGTTCAACCAACTGGTCGCCAATGCCCAGGCGCTCACCGGCGACCCCGCCCTCGGCCTAAAACTGGGGCTGCGCCTGAATTTAAGCGCTCACGCGGTACTGGGTCAGGCCTTTATAACCTGCACCGACCTGGCCCAGGCTATGGGTTTATTCCTCAAATATAATCACCTGCTGGCGTCCGGCTTGCACCTTGAATTTGAGACCATTGGCGAGCAGTGCATTCTGACAATGGCAAGCACACCGGAGGATGCATCGATTGAGTTCAGCTACGAGCTTTTGTACGGCGCGCTTATCAACACTTTGCGTGGCCTGTTAAATGCACCCGGGTTGTGCCTGCGCATGGAATTGCCCTATCCACGGCCGACGCACTGCGAACTCTATTACGAGGTATTCGGCGCGGATGTCCACTTCGACTGTGTGCGGGGTCGGATTTTGTTTCACCGCAATTTGCTAGGTACGGCATTGCCGTCCTCCAATCCGGTGTTGCGCAACCTGTACGAGGCCGAATGTGCCCGACTGCTGGCTGACCTGGAAGAGGAAAACTCGGTGGCTGAGCAGACCTTGCGCCTGTTACGCAAACTCGAAGGCCAGTATCCGCAGATGCCCCAGATTGCCAATATGCTCAATCTGAGCCCACGCACCTACCGACGCAGGTTGGATGAAGAGCAGCAGTCCTTTCAGAATTTATTGGATCAGGTGCGCGGCGAACATGCCACTCGCTACTTGCAAAATACGCGCTTGCCGCTCTCCAGCATCGCCTACATGGTCGGCTTCAGTGACGCTTCAAATTTCCGTCGGGCTTACATGAAATGGACCGGGATGTCGCCCAGAGCAGTGCGCCGTGGCTAGCCCTATTCAAACTTGCCGTCGGCCAGCTGGTACATCGCGCCGCAGCATTCCTGAGCCATCATAAGCTCCATTAACGCTAAATCTTCGCTATAGGCCACTGTACGGCGGCCATCGGGTAGGTCGAAGACCGCCACGGCACGCCAGGCGTCTGAACCCTGATATAGCACCGTATAGCCTGCCACCGAGCCCTTACCACTGTAGTTTGCGACCAGATCGCACACTTCGCTCATCTGGCGAACCTGTTCGGTGACATCGGCACAAGCCCAATCCCCCGCTCCAGGACTGCACGACCACAGCGCACAAGCTTGTTTAGTCAACAGGCCACTAACGGCGGTGACCAGGCCGATCTCCCCAGAATTTTGGCGCAGCAACTGGGCCATCTTCACCGTTGCCTGAAACACAAAGTTATTCAACGGGCCACCGCCGAAGGTCATCCCCCCCGTGACGCTGACATTACGCAGAGGATTCAGGCCAAATTCCTGCAACTGCACCCGCACTGCGGAGGGGAAACAGGAATATAGCTCACACAAACGGATATCACTAAAATTGACGCCCGCCAACTCCATGGCGACCTGTCCTGCGATACGAAAGCCCGGGCTGGCGCCCAGATCCCTGCGACTAGCGACCACTGACATGAAATTGGATTCGGTGAATGCACGCGGAAATACCCATTTGCTGCGTTCAATACCCAAATCCGCAGCGACGCGCGCAGAGCACAGTATGAGACCTGCAGCCTGGTCCACGTTCCACTGACTGTTGTGCAATTTGGTGTAGGGGAACGCCAGCATACGATTGGCGGCCGAGTGCTCGCGAATGTGGGCGGCCGAGACCGCATGGTCGGACCAGGCATCCGGATTATCCGCGGCGAGCTCACTCAATTGCGCGTACATCGTGGCCATCTGATCCCGATGTTGAGCAAGACTCAAGCCCTGCTTATAGCGCAGCGCGCTGTCCATTATGGCGTAGTAACCCACGGGCATACCTAAGCCACTATTTGACTCCACTGATGACCACATCTCATCCTGCGGGCGCAGCGTGATGTCGGGCTCCACATCGATCTGCAGTGTTTCAGGAGCCTCCATTCCCGCCTTCCCAGCGCATAGCGCACGGTATTTGGCTTCCCCCCCCGCAACCAATACGACTTGCGCTTCGCCCTTAGCGATGCGTTGGCAGGCACGGGTCAACAGGCTCTGCTGCAATATTCCAAACTCAGCCAATAGAGTCGTAGCGGAGTGCGCTCCAAACGCTTCCGCTAACAAGCGACCCGGATCGCTATAGCTCCAGAGGCTCTTGGGTACCAGAATTTCGTCTGCCATGCCCAACAGCTCACTGCAACCGGCATCGGCGGCCGCATCTCGCAATGCCTGCTCCATCAGGGCTACCGGTTCCATGGCCCGCTGCCAATCGTCAAATTTTTGCTGTATCGCAGCGACGCCCACTAGCACCGGGGTATTGGCGGCGTACTCAGCCATGAATAAACTCGCCTGCATACCAGTTCAACATGGCTATTTTCTCCTCCAGAGGCTTGTCGGCATCCATTTCATAGACATTGCGAAAGCCGATAATGACATCAGACACACCAATACTTTCCAGCTTTTTAATGCCCTCCGGCGTGAACGCGTTCTGGCCGGTCGTAAATATTCTAAACGCCCTATCGGTGGTACCGTATTCCTTGCGCAACTGGTTGATGCGCCCAATGTAGGCCTCCAGTTCGTGAATATTTGCGCCAGCGCACATCCAGCCGTCACCCACCCGAGCCGCGCGCTTTAATGCAGGCTCAGTGTGTCCACCAATCAGCAGCGAGGTCGGTTTGGTGGGCACCGGGTTCATCTTATTGGCGGGCATAGTGTGCATTTCACCGGCATACCCGAAATAATCGCCGGTTTCGAGCCCCCGCAAAATGTCGATCTGTTCATCAAAACGCTTGCCGCGCTTTTCCCAAGGGACACCGCAGACTGCGAAGTCTTCCTCCCAGGGGCTTATGCCAATACCGAAATCGAAGCGGTTACCTGAAAGCGCCTGAATACCCTGTACCTGTTTGGCTACCACCGGCGCCTGGCGCACGGCGAGCTTATAAACGAAGGTTGCGAAGCGGATGTTCTGGGTGACAGCCGCCATCGCGGCAACGGCAATAAGGCTTTCAATGAATGGCACGCTTTCCAGAAACTCCCTGCTGCCATCCTTATTGTAAGGGTATTTAGAACTAGCCTCCTGGGGATAACAAATACTGTCGGGTATCGCTATACCATGGAAACCCGCCTGCTCCGCAGCCTTGGCTAGTGGCAGGTAATGGGGGGGGTCACACATGCCAATCTGATAACTGAATCTCATCGTCGGATTTCCTCAAGCAGCAAGAAGGGGATAAGGGAATATTAATCGTCGCAGCAAAAACATACTGTAGCTGCTATTCGGAACAAGGTCCTCGCAGAGCCACTATTTTTCGCAACTGGCCTCAAATACTGAACCCTGCAGACAAGTCTGGCCTGTATACTTTTACCTCGGGCCTAACACGCCTTGCCAAAACCCGCCCTGCAGAGAGTTTCCGACACACAAAAATGACCAAATCTGAATACACACCGCAAGTCCCCACCAGCGACCGATCCCGGCGCTTCCTGTTTGTGGACGCGGATATTCGTGGCGAAAGCGTGCAACTGGACTCGGCCTATCGCGAGATACTGGCCATTCACCAGTACGCCTATGGGGTGAGCCGCCTACTGGGTGAATTCTTATCGGCCGCAGTGCTGCTCAGCACCAACCTCAAGTTCGAGGGGAAATTGGTTTTGCAAGTTAGGTCACAAGGCCAGATACCCCTGCTTATGGTGGAGTGCGATCATTCCCTGCAGGTGCGCGGCATCGCTCGTGGAGCAGAGCATGCTACTTCCAACAGCAATGACCAGTTGCTGTGCAACGGGCAGTTGGCAATCACCATTGATCCCACCAATGGCCAACGCTATCAGGGTATCGTCCCGCTGCGGCAGGGCTCTCTGGCCCAGGGTCTGGACGCCTACTTTGAGCAATCCGAACAGTTGAAAACCCGAATCTGGCTGGCGGCAGACGGGCAGCGCGCGGGGGGCCTGTTACTGCAGCAGTTACCTGTACAAATCGCCGATGACGAGATCCAGCGCCTGCAACAGTGGGAGCACGCGTGCGCACTAGCCGCTACCGTGACGGACGCAGAATTGCTCGATCTTGATGCCGAACAACTGCTGTATCGCCTGTACCACGAAGATCCGGTGCGCTTATTCGAGCCATCCCCAGTCAGATTTCACTGCACGTGTTCCCGCGAGCGCACCCGCAATGCCCTTGCCACCTTGCATCCGACTGAATTGGAAGAGCTATTAGAGGACCTCGGCAACATCACAATGGACTGTGAATTTTGCAATCAACAATATAGCTTCGACCGCAGCGACCTTGCGGACATTTTAGAGGACGATGCGGCCAAAACGTTACACTGATCGCAAGTTGGGTCGATTGCGCCGAATGTGTGATCCGATATATTTCGCATAACGCAGTGTTTCTGACATAATTACGTCCCCTTAAAGCCCGAAAAATGGCGCAAGCGGTCCGCCGGGCCCGCGCTCTAAAATGACAGGACCCACAATGACTCGAGATATCCAAACTGCGCAGGAGCACTCCGACCTGGCGCCTGCCAAACTCATTGAACAAGCACTCCTACGCGGCGAGGCTATACTGTCCGATACGGGCGCCCTGCTGGTGACCACCGGCAAACGTACGGGCCGCTCTCCCGCAGACCGCTTCATAGTCAAGGAACCCAGTACCGCAGACAGCATTGATTGGGGTAGCGTCAACCGCCCCTTCGATAGTGATAAATTCGATGCCCTTTGGGAGAGGGTGCAATCCTACCTGGCCGAGCGTGACCGGTTCAGTATGCACCTGCACGTGGGCGAACACAGCGACCACTATTTGCCCGTTAAAGTCACTACGGAAACCGCTTGGCAGTCTCTGTTTGGCCGCAATATGTTCATTCGTCCCAAGAGCTATAATGCTGCTCGCAAGCCGGAATGGAACATCCTTAATGTCCCCGGTTTTGAATGTGTCCCCGAGCGCGATGGCACGAACTCCGACGGCGTCGTTATTATTAACTTCGGCCAGCGCAGGGTATTGCTCGCCGGCATGCGCTACGCCGGCGAAATGAAAAAATCCATGTTTTCGGTGCAAAATTTCCTGCTGCCAGAAAAGGACGTCATGCCCATGCACTGCAGTGCCAATGTGGGTGAGTCTGGCGATACCACCTTGTTTTTCGGGCTGTCCGGTACAGGCAAGACAACCCTCTCCGCCGACCAGGAGCGCTACCTGATCGGCGATGACGAGCATGGCTGGGCCAAAGGCTCCGTGTTCAATCTCGAAGGCGGCTGCTATGCCAAAACGATAGACCTGAGCCAGAAAAATGAACCGGTCATCTGGGATGCTATCCGCTTTGGCGCCATTATCGAAAATGTCGTACTGGATGATTCGCGTCGTGCCGATTATTCCGACACCAGCCTTACTGAAAACGGTCGCTGCTGCTACCCACTGGAGCATGTCGCCAAACGCACCGAGAGTAACAGCGGTGGCGAGCCTAAATGTGTCATTTTTCTCACGTGTGACGTTTCCGGCGTCCTACCTCCCGTTTCTATCCTCTCCAAGGAAGCAGCAGCATTTCATTTTCTAAGCGGCTATACCGCTAGAGTGGGATCGACGGAACTGGGTGCAGAAGCTGGCATCCACCCCACGTTCTCAACCTGCTTCGGGGCGCCATTTATGCCGCGGCCAGCCGGTGATTACGCGGAACTTCTGATGAAACGCATAGAAGATTTCGACAGCCGGGTGTACCTGGTCAACACCGGGTGGATTGGAGGCTCTGGTGGCCCCGCCGGCAAGGGCTCGCGGTTTCCGATCCCGGTTACCCGCGCAGTGGTTCACGCATGCCAGAGCGGCGTTTTGCTGAATGCACCCTCCGCACACCTCGACATCCTGAACCTGGACTTTCCCATTGCAATTCCCGGTGTCGACGCCAAATACGTCGACCCGCGCTTAGGCTGGGGTGACGACAGCGTCTACAACGAGCAGGCGCGCAAGCTGGCGACCCTGTTTGAGCAGAATATTAAAAAGTTTGACGTTTCCGACGCGATCGTGGCGGCCGGACCGAAATCCAGCTGACATCCCGTTTTGTTCATTAGAAGGCTCACTGCATAGTGGGCCTTTTTTTGTAGTGGCGCCAATGGGTAACCACAGTTCTTCTCACCACAGCGCAAGCCATGGTGCACCGATCGATGCCACCACAAAAAAATCACTTTTTATTAGTATGTTTATTCTATTTATTTTCCGTAGTCTGGTCCCGAACTGGTGGGAAAGCCCACTTTTCTTTACCGTTTGCAAGGAGATACATCATGGCCGAAAAATCGAAGACTACCAACAAAGTGGCGCGCAAACCTGCCGCCAAGCGTAAGCCAATTGTCAAGCGCAAGCCTATCGCCAAGCGCAAGCCTGTCACTAAGCGCGCCGCTCCAAAAAAATCAGTACCAGACTTCGCCGTTAACGCGCAAGAGACTGGCCGCACCGTATTTCTAGCTGGCCTCGGCCTGTATGGCAAGGCATACGACCAAGCGCAGGAGCAGATCAACAGTCTGCCGAAGCAGCTGGAAGAACAGCGCAAGAAAGCTGACAAGATGTACAAAGAACTGGTGAAACGCGGCGCTAAGCTCGAGAAAGACGCCAAAATTGCAATGCAAGATATCGAGCTGCCCAAGCTGGAATTGGACAGCCTGACAGACCGCAAAAAGCTGGAACAGCGACTGAAGAAGGCCAAAGCGCGTTTTGCAGAGTTGAAGAAATCTGTCCGTCTTAAGACCGCCGCCTAGGCGAAACCCATCCAGGATTTATGATCCCTGCCAGTCAGGGGTCTTTTTTGGGGCCACTGTGTGGCCCTTTTTTTTGTCTCCTAATCAGCTTCAAACAGAGCACCAAACGCGCTATCTTGAAACCACACTCGAATACTGTGAAGGCGGACCGCATGAGCGATGAAAAAAGCAAAGTCACCGACAAAGCCAGTGAGATTGCCAAGAATATTTGGCTGGCAGGTGTAGGCGCATACGGCAAGGCCGTTGAAGAAGCGCAGGGCCGACTGGAAAAAGCCATGGAACCGCCCAAACTGTTTCGCGATCTGGTAAAAGCGGGTACAGCCCTCGAAGAAGATGCCAGGGAGAGCACGATGGCGGCCCGAAACTCGGTGGAAGATCGCATCAACCGCGTGCGCGAAAACTTCCACAATCAACGCCCCGCCCGTATTGAAGATCTGACAGCACTGCACAAAAAAGTCGATCAGCTTACGAGGAAAGTAGACCAGCTTAGCAAAGCCTTGGCGAAGCAGGGCGTGGGCAGGACCACCCGGAGCAAAATGGCAACGAAATCCGGCTCTGGACCCGCTCCTGGTCGCGGCAAAACCAGTAACAAAAAAACTGTCCGCAACAAGACCTCAAGTGATAAGAGGCTTTCCACCACCACTAAAGCAGTGGCGCGCAAACGCAAGGTCTGACACCCGCACTTCATGAAGACTCGGGACCGGATTCTCCACACTAGCCTGGCGCTATTTAACGAAGGCGGCGAGGCCACTACAACGACTATAGATATTGCCAATGAAATGGACATCAGTCCGGGCAACCTTTATTACCATTTCAAAGGCAAGGACCAGATCATTACCGAGTTGTTCCAACAATACGAACACGCTATCGGCCACACCCTGACGGCACCGATAGAGCGGCCCCTGAGCCACGACCGGAACAACGTAGTGGACAACTGGTATTATCTTTATGTGGTAATGGAAGAGATGTATCAGTATCGATTTTTGTATCATAATCTCGACAATCTCCTGCAGCGCTACCCGGATATTAAGCGCGGCTTCAAGCGGTTAATGCAGCTCAAACGTGCCGCGCTTTACGCGATTTGCCAGACATTGCTGCAACAGGACGTTATCGACGCTAAAGACCAGCAGTTGCTTGGGCTAGCGGATAACATGACGCTCAACCTGACCTTCTGGTTCAGCTATGAAGCTCTCTTGCATGACAACCGCGCTCCCCAAGTGACGATTCACCAAGGCGTATTGCAGTTGCTGACAATGGTCGCGCCCTATTTGGGCAACGATGAACTGACCTTCTATCACGACTGCGAATCCATTTACGTCAACATGCTGAAGGACGCAAGCTAGGGCAAACGCTGCAGTAGTATGACATCCGCGCCGATGATCTCCACACTGGCCCCATGCTGCGCTGCCCACCAGCGCCAGGTGTCCCCACTGAAGAAACAGACATGAGTGGGATCGTTTTTGTAATGCCAGCTGGAAAAAGTGCTGGGATCACGCACCAACTTCGTCATGATCCCGAACCAGCCACCAGGCTGCAGCAGCGCCCATAAGCGCTCCAGTTCTGGTCCCGGCCGATGCAGGTGTTCGACGACCTCAGTGGCACACAAAAAATCGTAGCGCGCGTCGAGCACGTTTTCCTCAGGAGCAAATAAGCTGTCGTAGAGCGCGACTGCAAAGCCTGCGTCGCGCAACATATGTGCCAAAGCTGGCCCCGGGCCACAACCGAAATCCAGACCTCGCGCGCCAGGCGCGAGCCGCTCTATGAGCGGATGCATCATGCGCGACAAGAACGCCCGATAGCCGGGGTCATCAATATGATTTCGATGCAAAGCATAGTGCGCCCGCTCTTCATTCAGGCTCAGACGCCAGGCGGGCGGCACGAACACCAAGCTACATCTGCTGCATGAGAGATAGAGACGGCGATTGTCTCTGGAGTAAAAGGAAATATCTGCGCCCGCACATAACGGACAGTGTATTTCACCGGGCATCTGCTATCATTCCCCCTCACTCAAGACATCATCCATACTGTTAGGGAGCGTAACATGACGATCAAGACTGGCGACAAGATCCCCGCGTGCACCATGAAGACAATGGGCGAGAAGGGCCCTATCGACATCACAACCAAGGACATTTTTGCCGGCAAGAAGGTGGTGTTATTTGCGGTTCCCGGCGCTTTTACACCGGGCTGCAGCATCACTCACCTGCCCGGATACGTGGTAAATGCAGATAAGATCAAGGCCAAAGGAGTCGATACCATTGTCTGCATGTCAGTCAATGACGCCTTTGTCATGGGCGCGTGGGGCAAGGCCCAGAATGCCGAAGAACTACTGATGCTCGCGGACGGAAACGGTGAGTTCGCCGCAGCTCTGGGCTTGGTACTCGACGGCACTGGATTTGGCATGGGTACCCGCAGCCAGCGTTTTGCCATGATCGTCAAGGATTGCACTGTTACCCATCTCAATGTGGAAGCTGGCCCCGGCGTGGACGTAAGCTCTGCTGAAACTATGTTGGCACTGCTCTAGACTCTTACCTACCCAGCCG
>JANNXP010000066.1:0-8095 GCA_031409615.1 Haliea sp. | reverse complement strand
GACAAATATCCTCGGGGCTGGATCAGCTTTAGGGTCAGCTCCGGAGCACCCTGTGCGCGTTATCTATATAACGCCCGAGTTAATCAGGACTTTCAAAAACAACCTTAATATGTGGCGGATTACTCGGGAGGTACTGCGCCTCTGGAAAGATGGTCAAATTAGTGCCACGGGACCTATAAAGGGTTTTTGATCGCACCAAAGAGGTCACCCCCCTGGCTTTGCGGCCCGCATGCCCAAGCCCACAGTGCTCACGACAAGACAGGGAGATACCAGTATTTTTCAGTGCAACAGGGACAAAATAAGGGGAATCCGCTGTATATACAGCACTTGCACGTGTCCCCGATATAGTCCCTTGTGGCGGTTAGCCTAAGCGTGTCCCCATGCCTTCAGGGACATCAAGGCGTCAAAATTCCATAGGGACATCTTCAGGGACAGCTTGAAAGCCTCCCCGTTGCTGGGTTGCAACCCTTTTGGTCCCTATAGTTCTGAAATTGCTCACCGACTTATAACACAGTCGCCCGATGCCCATTCGATTTGTACCGTTTATTACGGCCCTAGTGTAATCTGTCGTGGCGACCCTACCGTTGAAGCGTCACTATCCATTGAAATGGAGATTCTCTGTTGCGACAAGGAAAGTTGTTCAAATAATGATCAATTGGAAATGTGCATTCATTAGTGGCCAACCCCGTAATGAAAGAAAGGCTCTCGTGTGACTGATCTCTTTTTTGAGAGGCCCATCCTGAATTCCCCCTATGCCTATCCCGAGCGGCACTGGGAACTGGACCCTGATGGCCAGCCCACCCAGGCCATTATCGACAAGCGTCGTCGTGCTGAATTCATCACGCCCATCCCCAAGCCTAAGAAACGCAAGGGCAGTGGGAGTCAAACTGATCTTCTGTTTGACGAAGGGGCAGGCCTGACCACCGAGGACCAGCAGTACGACCACACCGCCGTCATCAATGCCGTACGCCAGGAGGTCGACAAATGGCGACGGCTGCCCAACCCGGCCGACTGGCGCGTCACCCCGGAAACAGCTCGTCTGCTACAGCACTGGCGCCACCACGACTTTGCTGGCATCCGTCCCTTTTTCTGTCAGGTAGAGGCGGTTGAAACTGCCATCTGGCTGACCGAAGTTGCCCCGAACATCGGCAAGACCGGCCAGGCATTCCTTGAACACCTCACCAATGCCAACAATGACGCCAATCCGGAGCTGATGCGCCTCGCCCTCAAGCTGGCCACCGGCGCTGGCAAAACCACCGTGATGGCCATGCTGATTGCCTGGCAAACTATCAACGCGGTGCGCAAGCCCAATAGCAAACGATTTACTCGGGGGTTTTTGATCGTCGCTCCGGGTATCACCATTCGCGACCGTCTGCGTGTGCTGATGCCCAATGACCCCAACAGTTACTACGCCAGCCGCGAGCTGGTGCCCAGTGACATGCTGGACGATCTGCACAAAGCGAAGATCGTGATCACCAATTACCACGCGTTTAAACTCCGTGAACGGATGGAGTTATCGAAAGGTGGCAGGTTGCTACTGCAGGGCCGGGACGGCGAGGCACTGCAAACCCTGGAGACAGAGGGCCAGATGTTACAACGGGTGATGCCGGAACTGATGGGGCTGAAGAATATCCTGGCCATCAACGACGAAGCGCACCATTGCTACCGGGAAAAGCCCAATGCGGAGCTTGAAGAAGATCTGAAAGGCGAGGAAAAGAAAGAAGCCCAGAAGAACAAGGAAGCCGCCCGCCTCTGGATTTCAGGTCTGGAAGCCGTCAATCGCAAGCTAGGGATCACTCGGGTCTTTGACCTGTCCGCCACACCGTTCTTTCTGAGCGGCTCTGGCTACGTCGAAGGCACGCTTTTTCCCTGGACCATGAGTGACTTTTCACTGATGGATGCGATCGAATGCGGCATTGTGAAGCTGCCACGGGTACCGGTGGCCGAGAACATCCCGGGCAATGAAATGCCGATGTACCGTGAGCTGTGGAAGCATATCGGCAAGAAGATGCCCAAGAAGGGTCGCGGCAGCAATCAACCACTCGACCCTCTGAGTATTCCGGTGGAGCTACAGACCGCCTTGCAGGCACTCTACGGCCATTACGAAAAAACCTATAACTTGTGGGAGCAAGCCCACATCAAGGTACCGCCCTGCTTCATTGTGGTCTGTAACAATACCGCCACCTCCAAGCTGGTGTATGACTATATCTCCGGTTTTGTACGCGAGAATGAGGACGGCAGCTCGAACGTGGTCAATGGCCGACTCGCACTGTTTCGCAATTATGACGAACACGATAATCCGCTGCCGCGGCCCAATACCCTGTTGATCGACAGCGAGCAGCTGGAATCCGGCGATGCCCTCGATGCAAACTTTCGTGATATGGCCAGTACCGAAATCGACCTGTTCAGGCGCGAAGCGCTGGAACGTGGCGGCGACCTGGCCAACCAGATACGCGCTGGCAAGGACATCGATGATGCGACCCTGCTGCGCGAGGTAATGAATACAGTGGGCAAGTCGGGCAACCTTGGCGAATCTATCCGCTGTGTGGTGTCGGTATCCATGCTCACTGAGGGCTGGGACGCTAATACGGTCACTCACGTACTGGGTGTGCGCGCCTTTGGTACCCAGCTGCTGTGTGAGCAGGTGATCGGCCGCGCCCTACGCCGCCAGTCCTACGACCTCAATGAGGAGGGGCTGTTCAACGTCGAATACGCTGATGTGCTGGGCATTCCGTTCAACTTTACTGCGAAGCCTGTGATTGCTCCGCCGCAGCCGCCGCGCGAAACCATCCAGGTCAAGGCGATACTGCCGGAACGTGAAGCACTGGAGATACAATTCCCCCGCGTGGCAGGCTATCGTGTCGAGCTGCCCGAGGAGCGCCTGACGGCGCAGTTCAACGACGATTCAGTATTCGAACTGACGCCCGCCATCGTTGGCCCCTCCATTACCAAAAACTCGGGCATCATTGGTGAGAGCGTGGATCTCAGCCTTGAGCACATCCGTGATATGCGCCGCTCTACGCTGCTGTTTCACATCACCAAGCGACTGCTGGAAACCAAGTGGCGTGATCCGGGGGAAGAACCCAAACTGTATCTGTTCGGCCAGCTCAAGCGCATCACTAAGGAGTGGCTGGACACCTGCGTCGTTTGCAAGGGTGACACCTATCCTGGTCTGCTGATGTATCAGGCACTGGCTGATATCGCCTGTGAGCGCATCACTGCCGCCATTACTCGCGCCGAACTGGGCAAACGGCCCATCAAAGCCATGCTCGATCCCTACAACCCCACTGGCTCAACCTGTCACGTGAACTTCAATACCTCAAAGACGGACCGCTGGGAGACGGATGCAAGCCGCTGCCAACTTAACTGGGTGATCCTTGATAGCGATTGGGAGGGTGAGTTCTGCCGTGTGGCGGAAGCGCATCCGAAGGTGTTGGCATATGTGAAGAACCACAACCTCGGGTTGGAAGTCCCCTATCGGTATGCCTCTGAAACCCGCAAGTACCGACCGGATTTCATTGTTCATGTGGACGACGGGCACGGCAAGGACAATCCGCTCAATCTGATTGTGGAGATCAAGGGCTACCGGGGCGAGGATGCTAAGGAGAAGAAATCGACCATGGATACTTACTGGGTCCCCGGCGTGAATAACTTAGACAGCTATGGCCGCTGGGCCTTTGCCGAATTCACCGACGTATTCCAGATGCAGGATGACTTTGCCAGCAAGGTGGAAGCTGAATTCAATAAAATGATTGATCAAACACTAAAGCTCCAAGAAGAAGATAACCATGTTTGATACCACTAAGGAAGATCTCAAGGATATCCTGCGCAAAGTTGACGACGGCAAACTTCAGCTGCCGGATTTCCAGCGCGACTATGTTTGGGGAGACGATGATGTCAGAAGCCTGATAGCGTCTATCGCCAAGGGTTTTCCTGTGGGCGCCTTGTTGACGCTGGAAACCGGTGGGGAAGTTGAATTCAAACCGCGCCTGATCTCGGGCGTTGAACAAAAAAACGTCAAACCCGAAGAGTTGCTTCTGGATGGCCAGCAACGTATGACCTCGCTTTATCAGGCCACATACGCACGTGACCCGGTTCGTACGCGCACGGTTAGGAAAACAATCGTCGAGCGATTCTACTATCTGAACATCAATGAGGCTGTCAGTGGCTCAGCGAATATGGAGGATTCTATCATTGGCTTACCCGCTGATAGAAAACTGCGCAGCAATTTCGGCAAGACCATCGATCTGGACCTGTCTACACGGGAACTGGAGTTTGAGAATGATATGTTTCCCCTCAATCTGGTCTTTGACAGCAGGGACTGGTTCTATGCTTGGCGCGATTACTGGCGCGAACGACAGCGCGATGTCTCCGATCTGGATAGGAGTTTCGTCAAAGGAGTAGTGGAATTTATCGAACGCTACAAGATGCCCATTATACGACTGGATCGAACAAATACTCGGGAAGCAATCTGCCTCGTCTTTGAAAAAGTTAATGTGGGTGGTAAGAAACTGGACGCTTTTGAGCTGGTAACTGCAATTTACGCAGCGAGCAATTTCGATCTTCGCGAAGACTGGAATGGTATTCCCAAGCCACCGAGTCCCGGACGACTCGCGCGAATGATCGGCCTGGAGAGCCGCCGCCAAACACTGAGCAAGATTGCCAGTACAGATTTTCTACAAGGCTGTACTTTGCTGCACACACGCGAAAAACGTCTCGCCAAAGTCCAGGAGGGATTCAAGGGGAAAGAATTACCACAGGTAAGCTGTAACCGGGATGCCCTTCTGGGACTGCCGCTGGATGCCTACAAAAAGCACGCGAATGCTGTAGAAAATGGGTTTATTGAAGCAGGTGCTTTTCTGAACGAACTAAAAATCATGTGGCACTGGGACATCCCCTACCCACCTTTAGTTGTCGGTCTGGCTTCGACATTCGCCATACTTGGGCGCAGTGCCCAGACCGCGTCAGCCAAGGCAAAACTCGCGCAATGGTTTTGGTCGGTAACACTGGGCGAACTGTATGGTTCCAGTACTGATTCGCGTCTGGCGCGGGATGTGCCGGAACTGGTGGAGTGGATCGAAAATAATGGCAGCAGACCTCGCTCGCTAGATGAAGCCCTGTTTCAGCGTGATCGACTCAACTCACTGCGCACTCGCTCATCTGCGGCCTATAAAGGTCTGCATGCGCTATTAATGAAACACGGTTGCGAGGATTTTATTACCGGGCGCGCCACAGATATCATGACCTTCTTCAATGACCGTATCGATATCCATCATATCTTCCCGCAGAAATGGTGCAAGGACGAGAAGATTCCGCCCGAGCGCTTCAATTCTATTATCAATAAGACTCCATTATCCAAGTTCTCAAATATTGCTATCGGTGGAGATGCCCCGTCTATTTATCTCAAGCGCATCCAGGAGAAACACGACATTAGCGCTGAAAAACTTGACAGCATTCTGCGTACGCACCTGATCGAGCCAAAGCATTTGCGTCGAGATGACTTTCAAGCGTTCTGCAACGCCCGCATTGATGCACTGGCGTCTTTGGTGTCGCAGTCCATGGATAAGCCGGTAGTGAAAGATCATGGCTCCAATGAAGCTGAGCTTCAGGATGAAGTCGCCATTGGCGAAGAGATTCTGGAAGAATTTGAGGAAGCAGTATAAATGGCCAGGAAACCCAAGGCAGCTAACAAGCCAGGCAAAACCGTCGAAACCCTTATACACGACGAGGCCACGCGCAAGAATATTCCTACGGCTGAATACCAGTCAGTGATGCAGAAGGAGCACAAAGATCCGGTGCGTGTCACCTATCCCCGGGACAGCAGCGGATTGACGGATGAAAAGCAAAGCCGCAATCAAGACCTTGACCCGCAACTGATCTGGCGCGGCAAGGACCAGCAGGACTGGTCTGATTTGGTGGTGAATGCCCCGCCGCTGTATATCCAGGAGAAGGTCCACCCCAAGGTATTGATTGATGACCTGAGGCGGCAAACAGAACAGGTGGAAAGCGACCAGACCGGCTTTACCACTGACCTTTTCGGAGACTTCAACGGTATCGCCGAGGGTGCCGACAAGACCGAGTTCTACCAACACGAGGGCAAATGGCAAAACCGCATGATCCTCGGCGACTCCCTCCAGGTCATGGCCAGCCTGGCCGAGCGCGAGGGCCTGCGCGGGCTCGTCCAGTGCATCTACTTCGACCCGCCCTACGGCATCAAGTTCAACAGCAACTTCCAGTGGTCCACCACCAGCCGTGACGTGAAGGACGGCAAGGCCGACCACATCACCCGCGAGCCCGAGCAGGTCAAAGCCTTCCGCGACACCTGGCGCGACGGCATCCACAGCTACCTCACCTACCTGCGGGATCGGCTCACTGTCGCCCGCGATCTCCTCACCGATTCCGGCTCCATCTTCGTACAGATCGGCGATGAAAATGTCCACCGCGTCCGGGCGGTGATGGATGAGGTGTTCGGGGATGAAAATTGCGTGTCACAGATTGCATTTATCAAGACAACCAGCGCGACGTCGGAGTTTGTGCCGAGCACGTTTGACTATTTACTGTGGTTTGCGAAAGACCGCACCAGGCTCAAGTATCGCCAGATGTTCAAACCGAAAGAGCTCGGAGAAGTGGGAACAACCCAGTATGTGTGGTTTAGGACCACTGACATGAAGGACGGCCGAATTGGAAACCCGCAACCCGAGGGATCGCGCGTTTTTGCAGCATCTGACATGAAGGGACAATCTGGCGGTGACAGCACTCAATTCATATCAGAGGTTGAGGGTGCGCAATTCAGTTACGGTAAAGGAGGTTGGAAGACCAATCGAGTAGGTATGGCCCGAGCGTTGAAAGCGTCTCGCCTGAAGCCAATCGGGAACAGCCTAATGTATCGCCGATACTTGGACGATTTTGCCGTCTACCCGATCACTAATAGTTGGGCGGATGTTCTCTCAACGGGTTTCTCTGACCAGCGTTTCTACGTTGTTCAAACCGGGCAAAAAGTAATTGAGCGGTGCCTTTTGTTGGCCACCGACCCCGGCGACCTCGTGCTCGACCCGACCTGCGGTTCCGGCACCACCGCCACCGTCGCAGAGCAATGGGGGCGCCGCTGGATCACGATCGACACTTCACGAGTGGCGCTGGCGCTGGCCCGGTCCCGTATCATGGGCGCGCGTTATCCCTTTTACTTGCTCGCCGATTCTCGCGAGGGCCAGCTCAAGGAAGCCGAAGTCACCCGAACTACACCAAGCTCGCAGCCTGTACAGGGCAACATCCGCCACGGCTTCGTCTATGAGCGCGTGCCGCACATCACGCTCAAGTCCATCGCCAACAATGCGGAGATCGATGTCATCTGGGACCAGTGGCAGACGAAGCTGGAGCCGTTGCGCGAGAAGCTGAACGCCGCGCTCAAGCAGTCTTGGCAGGAGTGGGAGGTTCCGCGCGACGCCGACGCCAAGTGGCCCGACGCGTCGAAGAAGCTGCACGCCGACTGGTGGCAGGCCCGCATCGCCCGGCAGCAGGAAATCGACAAGTCCATCGCCGCCAAGGCCGAGTTTGAATACCTCTACGACAAGCCATACACGGACAATAAAAAGGTCCGTGTCGCCGGTCCATTTACGGTGGAGAGTCTCTCGCCCCACCGCGTACTCGGTGTGGACGAGAATGACGAGCTAATCGCTCCTAGGGCTGTCTCTGACGCCCAGGGTGTATACGGTGGGCAACCAGCCTTCGTCCAGATGGTTCTCGAAAACCTGAAAACGGCCGGTGTGCAACAGGCCCACAAAGCCAACAAGATCAGCTTCATTGCGCTGGTACCGTGGCCCGGCGATCTGGTCTGTGCCGAGGGGCGCTATGTAGAAGGCGGTGATTCCGACTCCAATAGTGCAGGCACCGAACGGCGCGCGGCAATCTTTATCGGCCCCGAATTTGGCACGGTCTCGCGCCCCGATCTGGTCGCCGCTGCACGCGAAGCGGGCGATGCTGACTTCGATGTGCTGGTCGCTTGCGCCTTCAACTACGACGCGCACTCAACGGAGTTCGACAAACTCGGCCGCATCCCGGTACTCAAGGCCCGCATGAATGCCGACCTGCACATGGC
>JANNXP010000065.1:0-3870 GCA_031409615.1 Haliea sp. | reverse complement strand
TGTACCACCAGACCCAGGCCCCGAAGATCAGCGCGACACTGATGTAGCCTGCCGACAGCAGCAGGCTCTCACGCACGCCAATTTCATGGTCGTCGCTGTGCAGCACACCCAGGTCAAGGGTCAGCAGGGTAACCACGATGGCAGCGAAGATGAACCAGACCCAGGCCGGTTGGCCAAGGAAGTCGGCTGTAAAAAAGGGGATGAGGGTGTCCATGGATGTAGTGCCTGAGCAAGAGAGGGTTGATGGTCGGTCGCTTCCGAGTTCGCGTGAAGCAGTCAGTAACTTGGGTATTTCCCGCAGCACACAGCTGCTGGGGTCAGCGCATCGGTGAGTGCATAGAACACGGTCTTTTTCTGCTGGACGTGCTGCAGGCGAAAGTCCAAGTATCAAGGATAGTAAGTGGGTATTGGAAAGATGTCTACTGGCAACATCTCAGGCTTTGCCTTGGCAAAAGCATTGGCGCTATGCTGGTGACCTGCACATGCACACGAGACTCCCATGACAGATTCACTCTTGAAGGTACAACTGCTACTCACCGGCAACGAGATCATGAGTGGCGACACGGTGGACTCCAATTCCGCCATGATTGCGCAGCGTCTCAGTGAAGTGGGCATCGGGGTGTACCGCAAAGTCACCGTGGGCGATGACGTGGATCTGCTCAAGGCGGAATTGGCGGCCATGATTGGCGCTGCGGATTTGATCATCGTCAACGGCGGACTGGGCCCAACCATTGACGACCTGACGGCGCAAGTATTGGCTGCGGTCGCGGATGTACCTCTACAGCAACATTCGGACGCGGTGGCGCACCTGCGGCTGTGGTGCGACAAGCGCAACCTGCAGCTGAATGCCGCCAACCTGAAACAGGCCATGCTGCCCGCTGGTACGACCATCGTGGACAACCCGGTCGGCAGCGCTGTGGGCTTTGAAATGACCCTCGGCAGCTGTCGCGTCATTTGCACACCCGGCGTGCCCGGCGAATTGGCGCCGATGCTGAGCGCTATCTGCGCCGATCTCGCCGCACGCCTGGAGTGCCCATCGGGGCGCAACATCCTGCGTCTGCAAACCTTCGGCATCGGCGAGTCCACGGCCCAGCAAATGATCAGCGACGCCGTGCCCGACTGGCCGCAGGAGGTGGAGCTGGGTTTTCGCGCCGGGGCGCCACAGATGGAAATTAAACTCAGTATCACCAGTGCCGCCGCAGTTGCTACGCAGCAGCGTTGCCGCGAGCAACTGCAGCAGTTATTCGGTGATCACATTATTGGCGAGGGGAGCATCACATTGGCCGAGAGCGTGCTGCAGTTGTTGCGCGCGCGCGGCGCCAGCCTGACGACCGCAGAGTCCTGCACCGGCGGTTTAATCGCCTCCATGCTGACCCGCGTACCCGGCTCTTCAGACGCGTTTCATGCCGGCTTCGTAACCTATTCCAATGCCATCAAGCAATCGGTGCTGGGTGTATCTGAGGCGACGTTGGCAAACCACGGGGCGGTCAGCGACGAAGTGGTGCGGGAAATGGCACTGGGCGCAATGCAACGCAGCGGCGCGGATTACGCCATTGCCGTATCCGGTATCGCCGGGCCGGATGGCGGCACGCCGGACAAACCAGTCGGCACCGTATGGTTGGCCTGGGGTGATCGCCAGACCATTCGCACCCGTTGCTTGTGTTGGCCGGTGGAGCGCACGTTATTCCAGACCATGATTGCCGCCGGCGGCCTCGACGTGATACGCCGTATGCTGTTGGGCATTGAGGAGGAGCCGCGCTATTTCAACCAACGCCGGATGCGCTAGGCAGGCGGCAATGCTATCAATCGGGGATATCGTCCTTTAAGCAACAACGTCTAAGCAACAACGTCTGAACAACAACGTCGCAGCGCTACACGTTGCGCTCTTCGATGTTGATTTCGATGTCAATGTCCATGTCCACACAGGATTCGACCGCGGTTTGCCGGTGCCACACCAGGGAATGGAAACGGGTCGTTCCTCCCACCTCGTCTTTGCCACTGAGTACCAGTGTCTGTCCGTCGAGTTCCGCATGGCGCAGTTGCTGCGTACCTGCCATGTTGGGGTTAAGGCTCTGGGCGACAGCGTGGATAACGTCTCCGTCGTGCACACGGTAACGACCTGCATATTGAAAATAGGAGGAGAACGCCGCTGCCCGCGCGGCTTCAGGCAGTGTGCGAAAACTCACATCAGCGGGTAGCTGCGCCCGGTCGGCGCGGCAGATGGAAGCACTCATCCAGCCATCTTCGGTATACAGCAGCAGGCCCTGGGGATCCTCACCGTAGGGATAGGTAAAATCATCGCGATCCGAGTAGCCAATCGTCCAGGACTCCAGCTCCCAGGTCCCGCTTAGTTGCTCCTTGCTAATCATGGTTGTATCTCACTCCACACAGGTTGTCAGGGCTGTAACCGCTCAATATCCCAGTCGCCAGTGGCCGTTTGCCGGTACACAAAGCGGTCGTGCAGGCGGTGCTCACCACCCTGCCAGAATTCTATGCGCCGGGGCAGCACCCGGTAACCGCCCCAGAACTCCGGCATGGGAATGGTGCCATCGCCGAATTTGTCGCGGATTCTCTGTGCCTGCTGCTCCAGCAGCGCGCGGTCACTGATCGGTCTGCTCTGGCGCGACGCCCACGCCGCAATTTGGCTTTCGCGCGGACGTGTGGCGAAGTAATTGGCCGACTCAGCGTAGCTCATTTTTTCTGCGGTGCCGCCGACAATGACCTGCCGTTCCAGCGCGTTCCACGGAAACAATAGGGACACACCCGGCTCCCGCTCCATCGCGCGCGCCTTGTCACTGCTTTGGTTGCTGTAAAACACAAACCCTCCGGCAGACAATCCCTTCAGCAACACGATGCGCTGCCAAGGCACACCGCTCGCATCGACCGTCGCCAGTACCATGGCCGTGGGATCGTCCAGGCCGGCCTGCACTGACTGTTCCAGCCAGACTTCAAACTGGCGCAGCGGGCAGGCGTCCAGCATCTGCCGGCTTAGCCCACCGACGGAATATTCGCGCCGGAATTCCTCGTATCGCAATGTCGTATCCTGCCACGCTCTTAACACGCTATAGTAGCTGCCAGACAAAGCAGAGGCAAAGCCCCCACGAATGGATGCATCACCCCTCATTCGCAACGCGGATCACGCTGACCTGGAGACACTCGTCGCTACGCTCAGTGATAGTTTCGCCGGTGATCCCATGTTCAACTGGGTATTTCCCACGACGCAGTTGTACCCCTATTTTTTCCGGATGCTGGTCAGGGATGTCTACCTGCCGCGCGGCTTCGTGCACATTGAAGAACAGGGACGCGCGGCGGCCCTGTGGTTACCGCCGGAACAACGCTTCCAGACCGCGCCGCGCCTGGGCCTGCTGACGTTCGCCTTAAAGTTAATTCAGCAAGATGGCCTGCGTCCACTGTGGCGGATGCGCCAGCAGGGTTCAGTATTCGCCAGACACCTGCCCAGCGAGCCCCACTACTACCTGCAGTTCATCGGTACTCGCCACAGTGCGCAAGGGCACGGTGTCGGCGCTGCCCTGCTCCAACAGGGCACCAGGATCTGTGACGAGCACGGTATGCCGGCCTACCTGGAGTGCTCTAATGAGCGCAACCTACCCCTTTATCAACGTCACGGATTCGAGGTCAGGGCTGCACAGTCGGTAGCCAGGAACGGTCCGACGGCGTGGTTTATGTGGCGCGAAGCACAGTGAATTGCAGATCATCGGGTCTGGATTATCGGGTCGGATGATCGGGTCAGAGTCATTTAATCCTCACCCGGCAGGTAGGGTTGGGGGCGGCCCCGCGGGGAGCGGCGGCGGGGCTATTCTCCCCGCCGGCCGCCCCAACCCAACCCCCCCCCCCCCCAAGTAAACCCCC
>JANNXP010000064.1:0-41000 GCA_031409615.1 Haliea sp. | reverse complement strand
ATGTTCTTGGCAGCCGCCTGCGCGATTGCTTGCAGTTCTTTCTTGTTCATAACACACCTATCCTCACCCATAGCCTGGGTTAATAATAGGCAGTTACACAGATTTTGTTACAGTCCCAGTTTCTCTGAAGATACAACCGCTGCCTGTTACAGCCACTGCTTTGATTTTGAAATGAATCTGTGTGTGCAGACATACCAATTTTTGTAAGGAAAATCCGTAAACTACTGGCAATCCCATTCCCGCCGAACAGCAGTAACTAATGTGCCTTAGCTGTTTTAGCCTTGCGCACCAGCTGCACAAACTCCGTACGGTAGCCATACAGATCATCGCCCTTATTCTTTTGTGCCATATCGATTACTTCATCATAAGTCCAGCTACCTGTGTACTTTCCGCCGCGCAGGAGTTGCCCGAAGCCTGCCACCGATACTGAAAAGCCGATCTCAGCCTGCAACTTCTTCTCGTCGCTTGTCAGCTCGCGCGCGCCACTAGACTCAGTTATCGGTGTACTGATCAGGTGCGATCGTATTTCATCCGGCAGTTTGTAGCGCAGCTTGAGAAAACCTAATTCGTGATTGTTGGTTTTTGCCTGCAAATCCGGTCGGTAACGGGAAGCATCTATCAGCCTTCCCTTGGCATCTACTGGTGTGATTTCATAAATTGCCGTTACGGTATGGCCCGCACCGAAATCACCGGCATCGACTTTATCGTTATTGAAATCTTCCCGATTAAGTGTGCGTGTTTCATAGCCAATCAAACGGTATTCAGCTACGGTGGCAGGATTAAACTCCACCTGGATTTTGACATCATTGGCGATAGGGAATAACGCGCTGGTAGCTTCATTGATCAGTATTTTCTGTGCTTCACTCAAGGTATCGATATAGGCAGCCACACCATTGCCATTCTGCGCTAGCGTTTGCATCAGGGCATCCTGATAATTACCTTCACCAAACCCAAATACGGATAGATAGATGCCGGTTTGACGTTTACGCGCCACAAAATCTTCAAGACTTTCGTCATGCGTGATGCCGACATTGAAGTCACCATCCGTGGCCAGAATGATGCGATTGACAGACCCTTTCTTGAAATTTCTTTCAGCCAGCTGATACGCCAATGCCAGTCCTTGTGCCCCAGCAGTGGAGCCGCCCGCTTGCAGTTGCTCTAATGCTGCGAGAATTTTAGTCTTATCTTCCACCTTTGTTGGCTCCAGCACTGCACCGGCTGCTCCTGCATACACCACAATGGCGACGGTATCCGTGGGCTTCAGCGATTCCAGCAATAAACCCACGGATTGTTTGACCAGCGGCAGTTTGTCCGGTGCGTCCATCGAGCCGGATACATCCACCAGAAACACCAGGTTACTGTCCGGCTGTACATTTTTTTCGATGTCATAACCCTTGATGCCGATATGTACCAGTTTGTTACCTTGGTGCCAAGGAGAGTCGATGACATTCACTTGCGTAGAAAATGGCCCCTTTCGCGAAGAGGGCAAAGGATACTGGTAGTCAAAATAGTTGATCATCTCCTCCACATGCACTGCGTCTTCCGACGGCAGTACCCCACGATTGAGTTGTCGACGCACGAAACTGTAGGACGCGGTATCTATATCAATCGAGAAGGTGGAAACGGGTTGCTCTTTCACCAGTTTCACGCTGTTTTGATCTGGATGTGAAAAGCGATCGCGATTGACTTCTTCGGTTGGCGAAGTGGCATCCAGGCCCTGCTCCGGAATTATTGTCTGCGGTCTAGCCATATGCATATTACGTTTTGAGAAGTAACGTTCATAAGACTGTGATACAAGACCCAATCTCATTCCTTCTTTAAGCGCCACTCTGGATCGTTGTTCCCCCTCAGGTGGAGCAAAATCCTCGAGTGGAGCAATGGCGTGGAGTTTCACCTCAGGTTCATCTTGCTCCGACCGTAAGCTTTTTTAGCTGCGGATGAATTCGAAGACAGGTAGTGTGTTCGATCGTCGAGTGAATCCATCACTAGTTTGACCGATACACCCAATATCAATACAAATGCCGCGCTACTGGCGATACGTCTTGTCCAAACTTGTCTGGTTCTCATTTTAGAATTGATCATGGCCGCGCCCCGTTTTTTACCGTTGACAGCGAATGTTGTCTCAGTAAGACGCGGAGCTTCTGCATTTCCTTGGGTGGATTCTGAAATATAAGCAGCCATGGCCTCCCGCTTGATACGCGCGCGCACCAGTTCATTTGGCTCAGGAACCGATACCTCTTCAAACAACTTGTTCAATTTGTCGTCATTCACCGTATTTCTCCCACTCCCGGCGGCGACTCAAGCACAGCAAGCCGTTGGCGCATCTCGTGGATTCGCCAGGAAATAGTACTTTCTTGTACGCCGAGCAAATCGGCTGCCTCCTTATGGCTAAAACCTTCTGCCAGTACCAGCAATGGACTTTCTTTGAATCCTTCACCCATGGCATCCTCTTGTTTCAGTACCTGATTGAGCAGCACGGTGGCCTCATTACCGGAATGTAGTACGGCGATGTCATCGGTCAACGCTTGTTCACTTAGATGGCGCGACTGGGACTTTTGCCAGTCCTTGGCACAGTTGACGACGAGGCGGTAGAGCCAGGTGCTGAAGGTTGAGTGGCCCCGGAACTGGCCAATACTTTTGGCGAGCTTCATGCAGGCAAGCTGGGTGACATCTTCTGCATCCGGTACATTGCCGCACCAGCGGTAGGCAAAGCGATAGATACGGTTGTACTGCCCTTCCAGCAATTCTGCGAAGGCCTTTTTGTCGCCCCCCACGGCAGCGGCAATCACTGTTTCTGCTGTCATGATGCAATTAGTTCCATCTATGGGGGTTAGACGACAGGGAGCGGCAAATCCTTGGCCGGGGCAAAGTATTACATGTTTTACATGCCCCTACGCATCGAAGTTAAGGCGATAAGCAGCAATATCAAGATGAACAACGACAAGTCAAAGATGACACTAGCCAGAAAACTTGAAGCGAGCTGCCGTGGCACGCACTGGTGGGCTTCTCCGATAAGCGCAACTAGCAAAAGCTACACATCCGACCATCAGCGGGCTAAACTATCGCCGCGATTGGGGCAGGGGTTTGATAAAAAGGGAACGATTAAGTGGCCTATGATTTGACAGGAAAGGTAAAGCTCATTCAGGCAATACAAACCTTTGATAGTGGATTCACTAAACGGGAGATGGTTGTCATCGTTGAAGACGGCAAGTATCCGCAGGAAATCAACATTGAATTTGTTCAAGATAAGGTAGGCCTGCTCGAGAACCTGCAGGTCGACCAGGAAGTCACGGTCACCTTTGATATCCGTGGTCGTGAGTACAACGGCCGCTATTTCAATAATCTCCAGGGATGGAAGATCGTAACTACAGGAGACAACAAGGCTACATTTTCTGTGGAAGGTCGATCATCTGCACCCCCGGAAATTGTACAGTCAGACTTTGACGAAAACGATATTCCTTTTTAGGGATCGAAAAGGTTCTACCATATAGTGTTGCTTGTGAGGAACCCACCTCTGGGGTAATTACCTCGAGCTCGTGCGGGGAATCATTCGAGGAATTCTTGTCGCACAGAATTCGGAACACTCCCCTTGATAACTCCGCGATCCGAAATTCCATCAGGCCGGTCTGCGGGGTGCCGATTACTTCACTTGGGCCGCAGCAATCACCTCCCATATTGGAATCTCCCGTAAGTATCCCTTTCGCCTGCGCGAGAATCAGTGGACTCGGGCTCCTGCATCCACGCCGGAATGTCGCGCTGGCCGTGCGGCACACGCCAGACATCAATGTGCTCTGCGCTCGACGTAGAACACGAGGTAGGGATAGTGTGCCAGCTGCCAGAAATGCAGGCCGGGCAGGTTCAATTCGTGGGCGCCAGCCTTGGTCGCCCTTGCGCACCCGATTACGCAGCCCTTCAAAGTAGGGTGGATCGGACGGGACTGCAGGTGCAGACGCCGCGCCCGCAACTAAGAGGTCGCGCAGTTGCAGGCGATCCTGGTCCTTGCGGATCAGTTCACGCACATACTCGCTGCTCGTGCCGTAGCCGCCTTGATCGACCTGCTCATCCAGGAAGGACTTGAGCGTATCGGGTAGTGATATGTTCATTGTGCTCATGGTTCTAGATTAGTCAGGTTGGCAAAATTCATGTTTGTGACTGAATTCCCCGAACGGGTTCAAACCTTCGCAAACTGTTGACTCGATCCAGTCCACCGCTGAATCAATGGATCAGTCAGCTCCGGGTGTGCTTCCCGGATAGTGTTCGCAATAACCTGTACCTCGTCCAACAAGTGATTGTGCGTCGGCAGTTCCGCAATCCGAAATTCCATCAGGCCCGTCTGCCTTGTGCCGAGTACTTCACCGGGGCCGCGCAGTTCCAGGTCTTTCTCGGCGATATAGAAGCCATCCGAACTTTCCCGCAGTACCGTCAGCCGCTGCTTGCCGCTGGCGGACAATGGAGTCTGGTAGAGCAGCACGCAGTGGCTGGCCTGCGCGCCACGGCCCACCCTGCCGCGCAGTTGATGCAGTTGCGCCAGACCCAGGCGCTCGGGGTTTTCGATAATCATCAGGCTGGCGTTGGGCACGTCCACCCCGACTTCGATAACTGTGGTGGCTACCAACAGTGCGAGCTCGCCGCTCTTGAAGGCCGCCATAATGGTGTCTTTCTCGGCGGGTTTCAGGCGTCCGTGAATGAGCCCGATTGCGAGATGGGGCAGAGCCTCGCGCAATTCTGCCGCGGTCGCTTCCGCCGCCTGTGCCTGCAGTACATCGCTCTCTTCAATCAGCGTGCACACCCAGTAGGCCTGGCGTCCTGCGCCGCAGGCAGCCGCGACTCGCGCCGTGACCTCGTCGCGGCGGCTGCTATCGACAAGTACGGTCGTGATCGCAAGCCTGCCCGGCGGTAATTCATCAATGATCGAGCAATCCAAATCGGCGTAGGCCACCATGGACAGTGTGCGGGGGATGGGTGTCGCAGTCATAACCAACTGGTGCGGTCGGCCCAGTGCGGGGTTGGTTTTGCGGGTCAGGGCGAGGCGCTGGTGGACGCCGAAGCGATGTTGCTCATCCACGATCGCCAGACCAAGGCGCGCAAAAGCGACCTCATCCTGAAAGAGCGCATGGGTGCCGATGACCAGGCTCGCTTCGCCGGACCCAATACGCGCCAGGGCGCTGGTCCGCTTGCTGCCCTTGGTGCGGCCACTCAACCATTCCATGCTGATACCCAGAGGTTCGAACCACTGGCCGAAGTTGCGCCAGTGCTGCTCCGCCAGGATTTCGGTCGGCGCCATGATCGCGACCTGGTAGCCATTGCCGATTGCCTGCAATGCAGCCCCGGCGGCGATCAGGGTTTTGCCCGAGCCCACATCACCCTGCACCAGGCGCATCATCGGCACGGGTTTGGCCAGATCCAGCGCGATTTCCCTCAGCACGCGCATCTGGGCGTTGGTGGGCGTGAAGGGCAGGCTGGCGAGAAACGCGCTGAGTGCCTTCTCTCTCTGTGGTAAGGATGGTGCGCCCTCACCTTGTTGTCGCTCGCGCAGGCGTTGCAGGGACAGGTTGTGTGCCACCAGTTCCTCCAGCGCCAATCGCAACTGCGCCGGATGTCGGCCCTCGCGCAACAAGTCCAGCGACGCGTTTGGCGGCGGCGCGTGCAGGTAGTGCAAGGCGCGGATCAGTTCATAGGGATATTTGTTGCTGGGTGGCAGCAGTTCATCCACCTGCTCCTGTTGCAGGCGGGCAAGGGCCTGCGTGCATAGCTTGCGCCACTGGCTCTGGCCGATACCGGCCGTCGTCGGATAGATAGGCGTCAGCGCTTCTTCTACCGCCGTTTCCTCATCCTGCAGGAGGCGATATTCCGGATGGTACATTTCATGGCCGCTGCTGCCACGGCGTACCTGACCGAAACAACGCAGGCGGGTGCCAGGTTGCAAGTTGTTCTTCTGCGCGGCCGTAAAATGAAAAAAGCGTAGGGTCAGGGTGCCGCTGCCGTCCTGGATGCGCGCGACCAGGCTGCGGCGGCGCCCGAACACCACATCCGCTGCGCGCACTTCGCCTTCTATCACCACGTCAGCGCCCTCTCTGGCGGCGGCGATGGCAGTAACGCGGGTGCGGTCCTGGTAGCGCAGGGGCAGGTGGAACAGTAGATCTTCCACGCGCTGCACGCCGTAGTCGGCCAGTTTTTGCGCCAGCTTGGGGCCTACTCCATGCAGCTCGCGCACCGAACCATTGGCGATGCTGTGCACAGTGGAACTACTGCGGGCGCAGCGCGGCGATGAGGATATCGATGGCCTCGGAGCGTGGATAACTCACGCGCCAGGCCAGGGCGATACTGCGCGTGGGCGCTGGGTCTGCAAAGGGGCGCACCGCCAGAGTATGTTCGCCATAGGTGGCTTCCTTGGCGGCTGACTGCGGCAGTACCGTAATGCCCAGACCGCTTGCCACCATGTGTTTGAGGGTTTCCAGGGAGCTGCCTTCCACCACCATATTGCCCTGTGCGTAGTTCTCGCGTATTGACTGTTGCAGGCCGGGGCACGCTTCAAGCACTTGGTCGCGAAAGCAGTGACCCTCGCCCATCAGCAATACCCGGTGTGCGGCCAGCGCACCGGGGTCGATCTGTGCCTGCCCCGCAAGTGCATGGTCCTGTGGCAACAGTACGACAAAAGGCTCATCAAACAGAGTCCGTGTCACCACATCCGTTTCGGTAAAGGGCAGCGCCACAAAAATAGCGTCCAGTTCGCCGCTGCTCAACTTACCGCGCAGGCTGGACGTGTAGTTTTCCTCTATAAACAGCGGCATTTTCGGGGCCAGCCGCTGCAAGCCGCTAACGAGGCGGGGAAACAGGTAGGGACCCACGGTATAAATTGCGCCCACAGAGAGCATACTTCCCAGAGGATCCTTGCCCAGTTCCGCCAACTGGCGCAGATTCTGCGTTTCGCGCAACACCGTGCGGGCCTGCTCGACGATGCGCTCCCCGGTCGGTGTGGTCGCCACTTTGTGACGGGCGCGTTCGAACAGACTGATGCCCAGTTCGTCCTCCAGTTTCTTGATGGCAATACTCAGGGTGGGCTGGCTGACATTGCACTGCTCAGCTGCTTTGCGAAAGTGGCCTGTCTCAGACAGGGCCACAAGGTAGCGCAGTTCTGTTAATGTCATAGAGTCTCGGCCTTGCCAGCGTAATGCTTTAGTGAGTAGTGCGTAGTACCTAGTGTAAGTGGTGCCTAGTGTAACCAGTGAGTGATGCGTTTATGAAGACAAGTTCGGTCCTAATTGTCGGCTGTGGCGACGTGGGTATCCGCACCGGCTTGCGGTTGGTGGAGAAGGGCTGGCGCGTGACCGGCGTGCGGCGCGACCCGGCGCAGCTGCCAACGACATTTGCCGGCCATGCGGCCAACTACACCCAGCCCGGGAGCCTCGATTTTATGGCGCAGCTGCAGCCGGATTTTGTAGTGGCAACCTTCAACCCCACCGATCGCTCAATAGCGGGTTACAAAGCCGGTTTTCAAACCGCCATGGATAATCTGTTAGCCGGCCTGGGCCCACATCGACCCCGCCATATCGTGATGGCGAGCAGCACCCGCGTGTTTGCCGAATCACGCGGTGGCTGGGTGGATGAGGGCAGCGCGCTGGCCGCGGATGACCCCTGTGCGCTGGAGATCATTGCCGCCGAGCAGCAACTGCTGGCCTCGGACTTCCCTGCCTCCGTGGTGCGTTTCGCCGGTATTTACGGTGTTCCGGGCGGCCGCTTGCTATCGCGCATTCGCGGGGGAGAGCTGTGTCCGCCGACGCCTGCGAGTTACACCAATCGCATCCATCGGGACGATTGTGGAGGTTTTCTTGCGCACTTGCTGCTGTTGGCTGAGGCAGGCAAGAGGCTGCTGCCTATTTATATCGGCGTGGATGACCTGCCGGCGCCGCGCTATGAAGTGGAATCGTGGCTGGCGATGGAAATGGGCCTGGAACACTCGTTGGCAGTCCATTCTACTCCCGCCGATAACCCTACGCGACACAACACTGCCGGGCACAAGCGCTGTCGCAACAGCGCGCTGCATGACAGTGGCTATCAGTTGATCTATCCCGATTACACAACAGGTTATCGTGCGTTGCTGACCGCGGGCTAGATGTGATCTCGCAAGTCGATTCAAGGCGGATCATTGGATCTGGCGGGTTCGGGCGGTTCGCCGGCCCCCTCGATACTGGCAAATAGATCATTCGATGACACGGGCTCGGCCGCCGGGTGTGCAAATCGCCCGCTTCCCCTATGCCGGCCACCCGAATGCGGGCCACCCGATACTCGCGGAAGTAGGCAAAAAGGCTTTCCCAGCCGGATCCATTGGTAAGAATGATCCTGGGATATTTCTGCCAGGCCAGAGCCGACGGCAGGAATGAACAGACCAGGTCAGTATGGACTTAAAGCGCCAATATGGCCTCGATCTCAATCTGCGCACCCTTGGGGAGCGCAGCCACCTGCACGCAGGCGCGTGCTGGAAAGGGTTCGTTGAAGAATTGGGCCATGACCTCATTAACCGCCCCGAAGTGCTGCAAGTCAGTGAGTGAAATGTTGATTTTGACGGCATGGTTGAGACTGCCACCGGCCGCTTCTGCCACCGCGCGCAGATTCTCGAAAGCCTGGGCGGCTTGCGCGGTGATGTCGCCTGCTACCAGTTCTGCCGTGCCCGGCGCCAGCGGAATCTGGCCGGACAACCACACGGTATTGCCAACCTTGACCGCCTGCGAATAGGGGCCGATGGCAGCGGGGGCATCTGGTGTTGAGATGATTGCGCGATTACTCAAGGGGGTACTCCAATAATGGTAGGCTCAGGCCGAGGTGCCTAGTTCTTGACCCTGATGACTTTGCGCACATGGTTGATCGTGCGCAGGCGTTTCATAATGCGAGCCAGATGCACCCGACCCTGTACCAACATCTCCAGGTTGACGTAGGTGAATTGGTAGTCCTTGTCCTCGGTGGATATCTTCTCGATGTTGACCCCCATGCTATTGATGCGAGTGGCAATCACCGCGATCATGCCGCGGCGATTTTCAACCTCGACGCGCAGCTCTGCGGAGTATTCGCCCTCGACATCTTCATCCCAACGCAACGCGATCCGGCGTTCGCTGTGGTCGCGGATATCCACCAGGTTATTGCACTGCTCGCGGTGCACCACCACGCCTTTTTCGAAACTCAGGTAACCCTCAATGGCATCGCCTGGAATGGGATGGCAACAACGTGCATAACTGACCATGAAACCCTCGGTGCCGCAGATGGCGACCGGTTGTGCGCTGCCGCCACTTTGCTGTGGCCGCTCTCCCTCCAGGCCATTGATCAGTTGCTGCGCAGTGAATGCGGGCAGACGGTTGCCGCGCGCCACATCCACCAGCAGGTCGTGCAGATTGTCGTACTGTTGTTGCGCCAGGAAGTCGTTGAGCGTTCCTTCAGGCAGATTCTCCAGGCTGCTACTGAAACTGGTTAGCGCTTTGTCGAGCAGGCTGCGGCCCAGAGCCACTGAGTCGTCACGGGTCTGGTTTTTGAGGAAATGATGGATATTGGAGCGCGCTTTGGCGGTCACGGCGTAGTCGAGCCAGGAGGGATTGGGTCTTGCTCCGGAAGAGGTCAGGATTTCTACCGTCTGGCCGCTCTGCAGGGGTTCAGACAACGGCGTCAGGCGCCGGTTTATCCGACACGCCACGCAGCTGTTACCCACATCCGTGTGCACGGCATAGGCAAAGTCCACAGCGGTGGCGCGCCTGGGTAACTCCAGAATGCGACCCTTGGGTGTGAACACGTAAACCTCGTCCGGGAACAGGTCGATTTTGACACTCTCGATAAACTCCAGGGAGTTACCCGCCCGCTGCTGCATCTCGAGCAAGCCCTGCACCCACTCCCGGGCGCGGGCCTGGCTGCCGCTGGAGGACTGGCTGTCACTTTTGTATAACCAGTGGGCGGCGATGCCGTTGTTGGCCATGTCCTCCATTTCCTGGGTGCGGATCTGAACCTCGATGGGTACGCCGTGCATACCCATCAGCACTGTATGCAGCGATTGATAGCCATTGGCCTTGGGAATCGCGATGTAATCCTTGAATTCGCCTGGCACCGGTTTGTACAGGCTGTGAATGCAGCCGAGCACGCGATAACAGGTGTCAACCGAATCCACGATGATACGAAAGGCGTAAATGTCCATGATCTCGGAAAAAGACTTCCGCTTAGACTTCATTTTCTTGTAGATGCTGTACAGGTGCTTTTCGCGGCCTACTACCGAATTCTGGTGGCCCTCCTGCTCCAGGGTAACTTCGATCTGGTGGCGAACTTTTTCCACCAGTTCCTTGCGGTGGCCTCGCGCCTGGCGCAGGGCGGCGTCGATACGGCTGGCGCGCATCGGATAGAGTGCGCTGAAGCCGAGGTCCTCAAACTCCATGCGCACGCTGTTCATGCCCAGGCGCATCGCGATAGGGGAGTAAATATCGAGTGTTTCACGTGCAATACGACGCGCCTTGGCGGATGTCAGTACTCCGAGCGTACGCATGTTGTGTAATCGATCGGCCAACTTGACCAGAATCACGCGTATATCCTGCGCCATGGCGAGGGCCATTTTCTGGAAGTTTTCCGCCTGCTTTTCTTCGAGGGACTGAAATTCCATTTGGGTCAGCTTGCTCACCCCGTCCACCAACTCGGCCACTGTGGCACCAAACTGTTCGCCGATGGCAGATTTCTCGATGCCAGTGTCTTCGATGACGTCATGCAGCATCGCGGCCATCAGGCTCTGGTGGTCCATGTGCATGTCGGCCAGAATGCCGGCCACCGCAAGGGGATGTGTTACGTAGGGTTCGCCGCTGCGCCGCTGCTGGCCATAATGGGCTTGCTCGGCGAAGAAATAGGCGCGGTTGACGTGGTTGGTCTGCTCGGGGTTGAGGTAACTGCGCAGGGTGGTATTGAGGGCATCCAGGGTTTGCATGTCGTTGCTCTATGCGCCGTGCCAGGGATGCCCGCGGAGCTTACAGAGCGTCGTTGGCATCCATCACTTCGGCCAACTCCTCCTCTGCTTCCATTTCGCTCTCCCGGCGGAGGATTTCGTTGGTAACAAAGCCTTCGGCAATTTCGCGCAGGGCGATGACGGTGGGCTTGTCAGATTCTTCCTGCACCATGGGCTCTCTGCCGCCGGTGGCCAATTGTCGGGCTCGCTTGCTGGCTACCATCACCAATTCAAAGCGGTTAGCGACGTTTTCCAGACAATCTTCAACGGTTACGCGTGCCATTGTTCAATACTTCCCATTTTGCGTGTGCCACGGCAAGGTACGTCTCTTGCAAACACAGGTTAATTAAAGTGGAACTACCACGAAGGAGGTTGCGGCGTCCCTTTCTCTGCCCGACAGCACGGCTGTGGCGGCGGAACCTTTAATTATAGCGCGATGCCCCGGGGGTGCGTCCAGCGCTAATAATCCCGTCGGCATCCCGGGCGCCGCGTCCGGCAGCGGCGAAATCAGTGCAGAAGGTCCTTTAGCAGGTCGCTCAGGATGTCTTGCTGCCTGGAGGTGAGCAGTCGATGACTGTGCACAATGGATTGCAGCTCATCCAGCGCCTGGTCAAAGTCTTTGTTTACTACCAGGTAGTCGCTCTGGACATAGTGCGAGATTTCCTCCACCGCGACGCTCATGCGCGTCGCTATAATGCCTGCGTCATCCTGCCCGCGGCGGTTGAGCCGCTGCTGCAGGGCCTCACGCGAGGGTGGCAGGATGAAAATCGCCCGCGTCAGGGGCAGCAGACGCTTGACCTGCTGCGCGCCCTGCCAGTCGATTTCCAGAATGATGTCGGTGCCGCGTTTGAGCTGTTGTTCCACCCAGACGCCGGACGTCCCGTAGAGGTTGCCGAACACCCGCGCATGCTCCAGAAACTCGGCGCGCTCCAGCATGGCGAGAAAGACGCTCTCAGCCACAAAGTGGTAGTTGACCCCATTCTGCTCGCCGGGCCGCATCGGTCGAGTGGTGTGAGACACGGAAACCCGCAGACCCTGACAGCGCTTGATCAGGGCGTTGACCAGGCTGGTCTTGCCAGCCCCTGACGGGGCGGACACAGTGTAGAGTGTTCCGGTGCTTGTCATGTTCTGTTCCTGTTGCGGCAGCAGTGGCGGGGCGTGGGCCGCCTATTCGATATTCTGTATCTGTTCGCGCATCTGCTCAATCAGCACTTTCAACTCCACCGCGTTTTGCGTGGTGGTGGCTGACTGTGACTTGGAGGACAGGGTGTTGGCCTCGCGATTGAGCTCCTGCATGAGGAAGTCCAGTCGTCGGCCACAGGGTCCGCCTTGCTGCACCGTGCGGCGCACTTCGCCGATATGCGTATCCAGGCGATCCAATTCCTCGTCCACATCGGCCTTTTGCGCCATATACACCAGTTCCTGCTCCAGGCGACCCTGATCGATCTCTACGCCCAGATCCGCAATCCGGGTGGTTATGCGGTTGCGCTGGTGCTGTATTAGCGCGGGCAGCACCTTGCGGATGGCTGTTACTTCAGCTGCAACCTGCGCCAGTCGATCCAGTACCAGCGTTGCCAATGCCTCTCCCTCCCGCTGGCGGCTTTGTTGCATGTTATCCACCGCTTTACTGAACAGTGCCAGCGCTTCCTTGTGCAACTGTTCTTCAGGTTCTTCCTGAGAGCTGCAGATACCGGGAAACTGCAGAACCTGCAATGGGCTGATCGCTGCCGCGTTGTGCAGCCGCTCCTTGATAATGTGAGTAGCCGTCAGCAACGCATCCAACCGCGCCGCATCAATCTGCAGTGCGCCGGCCTTTGCCGGGTGGGCCTGCAGGCGCAGCATGCAGTCCAGTTTTCCTCGGGCCAGAGCAGCGCCGGCCTTCTCACGCAGCCGTGGCTCCAGGGCGCGCAGCGCATCGGGCAACTTAAAGCTGCAGTCAAGATAGCGATGGTTAACCGAACGCAGCTCCACCGTCAGGATACCTTGTTCTGTGGTGACGCTCTCTCGAGCAAAAGCTGTCATGCTTTGAATCATTGCGGGTGGCGCGCCCCATGTTATATAGCGTGGCACCGAGTGTAGCAGCTTGTTAATGGTGCTTATAGTTGTCGCCAGCGAGGTCGGGTGGCGCCGGGGTGGCCGCGCTGCGATTTCGCTACACTGTCCTGATGCCTCGCGTATACTGGCGCGATTCCAACATCAGACGGACTTTCCCCATGCAACGACCCAGCGGCCGCTCGGCTGAGCAACTGCGCGCGATTAGCATTACCCGCAACTACACCCGCCATGCCGAGGGCTCGGTGCTCGTTTGCTTCGGCGATACCAAGGTGATTTGCACGGCCTCCGTGGAGAAGGGCGTGCCGCACTTTATGCGCGGCGAGGGCCGCGGCTGGGTGACGGCCGAGTACGGTATGTTGCCGCGCTCCACCGGCTCGCGTATGGGTCGGGAGGCCAGTCGCGGCAAACAGGGCGGACGCACCCTGGAGATTCAGCGCCTGATCGGTCGCTCCCTGCGGGCGGCTGTGGACCTCGCCAGGCTCGGCGAGTACACCATCACGGTGGATTGTGACGTCATTCAGGCGGACGGCGGTACCCGCACTGCTGCTATCACGGGCGCCTGTGTTGCCCTGGTCGACGCCATTAATTATCTGCAGCGCGAGAAACTGCTCAAGTACGATCCTTTGCTACAAATGGTGGCTTCCGTGTCGGTGGGGATCTACCAGGGTCTGCCGGTGCTGGATCTGGATTATTCTGAGGATTCCACCGCAGACACTGATATGAATGTCGTCATGGGCGAATCGGGAGGGTTTATTGAAGTGCAGGGCACGGCAGAGCGGGCGCCTTTTTCGCGCGCGGAACTCAATGGCATGCTGGATATGGCGGAGCAGGGCATACAGCAGTTGATCGCACAGCAGAAGGTGGCGCTTGCCACCTGACCCGCAAAACCGAGGCTACAATTCTATATCGTAGTCCATGATGACGGGCGCATGTGTTGAAAATTCCTTGATCTTGTAGATTGCGCCGTAGTCTACCGCGTACTTCAGGCCCTGCGAGATAATTTGAAAGTCAGTCCGCCAGCCATTCTTGGCCCGGTCACCATCCGGCCACCAGCTGAACTCATCCTGGTCAGAGCTAATTTCGCGGAATGCGTCAACATAGCCGGACGCGAGCAGTTCGTTCATCCATTGGCGCTCCTCGGCCAGGAAGCCGGAGGTGGTGCTGTTACTTTGGGTGTCCTGCACATCGGCTGCAGTGTGGGCGATGTGCCAGTTGCCGCAGATGATGAACTCCCTGCGCTTATTGCGGACTTTTTGCAGGTGACCACCGAGGAGCGTGTAAAACTCATTTTTGCGCGCCTGCTGTGCCACGTCATTTGGAGCAGCGCGGGGCGCCAGGAGACAGGCCACACTAAGATTCTCAAAGTCAGCCTGGATATAGCGACCTTCCATATCAAAGTTGGCGAAACCCAGCCCCGTCATGATCGCTTTGGGCATTTGGCGACAGTAGATGGCAACACCATTGGCTTTGCCGTCCACGTCGTCCAAGAAATAGGTGTTGTACTCTGCCGGGAAAAAGATTTTGTCCTGTAAATCGTATTCCGAACATTGCAAATCCTGAATGCAGACAAAATCGGCATCCTGTTCTTTCAGCCACTCGAAAAATCCATCTTCTGCAGCGTTTTTAATGCCGTCAGCGCTGAAGCTGATGATCCTCATTCTTGGCCCCTTGATATGAGAGCGTGTATGATGCGCGAACCGCGTGCAGACTCAACATCTCTGGTCGGGCTTCCGAGGGAACGCTCGTGCATCTGATCGTTTAGGTTGCAGCTTAGCCGTCTCGCCACCGGTGATGCTGGTGGCATCCGGAACGAGACTTCACAGCTCGAATCCTGTTATTAGAAAGTGATCGAAACCGGATTGGGGTATTCTATAGCGTAAACGGCGGATTACAAAGCCTCGTTTAAGGATCCAAAGTCGATATGCGTGGCTACCAAACAGAGTTTATCGAGCTCGCCCGTCGCTGCGATGTCTTAAAATTCGGCGAATTCACCCTCAAGTCGGGTCGTGTTAGCCCTTACTTTTTCAATGCGGGCGCCTTCTCAACTGGTGGGGCACTGGCGGTCCTGGGGCGCTGTTACGCGCACTGTATTGTCCATTCGGGCGTGCAATTTGATGTCTTGCTGGGGCCCGCCTACAAGGGCATTCCATTGGCTGCTGCCACTGCTGTCGCCTTGGCTGACCATCATGGCCTCGATGTGCCTTTCGTTTACAACCGCAAGGAAGCCAAAACCCATGGTGAGGGCGGCATGTTGGTGGGAGCGCCGTTGCGGGGGCGGGTTCTGGTGATTGACGATGTTATTACGGCAGGGACTGCCGTGCGCGAAGTGATCGCGATGATTAATGACGCCGGCGCCGACCTGGCAGGGGTCGTCATTGGCCTGGATCGCCAGGAGCGCGGAACGGGGGATCTGTCCGCTGTCCAGGAGGTAGAGCGGGCCCAGGAGGTGCCCGTATTAAGCATTATCAATATGGGTCATATTATTGACTACCTAGAGGCGGCGGAGCATGGGCCTGAGGGGGCTCTGGTTGCTATGCGGCACTATCGTGAACATTACGGAGTCTAACTTGTACCAACTTCGAACAGGTTCTATATTGGGCGCATGATCTTTCGAGCGGCTAACATGCGACGCATTTTTGTCTGGGCACTGTTGCTGAGCCTTGCCGCTGTCGTCGAGGCCAACCCGCTGTATCGGTACCGCAACGCCGACGGCGTGGTGGTGGTGGATTACCAGGTGCCGGCGCATTCGGTAAGCGGCGGTTATGAGGTCCTCAATAACAAGGGCATGGTGATAAAGGTAGTGCCGCGTGAACTCACGGCACAGGAGAGACAGGACAAAGACGCCGAAGAAAAGCGGGAGCAGGAGGCCAGGGCAGAACAAGAGCGCCTGCGTGAGTGGGACGAATCCCTCATGCTGCATTACAGTACGGTGGCTGATATCGAGGATGCCCAGCGCCGCGCTCTAGGCGACTTGCAGATCAGGATGAGCATCCTCAGGGGTAACAGGCGCGCCATCAAACAGAAGGTGGAGAACTACCAGGCGCAGGCGGCGGACACCGAGCGTGCTGGCAAACGCGTGGACGTGGAGCGGCTCAGGACAATTGAGAGCCTGCAAAACGAAATTGAGGCTATCGAGCGGGATATCGTTGATCGTCAGGAGGAGATCGAGGAGCTTGCGGCTGCCTATGAGGCGGATATCGAACGCTTTGGAATGTTGCAGGACGTGGTCAAAATGCGGCAGACGCTGCGTCCCAGAGGGACAAAGCCGGCCACCAAGCACCCCTGATGCCGCGCGCCTAGCTGACGAGGCTGGTGGCCTGGCCCGGAAGTGGTTGGGTTATCGCATCGCGAAAAAAGCCACCCATCAACAATTCCCACTGTCTGGCCCATTCCGCCGTAGGCAGGCGTTGAAATCCGCTGCGCACGTACTGGGATATACGCCCCTCGGCGGCCGCCATCAACAGGTTGGCGGCCGCCGGTAAGGGAATGCTCGGGCGCAACCCCTCGCGCATTTCTGCTTCTCGAATAACTTGCTTCAACTGTGTCTCAAAGCGATCGAATAACTGGGCCACCCGCTGGTGCAGGCGCTCAGTCTCTCCAGACAGGGCGTCACCCGTCAGGATGCGGGTAAGCCCCGGGTTGCGCTCGCTAAACACCAGCAACAGCATGAGCATCTTTTCGCAGCGCAGAGCGGCAGTTGATTCCTCGCCCAGAATAATGTTGATACGGCTGAACAGCGTGTCTTCGATAAATTCGATCAGACCTTCAAACATCTTCGCCTTACTGGGAAAGTGCCGGTACAGCGCTGCCTCGGAAACCCCGACTTGCTTGGCCAGGCCGGCGGTCGTGATGCGGTTGCCGGGGTTTGCCTCCAGCATGTGGGCCAGCGCTTCTAATATTTGCTGGCGCCTTTGAGATTTTCTGGGAGGCATGGCATTCCGTATCAAATAGCGTTTAAACCAATGCTAGCGATTACCCGTCGCCCCTGCAACAAGCCGGACCACAATGGGGACCGATTTCGCCGGTTTTTTCTTGCTAGGCGCGTTTATTGGTGATGAGAGTACCCATGCCCTCGTCGGTGAAGGTCTCCAACAAGACTGCGTGGGGCACTCGACCGTCGACAATGTGCGCGCTGGTAACTCCGGACTTTACGGCATCAAGGGCGCAGCGGATTTTTGGTAGCATGCCGCCGCTGATAGTACCGTCTGCAATCAGTCCGTCAACTTGTCCAGTGGTGAGGCCGGTGAGAATCTGCCCCTGTTTGTCCAGTAGCCCCGCGACATTGGTGAGCAGCATCAATTTCTCTGCCCGCATAACCTGAGCCAGCTTACCGGCCACCAGATCAGCGTTAATATTGTAGGTGCTGCCGTCCTCGCCCACGCCGATCGGTGCGATGACCGGAATGAAGTTGCTGCCCAGAATGACTTGCAGCACCTCCGTATCAATCTGGTCTACCTCGCCCACATGACCTATGTCTACAATCTCTGAAACGTCGAGTTCGGGGCTGTAACGGCTGACGGTGAGCTTGCGAGCGCGAATCATCTGGCCGTCTTTGCCGGTTACGCCAATTGCTTTGCCACCATTGCGGTTGATGGACGAGACAATTTCCTTATTGACACTGCCACCCAGTACCATTTCTACCACATCCATGGTCTGCGCATCGGTGACGCGCATGCCGTCTATAAACTCGGTGTGGATATTCAGCTTTGCCAGTAGGGCACCGATCTGTGGCCCCCCGCCGTGCACGACCACGGGATTCATGCCCACCAGTTTCATCAGCACCACGTCTCTGGCAAAGCTCTCATGCAGGAGGGGATCCACCATGGCATTGCCGCCAAATTTAACCACTATGGTTTTGCCAATAAAGCGCTGGATGTAGGGCAGGGCCTCAGTTAGAACTTGGGCAATGTTGAGGGCTTCCGCGCGATCGAGTGACATATCGTAGCCTACTGTTGAGTCGGGCCCGGCGCACGGACCGGATGGTTAAAAATTGAGTTTGATCTCTGGGTCGATCAGCGCAATCTGGGCTCTAAACTCGTCCTGTATGATTTCGAGATTTTCCTGTGTGTCGGCTTCGAAGCGGGCGGTGAGCGCCGGTCCGGTATTTGAAGCGCGCACCAGGCCCCAGCCATTGCTGAAATCCACTCTGATGCCATCCATGGTGTTCACCTTGCCGGAAGAAAAATCAGCGGTGTTGATGATTTTCTCTATCAGCTCGAATTTGTAGTTATCGGCCACCGGAATGATGATCTCCGGCGTGTTGATCGTGACCGGAAATTTGGCGATGGCCTCATCCAGACTTTCCCCGTGGGTACTGAGTATTTCCGCGAGTCGACCAGCCGCGTACATACCGTCGTCAAATCCGTACCAGCGCTCACCGAAAAACATGTGACCCGAAAACTCGCCGCCCAACAGCGCTCCGGTCTCCTTCATCTTCTCTTTCATAAAGGCGTGACCGGTTTTCCACAAGACGGGTCGACCACCGTGTCGCGTAATCAACTTGGAGAGCTGGCGGCTGCACTTGACGTCGAAGACCACGTCGGCGCCGGGGTTGCGCGACACCACATCCTGGGCAAAGAGCATGAGCAGGACATCGGAGCGGATGATCTGCCCACTGGGCGTAACCACAGCCAGACGGTCGCCATCGCCATCGAAGGCCACGCCGAAATCGGCTCTGACCTCGAGCACCATTCTGACCAGGTCGGCGAGGTTGTCCTCGTTGCTGGTGTCGGGTGGATGGCCGGGAAAGCGCCCGTCTACCTGGCAGTTCAGGCGCTGTACTTCGCAACCGAGTTCTTCAAACAGTTTGGGGGCAATATCGCTGGTGGCGCCATTGCTGGCGTCGATGACAATCTTGAGCGGTACCGCGATAGCGATATCATGCAGCACCTCTTCCATATAGGCCGGCGCGATGTCCTCGCGGGTCATGCGCCCATTGCCCGTACTGAACGTACCTGCGACTACTCGGTCGCGAACCTGGTTGATGCCGCCAGCCGCGATGGTTTGCTGATTCAGGACGATTTTCAGCCCATTTTGGTCTGCCGGGTTGTGGCTACCCGTTATCATGACGCCGGACCGGCAGTTCAGATGTCGCGTCGCATAATAAAGCAGCGGCGTGGGTACCATTCCTATATCAATGACATCTCTGCCCGTCTCCAGGATAGCTCGCACCAAAGCTGATTTAATGCGCGGACTGGACGTTCTCCCGTCACACCCCACGATTAGGGACTGTTCACCCATCTCTCCGGCAATGGTACCAATTGCCCTGGCAATATTCGCGACCAGTTGATCGGTCAGTTCGCTCTCAGCGTCGCCGCGGATGTCGTAAGCGCGGAAGATATGATCCGGGAACTCCCCATCCCTGATGCTGGCAGCGACTTTGGGTGTCGGGCTGCTGGTGCCCAGATCCAGATCCAGATCCAGAAACTCGTCATCGTCGAGCATATCTTTAGATTGGAACATTGGATTGGTCAGACTGGAGCTGCTCACCACCCTAGTTTCGACGTCCAGGCGCGGTACCTCTGAGAAGCCTGAATTACTCTGGCGCAGGGCGCGCAATGTGGCGCGACGCAATTGTTTGGCGATGGCTACGAGCTCGGGAATCGCCAGGGCCAGTGAGCTTTTTTGGTCTGCCGCCGCGATAACCTTAGCGACCTCCGCATCCAGTTTTTTGGGAAAGAGTATCAATATGATAGATAGGGCAATGAGTGCCGCAAAAACGATCAGCGCCAGCACAACAAATAAAGGTAGCCGGTTGATGTTCAGTTCGCGCATAAATGCGTCTGAAGGGCTGAAAGATACGCGCCAGGGTGTGTCCGGGACGTCCGCGTGCCGTGTGTTCGGGCCGGCGGTGCCATTGCCGCTGGTGGCAATCACATCTTTACGCTTTTTCCCACCTGCGGTGCTATAGAGTTGCTCCAGCGTGAATTTGCCGCTAGCTTTCTCCACCGACTTTAGCTGCTTGGAAATCTGCCCGTTGTCTAGGGTTATGATGATAACCGCCCAGTGATCTTCAACGCGCGGGTGGGTTACCCGTGCAGCCATGGATGTCAGCCATTTATCCTCGAATTTATACGCTTCGGGTTCGGTCTCTTCTCCTTCGCTGGTGCGTCGCACCAGATCAACTTCTATATGATTACGTAGGCCCTGATTGCCCCCCGCAAAATCCGCTGTGCCCATGTCGCCGATGGGGATAATTCTCAGGCTGACCACTTCAGGGAAGTAATCCAGTAAGGTTTTTTCGACCAGTGCGATTTCATCTTCAGAGTTGCTTGCTATGGCTGACAGGGCCAGCGGTGACAGCGCGGCACTTTGAACGCGGGCCTGCAACCGCTCGAACAGGCGGTGAATATTCGTCGCCTGTTGCACCGCGAATGATGACGCCACCCTATCGACCTGCCGTTCTTGCAGGGTCGGTTCCCGCACCAGAATCAGGTAGGCAAAGCCGAGCAGGACGGGAATCAAAATGGCCAACAGAGCCAAGCCACCAATTTTCCACAGCGCATTGCCTTTGGTGGTGATTCCTTGGGGGCTATTGGCAACGGCCTCCCTATTGCTGTCTTCTTCAGGGGCGGCTTTTTTGGTTTTTCTAAGCGTCAGCATTCAGTCGTTTGTTTGAGTTTTTTCAGCAATTAACTGTATAATTTTTTTCGCTATTACGCCTTTGCGCGCGCGTTCGTAGGTCTGTTCTCCGTCACGCCACAGTACGGTGACTGCATTGTCGTCGCTGTTGAAACCTATGGCTTGATCGGACACGTCGTTGGCGACAATCATATCCAGGTCTTTGCGCTGCATTTTATCCCGGGCATGGGCCAGAACATCATTGGTCTCCGCTGCAAAGCCGACCATGTAAGGACGATCCTTGCGGGCTGCTATGGCAGCAACGATATCCACAGTGCGCACCAGACTCAGTGTTACCTCCTGCTCCGCTTTCTTTATTTTCTGTGGCTCAACAGTTGCGGGTCGATAATCTGCCACTGCGGCGCAGGCGATAAAAATATCGCATTGCGGTACCAGCTTGAGGCATTGCTCCAGCATTTGCTCTGCGCTGCGCACCCCAAAAAGCAGTATGTGATCCGGTGGTGTCAGATTCACCGGGCCACTGACCAGCGTTGTTATCGCGCCGGACTCTGCAGCCGCTTGCGCCAGAGCGTAACCCATTTTTCCCGAACTGTGATTGGAGATATACCGCACGGGATCCAGAGCTTCCTGGGTCGGGCCGGCGGTGATTAGGATGCGTTTGCCCGCCAACTGGCCGCTGGCGAACAGGCTGGCTGCAGCGTGGGCAATAACCGGTGGTTCTTCCATGCGCCCCATGCCGATATCGCCACACGCCTGTGGTCCCGCCGCCGGCCCCACAATTTGCGCACCTCTTTTAACCAGCGTTTCGATATTGGCGGCGGTGGCCGGATCCTTCCACATCTGTTGGTTCATGGCCGGGGCAAGCAGCAACGGCGCGGCCGTGGCCAGCGCTACGGTAGTGAGCAGGTCGTCGGCACGACCAGCACTCAGTCGCGCGATCAGGTCGGCCGTGGCGGGGGCAATTAATAGCAGATCGGCCCAGCGTGCCAGCTCGATGTGCCCCATGCCGAGTTCAGCCCGCTCATCCAGCAACTCTGTGTGCACCGGATTGCCAGACAGCGCTTGCAACGTCAGTGGCGTGATGAATTCTTGAGCGCCGTGGGTCATTATCACGCGCACAGTGGCTCCGCGTTCCTGTAGTTGCCTGATCAACTCCGCCGACTTATACGCTGCAATACCACCACTGACTCCGAGCAGGATATTGCGATTGAAAAGATGTGCCATTTGCTTGCTCAAGCTGGGATGATAGACGAGCAGGAAAGATACCACTGTGACGTGTTATTTGACACTGTGGAGGCAGGAAGCTCAGGGAGGAGCGCGATGAGTATTGCCCGCTGGATGCCGGGGGAAGGGCCTCGGGATAAATTATTGGAGCGTGGTGCGGCAGCACTGTCGGATGCTGAGCTGCTCGCCGTACTGCTGCACACTGGCTACAGACACTGCAGCGCGCTGGATATGGCGCGCAGTCTATTGAGTGACTTTGACGGCATTGGCGGATTGCTGCGCGCCGGGCAAGGCAGTTTGCTGGCTTGCCCGGGCATAGGTCCTGCAAAATACGCCCGCTTGCGTGCAGCTATGGAGTTGGCATGTCGCCAGGCGTTGGAGAAGGTATCCACGGGCGATGTACTGAGCAGTCCCAGCGAAACACGGCGCTTCCTGCAGTACCATCTTGGGAGTCGCAGCAGAGAGGTGTTCACCTGCCTGTTTCTGGATAGCCAGCATCGGGTGCAGCGCTGCGAGGATCTGTTTTTCGGTACTTTGGACGGTGCCGCTGTCTACCCGCGGGAGGTCGCGGTCAGAGCCCTGCAGTATGGCGCTGCAGCGGTTATTTTCGCCCACAACCACCCCTCGGGTGTGGCAGAGCCCAGCACTGCTGACCGCAGGATTACCGAACGCCTGTGTGCGGCCCTGGCTTTACTGGATATTCGGGTGCTGGATCACATCATAGTCGGCAGTGGCAGTGAATACTCCTTTGCAGAGCAAGGGTTGCTATAACAAGGGCTGTTATGAGGGGTCTTTGGGCGCACCTACTCTAGCTTGCTATAGCTGGGGTGTTCTGGTATAAAGTCGCGCTCTGCGCGGCCGCGTCCTGTTCTGGTCGCTTAGTTTCACCACATTTATTCAATATCCCGCGTCTTTTTGCGAGAGTAAAGATCATGGCTAGAGTCTGTCAAGTTACCGGTAAACGACCGATTACTGGAAACAATGTATCACACGCCAAGAACCGCACCCGGCGTCGGTTTTTGCCCAACTTGCATCACAAGCGATTTTGGTTGGCATCGGAGAAACGCTTCGTCACTCTGCGAGTCTCCAGCAAAGGTATGCGTATAATCGACAAGCAGGGCATCGAGCAGGTATTGGCCGATATTCGTGCTCGCGGCGAGAAGGTTTAAAGGAGAGTTGCCATGAGAGATAAAGTCAGAATGAATTCATCGGCTGGTACCGGACATTTTTATACCACCGACAAGAACAAGCGAACCACGCCCGACAAACTTGAAATGAAAAAGTACGACCCCGTGGCGCGCAAGCACGTCATGTATAAGGAAGGTAAAATTAAATAAGGATCCCTGCTAAGGATCAGCCTAAGAAACCTCGGCCATAGCCGGGGTTTTTTGCTTCAGGGGCTCCGCCAGCTAGCACAATTGAAGATATCAATCCGCTATGCCTGAACTGCCAGAAGTTGAAACTACCCGCCGGGGCATTGAACCGCACTGCCGCGGTCGCGTGGTGCGGGGCGTGATCGTGCGTGAACCGCGACTGCGCTGGCCGGTGCCGGATCAGTTGCCGTTACTGCTGACGGGGCAGGTGGTGCAGGCAGTAGAGCGTCGCGCCAAATACCTGCTGTTTCACACGGCGGCAGGCTCGGTGTTGGCGCATCTTGGAATGTCTGGCTCCCTGCGTCTGGTGGCCCCCGACCTGCCACCTGGTCGGCACGATCACCTTGATGTCCTGTTCGACGGTGGCGTTTGTCTGCGCTACCACGATCCCCGGCGCTTTGGTTGCTTTCTGTGGCTGTCTCCGGGTGAGTTACACCCGCTGCTGGCCAGCTTGGGACCTGAGCCGCTAGCAACGGAATTTGATGGCCAGTTGCTGTATCGTCGCTCGCGGGGCCGCAAAGGCCCCGTCAAGAGTTTCATCATGGACGGAAAGGTCGTTGTTGGTGTTGGTAATATTTACGCTAACGAAGCCCTGTTCCTGTCCGGTATTCGCCCGGACCGTGCGGCTGGTCGCATCTCACTGGCGCGTTACCAGAGTCTTGCCGATATCATTAAGCAAGTACTAACTTCGTCTATAGAGCAGGGTGGAACTACTCTGCGTGATTTCGTGGGTGGTGATGGGAAGCCCGGATACTTTGCTCAAAGGCTCCTCGTATACGGTCGCGCAGGGCAGCCCTGCAGCCGCTGTTCCACACCTTTACGGGAGTTGCGCCTGGGACAGCGCAGTAGTGTCTACTGCGTGACCTGCCAGCGCTGAACAGGCTACACTACTGGCAAAGGGGAACGGGTACAAAACCCGGGAGAAAGTCTATGAGAATAATAGCAGGAACGCGTGGCGCCACAGTTGTCTTGGTTGTGTGTGGAATGTTGTTGCCGCAGATGGTGTGGGCTCAGGATGCGATTGATGAGAGTCCCAACGAGTGGGCCATGGTGGGAGACTTGCTGGTCGCACGACCTATCGGTGCTGTGCTGACTGTGGGCGGAGCAGCCGTATGGCTGGTCAGCTTGCCATTTAGCCTGTTGGCGGGCAATGCCAGCGAAGCGGCGGGAACGTTAATTGGTGGCCCGGTAGAGACGACGTTCATGCGCTGCCTGGGGTGTCGTAACCCCGGTTATAGTGGCAAGGACACCGAGGCGAACCGCCGGTTCAGTGAAGAAAACCAGAAAAGGGCAGAGTCCCAGGACAGCGCGATCAGCCCGCAATAATGGGCTTCAATTACTGGCAAATCGGCTTTTCAGTGCGGCGGCCACGTGGGCCGGTACAAACGGGCTGATCTCACCGTGCAAGGTGGCGATTTCCTTTACCAGGGACGAAGAAATATAGGCCAAGTGCTCCGATGGAGTGAGAAAGACGCTCTCAAACTCCGGATATATAGCCCGGTTCATATTGGCCAGTTGAAACTCATACTCGAAGTCCGCCACAGCGCGCAGTCCGCGTAATACGCAGCGGGCGTCCTGGCTTCGGGCGAAGTCTGTTAGCAAGTTGCTAAAACCTACTACCTCGACATTGTCCAGATGTGTCAATGCCCTTTCGCACAGTGAAACCCGTTCCTCCAAAGAAAATAGGGGCGTCTTCTTTTGACTGTGGGCAATGGCTACAACCACGCGGTCGAACAGACGCGCGGCTCGCTCCGCCAGATCCACGTGACCGTTGGTAATTGGGTCAAAGGTACCCGGATAGATGACGCAGTTAGTTCTCATGGCAATGGCCGGTTGCTAAGGCAGGACAGCGGATGGTAAACAATTTGTCGGGGAGCGACAATGCGAGGCAGTTGGGAGCAAGTTAACGCGAGCTGTTTGGTCCACTAACGCTGAATAGCCGATAGGCCACTTCGCCCGCAATCTTTTCACGGCGCAGGTTCCAATCAGGTGGAATACTGGGCGATGGCTCCGTTGCCCCCATTTCGACATAGACCAGCGCACTCGCACCCAACAGTTGCCTGTGCGCCAACGCTGCGCAGGCAGGCTCTACCAATTGCAGCTTAAAAGGTGGGTCGATAAACACAATGTCATAGGGCGCGGCTGCTACCTGCAGGAACTGCAGTGCTGCAACAGAATGACAACTACTTTTGCCAAGCGCTTCCAGAGTCTTCAGGTGGCCCTTTACCTGGGCCAACGCAGCATTTGAACAGTCTACAAAATCGCAGTGCGCGGCCCCTCTGGACAGCGCTTCCAGCCCCAGGGCGCCACTTCCCGTAAACAGGTCTGCGCAGCGGGCACCAGCGATATGGGGAGCTAGCCAATTAAACAGTGTTTCCCTGATTCGATCGCCGGTGGGACGCAGACCGTCTGCGGGGGTGAAGGTGAGTTTACGTCCACGCCACTGGCCCCCGATAATTCGCACCTGATTCTGCTTGCCACTGCGGTTCCCGGAACCCGACATTTCTTCGCATTATCCAAGGGTGTTACGATAGACGCCTTCTCCGGCGTGCGTTTTGCACACACTTTAGCACGACACATATGAAATTCTTCAAACGCAAAACACTGGCTGACATACAGACGACGCCCGCCGAGGCACATGCTGACCTTCCTCTAATAAATGAGGAAGTACCTGCTCCAGCAACACAGGACACAGACGACGCTACCGGTCTGGAACAAAAGCGGGGCCTGTTATCGCGCCTGCGCCGTGGCTTGGGACGTACCAGCGATAATTTGGTGCAAGGTCTGGGTAACCTGTTTCTCGGACGCAAGGAGATTGATGCCGAGCTGTTTGAGGAACTGGAGTCGCGGCTGCTGCTGGCGGATGTGGGTGTGGATGCTACCCTGGAAATAATCAATCGGCTTACTCAGCGCGTATCTCGCAAGGAATTGATGCGACCGGAAGCATTGCAAGGAGCCCTGCGCGAAGAATTGCTGGCACTGCTGCGGCCCTGTGAGAAGCCGCTGGAGATTCATGGCCACCAGCCATTTGTCATCCTGATGGTAGGCGTGAATGGGGTTGGCAAGACCACCACAATAGGCAAGCTGGCAAAACACTATATGGATGCCGGGTGTTCAGTGATGCTGGCTGCTGGCGATACATTTCGCGCTGCTGCGGTGGAGCAACTACAGGTGTGGGGTGCGCGCAACGATGTACCGGTAGTGGCCCAACACGCCGGGGCGGACAGCGCATCCGTCATTTTTGATGCTCTGCAAGCGGCGCGCGCCAGGAACGTCGACGTACTGATCGCGGATACCGCGGGTCGCCTGCACAACAAGGACAACCTGATGGAGGAGCTGAAAAAGGTAGTTCGGGTGTTGCGCAAACTCGACTCCGGGGCGCCGCATGAAGTCATGTTGGTGCTGGACGCGGGTACCGGACAGAATGCGCTGTCGCAGGCCGAACACTTTCAGCAGTGGGTCGGGGTGTCGGGGATAACCCTGACCAAGCTCGATGGCACGGCCAAGGGCGGCATTATCTTCGCGATAGCAAAAAAACTGGGGCTTCCGATCCGTTTTGTTGGCGTGGGCGAGGCGGTCGAGGACCTGCGTCCATTTCAGGCCGAACAGTTCATTGAGGCCTTGTTCGACGCGCAAGAAGCCTCCGCATGATAACCTTTGACCGCGTCAGTAAACGTTATGACGAAGGACACGACGCATTGCGGGAAGTCAGTGTCCATATTAATCAGGACGAGCTCGTTTTCATCACTGGTCATTCGGGGGCGGGCAAAAGCACACTGTTGCGCCTCATCATGCTCATGGACAGGCCCAGCCGCGGTCAGGTGACCGTCGATGGCCAGAACCTGGCTGCAGTGCGCCCTCGTGGTATTCCTCAGCACCGCCGCAACATTGGTGTCGTTTTCCAAAATCACCAGCTACTGTTCGACCGACCGGTCTTCGATAATGTTGCGCTGCCGCTGATCATAGCGGGCTGTGACCACCGGGAGGTTGGGAGGAGAGTGCGCGCTGCCCTGGATAAAGTGGGCTTACTCGATCGAGAGCGTGCTATGCCTATTACGCTGTCCGGAGGAGAACAGCAGCGGGTAGGCATTGCCAGGGCGGTAGTGGGCAAGCCTAAAATTTTATTGGCAGACGAGCCCACTGGGAACCTTGACCCGGTTCTTTCTGCGGAAATCATGAACCTGTTCGAGGAGTTCAACCAGGTGGGCGTCACTGTGTTGATAGCCAGTCACGACCTCGTGCTGATTTCCCGCCTGCAGCATCGCATCATCACGTTACGGCAGGGTAGTCTGGTTAGCGGGAGCGCATTGTGATGGGGCGCCGCGAGACTGGGCGCCGCAAGGAGGGGGCCAGCGTCAGTCGCACGGGACTGCGTGACCAGTACCATGCCTGGATACAGCACCACCGACTTTCGGCGGCGGACAGTCTGCAGCGGGTGCTCGAAAATCCGGGCTCCAGCCTGCTTACGTGGTTGGTCATTGGAATCGCCCTCGCCCTGCCAGTTGGTTTGAACGTGGCGCTGGATAATGTCAGCCAGGTGAGTGCCAGCTGGGACAGTCCGGCCCAGATTTCCCTTTTTTTGCAGGACGGCGTTTCCGTTGACAAGGCAAGGCAGCTCGAAGTGGAGCTTGGCGCGCGCAAGGACATTGGGGAGACGCGTTTTATTTCGCGCGAACAGGCCTTGGAAGAGTTCCGCACCCTGTCAGGGTTTGCCGATGTACTGGCCAGCCTGGAGGAGAACCCTCTGCCTGACCTGATTCTGGTTACTCCCGTTGCAACTCTCGATGGACCGGCGGTATCGGCGCTGCACGCGGAGCTACAGGGCAATTCCAATGTCGCCGAGGCGGTGTTGGACATGGAGTGGCTGCAGCGCCTGAACAGCTTGATGGACCTCGGTCGACGCCTGGTTCTGGCGGTTGGGGGTATGCTGGGCATCGGTGTGCTGCTGATATTGGGCAATACCATTCGACTCGCGATTGAGAGTCGCCGGGATGAGATTGTTATCGTCAAGCTGGTGGGCGGCAGCAACAGCTTCTCACGACGCCCATTCCTGTATACCGGGCTTTGGTACGGTGTCGGCGGGGGCGTTCTGGCCGCGTTTCTGGTGTCAGCCGCGCTGTGGTTTCTGGAAGAGCCGATAGGTGAATTGGCGTTGCTCTACGAGAGTGCATTTGCCCTGCGCGGATTGGGCGTGATGGGCGCATTAAACCTTGTGATTCTGGGCGGACTGCTGGGTCTGGCGGGTGCTTGGCTCGCGGTTTCACGCCATCTGGTGCACATTGAACCGCGCTAACAGCGCACGGCTTGAATTGCCCATCAAACTTATAAGTGCTTGATTATAAAATAATAAACGGCATATCTTTGCGTTTGGGGGGAACTTATCTGAAATTAGCACTCTAATCGAATGAGTGCTAAAGTTAGGCGAGCAAACACAGAGGAAGGGTAGAAAAATGGTGAAGAGCTTACAGCCCATTGACCAGATGGTTCCTGGGGCTAACCTGCCGGCATACGTGCGGGCGGTCAGCAGTATTGCGGTGCTGAGTGTAGAGCGCGAACGTGAGTTGGCGGAGGATCTTTATTACAACGAAAATCTGCAGGCAGCACGTGAGCTGGTGATGTCGCACTTGCGCTTTGTGGTACACATCGCTCGCAGCTATTCAGGATATGGCCTGCCCGAGGCAGACTTGATTCAGGAGGGCAATGTGGGCCTGATGAAGGCGGTCAAGCGCTTCAATCCGGAAAAAGGCGTGCGCCTGGTATCTTTCGCAGTGCACTGGATCAAGGCCGAAATGCACGAGTTTATTTTGCGCAACTGGCGCATTGTGAAGGTCGCCACCACCAAGGCGCAACGCAAACTGTTCTTCAATCTGCGTAGTGCCAAAAAATCCCTGTCCTGGTTGAGTCCTGACGAGGCACAGGCCATTGCAGATGATTTGGGAGTAGATGTCCGCGAGGTGCAACGCATGGAGGGTCGCCTGAGCAGTCGCGATCTTGGCTATGATCAGCCCCTGGACGCGGAAGATGACGATACCTGGCAGGCCCCCCAGTACTATCTGGAAGATCACAGTGCAGACCCTGCCGTCATACTGGAGTCCAGTGATTGGCAGGACAGCAGTGAGGCACAGCTGCACACGGCACTGGCCAAGCTTGATGAGCGCAGCCGCGATATTCTGTCGCAGCGCTGGTTGGCGGAGAAAAAGGCCACGCTGCATGAGTTGGCAGCGCAGTACAGTGTCTCCGCAGAGCGCATCAGGCAGCTCGAGCAGACTGCCATGGAGAAGTTGCGAGCCACTATCGCGGCGTAAACCTTTCTAAAAAAAGAGGCGGGTAAATCCGCTTCTGGTGACAATCTGACGATGGCAAAATTATTCATAACCCTGGCCTCTCTCAGTGGCATGCTGGCGGTTGTCCTGGGCGCCTTTGGCGCACACGCTCTGCGTGGCAAACTGGATGCGCACGCCCTTGGCGTGTATGAAACAGCGGTGCAGTATCACTTCTATCACAGCGTCGCTCTCCTGGCTGTGGGAGTCATTGCTTTGAGCCAGCCCCAAACTGCGTTGCTGAAGAGCAGTGGTTGGCTATTCGCTCTGGGTATTCTTGTTTTCTCCGGTAGTCTCTACCTGCTCAGTATCACCGGCGTACGCTGGCTGGGGGCCATTACCCCTTTGGGTGGACTGGCTCTTATCGGCGGATGGGCTTGCCTGGCCGCAACTGGCTGGAAACTGTTGATCTGATTCTGGCTTAACGGCGGGTATTTCCATGACTGAACACGACACGAGTCGGCGCATTCGCAGCTACGTGTTGCGTCCCGGGCGCATGACGCAGGTTCAGAAGCGCGCCCTTGATACGCATTGGCAACGCTGGGGTCTTGAGTATCACGCGCGTGAGCTGGTCTATGATGCAGCATTTGGTCGCGCCGGTCCGGTGGTGTTGGAGATCGGCTTTGGTATGGGCCAGTCGCTGATTGCCACCGCGCAAGCCAAACCCGAAACGAACTTTATCGGCATTGAGGTGCACAGACCCGGTGTGGGCAAATTGCTGCACGCCATGGAAGAGCGCGGTGTGGATAATATTCGAATCTACTGTCACGACGCGGTGGAAATTCTTTGCAACTGTATACCCGATGCCTCCCTGGACACCGTACAAATTTTTTTCCCCGACCCGTGGCACAAGAAGCGTCACAATAAACGGCGTCTTATTCAGCCCTCCTTTGTGATGCAGCTGACCAGTAAACTGAAGCCAGGTGGTATCGTACATCTGGCCACCGACTGGGAAGACTATGCCCAGCAGATGATGGACGTTATGGGTGCGGCCGTGGGCTTATCCAATACGTCTGGTGCAGGGCAGTTCGCGCCTCGTCCACAGCACCGGCCGCTGACCAAGTTTGAGATGCGTGGTGAACGACTTGGGCACGGGGTCTGGGATCTGGTTTTCTCGCGGGATAGCAGCGCAGAGCCTGTTGCTAGTCGGGAAAAAATTCAGCAATAACGCTGTCCAGAAAACGTCGACCAGTCTCTGTGGCCTTGATCACGTCGCCATCGTGTACCAGCAATTGACGCTGACACAGTGAACCCAGCTGTGGTTGTAACTGCTCGCCACGCAATCCCGTTCGTGAAACAAACTGCGGCAACGTAAAGCCGTCATTCAGGCGCAGCGCGTTGAGCATAAACTCCCCGACGACATCACTCGGCTGCAGGGTTCGGGTACTGGCCATAAAACCGCCCGCGACTGCGGACATATACTCTTGTGGTTGGCGACGCTTGGCATAGCGTTGAATGCGCCCGTCCAAAAGGCTGATCTTGCCGTGGGCGCCGGCGCCGATGCCAAGATAATCGCCAAAGGACCAGTAATTGCTATTGTGACGACAGTTGTAACCGCTTTGGCTGTAAGCGGAGACCTCATATTGCGCGTAGCCACTGCGCGCCAGCAACTGCTCCCCGCACTCCTGGATGTCCGCCAGCTCGTCCTCTACTGGCAGTTGCACAGGGCGCTTGTGAAACACCGTGTTGGGTTCAATGGTCAGTTGGTACCAGGAAAGGTGTGCGGGCGCACAGGCGATGGCATGGCGCAGATCACTCTCGGCGCCGCGCCACGTTTGCCCGGGGAGGCCGTGCATCAGGTCCAGGTTAAAGCTGTCGAAGCCGGCACGGCGCGCAAATTCGATCGCTGCATGGGCATGGTCGCTGGTGTGTATCCGCCCCAAAGTCTGGAGCTGAGCGTCGTCGAAACTTTGGATGCCGAGCGACAACCGTGTGATGCCCGCATCTCTAAACGCGCAAAATTTGTCCGCTTCCGCGCTGCCCGGGTTGGCCTCCAGTGTGGCCTCCAGCGTTGGTGACAGCGGCACGAGCTCTGCGATTTCGCGCAGTAGTATTTGAATGGCCTCCGCCGAAAACAGGCTGGGCGTGCCGCCACCGATGAACAGGGTGTCCACCGTTCGCTGCTGCAGCATTGGCAGGTCATCACGCAGGTCCTGCAGCAGTGCGCGAATGTAGTGTTGCTCGGGAACGGCGCGCGTTTCGTGGGAGTTGAAATCACAGTAGGGGCACTTGCGCTCGCACCAGGGCAAGTGGATATAGAGGCCGAGCGGCGGGAGCTGCATCAGCGCAGGCTCAGGGCATCGAACAGCAGTGCGCTGGCCTTGGCCCGGTGACTGACGCGATTTTTTATGGCGACAGGAAGTTGCGCAGAACTGCAACGGTATTGCGGGATATAAAACAGCGGGTCATAGCCGAAGCCGTTGTCTCCGCTGGGTTCGAACAGGATAAAGCCCTCCCAACTGGCCTGGCAAACCAGTGGCGTGGGATCCTGGGCATGGCGCATGTACACGAGAACGCATTGGAACCGTGCGCTGCGCTGCGCCTCGGGAGTAGCACCGAGTTCCTGCAACAAGAGCGCATTGTTAGCCCTATCGCCAGCCCCTGAATAGCGGGCCGAGTAAATACCGGGGGCACCGTTGAGGTGGTCCACCTCCAGACCGGAATCGTCGGCGATAGCGGGTAGGCCAGTGTGGCGGGTCGCCGCACGCGCCTTGATAATGGCATTTTCGACAAAGCTCAGGCCACTCTCTTCCACCTCGGGCACATCGAACTGTGCCTGTGGTTTGAGCGTAACGTTCAGTGGCGCCAGAATCTCTTCCAATTCCCGCAATTTACCGGCATTACCGCTGGCCAGTACCACGGTTTGTGGAAGTGCTGGCATCGCCATCAGTTAATGTACAGCTGGTGTTTGAGTTTGAAAGTGTAGGTCTGCGTCGCGCCAGTGGGTCGAAAATCAACTTCGAAGAAGCGCCATTCTTCATTGATGAAAGGGAACTCAGCGATGTAGTAAACCGCCTCGCCCTCGCGAATCTCCTTGAATTCGAGAGTCTGATTATGAATCAGGTCCCAGGTCCGGCCCTGCAATTCCATAGCGCGAGCCACACTGCCAGTAGCGAGATTTTCGCGCACCGCCAGGTTGATAATCGCGCGCTTTTCACCGCGCGTGATGCCGTAGGTAGCGGCGATTTTCGGATCCAGAAACGTGGTGTTAACCACGCTGTAATGCAGCTCAAAGGGCCCGAAAGTTTCCGTCTGTTGCGCCAGTGCAGGTGCGCAAAAAAGCATCAGAGCAAACAGTGTAATGCGAATGGGGGGCAGTTTACGCATGCTATCGGGTAATGTGGTAAATCGCCGTAGTGGCAAAGAGATTAGGCCATTTGGTAGACAGCAGCGGCGGGCGTTGGGTGTTGCCCACCACATCTCTGGCGAGTATGCGAATGCCCTTGTCCCGGCACAGGTCCTCGAAATCCTGCACTGTACAGAAGTGAATGTTAGGCGTGTTGTACCAGGTGTGGGGCATGAAACTGGATACGGGCATATGGCCCCCAATACCTAGCATCAGGCGGCATCGCCAGTGACCGAAATTGGGGAAGGTGACAATGCCTTCGCGGCCAATGCGCAGCATTTCTTCCAATACCCGGTCCGGATAATTCACCGCTTGCAGGGCCAGAGCCAGCACCACCGTATCGAAACTCTGGTCGGGGAAGTTGGTCAGGCCTTTGTCCATATCCTGTTCCACCACATTAAGACCGCGGGCAATGGCGGCGGTGATATAGGCCTGATCAAACTCCAGGCCGGTACCTCGTACCTGCCGCTGATCGCGCAGGAACTCCAGAAAGACGCCGTCGCCACAACCCAGGTCCAATACCCGGGAGCCAGGTTTAATCCAGCGCTGAATGTGTGACAGGTCGAGGCGCATCAGTCGGCCTCCCCCACGCGCAGCATGTAGGCGCGAAACACGTCCAGGTAGCGCGGAATCGGCATCAGGAAAGCATCGTGGCCCTCATTCGCTTCGATTTGTGCATAGCTGACAGGGCGGTCTGCGGCGATGAGGGCATTAACGATTTCGCGGGAGCGCTCGGGAGAAAACCGCCAGTCGGTGGAAAATGAAATGACCAGAAAGCTGCAGTGCGCATGGCGAAAGGCGGCGACAGGGTCATTGCCGTACTCCAGAGCCAGATCGAAATAATCCAGGGCCCGAGTCATGAGGATATAGGTATTGGCGTCGAAATTACCCGAGAACTGACTACCCTGGTGACGCAGGTAACTCTGCACCTGGAATTCGGCGTTGGCCACTTCCCCACGCTCCAGGCTACCGGAGCGCAAATCGCGCCCGAACTTGTTCGCCATGGCGTCGTCTGACAGATACGTGATATGGCCAATCATACGCGCCAGGGCCAGACCCCGAGCGGGTATCGTATTGCGTCCCTGATAACTGCCGCCGACAAATTCCGGATCAGACTCAATCGCCTGGCGGGCCACCTCGTTGAAGGCCAAATTTTGGGCGCTGAGCTTCAGCGCTGCGGCGATAACGATGCAATGTTTAATACGATGCGGGAATTCCAAGGACCAACACATGGCCTGCATGCCGCCCAAGCTGCCGCCAATCACCGCCGCCCAGCAGCTTATCCCAAGGTAATCCGCCAGCCGGGCCTGGCTATGCACCCAGTCCCGGGTTCGAATTGGGGGAAAATCAGGCCCCCATGGTTTGTCTGTTGCGGGATTGATGGAGCTGGGTCCGGTGGAGCCGTGGCAACCACCAAGATTGTTCAGGCACACCACGAAAAATCGGGTAGTGTCGATGGGTTTGCCCGGGCCGATGCACTCGTCCCACCAGCCGGCTTTTTTGTCATCCGGGCCGTGGCAACCCGCTGCGTGATGATTGCCGCTGAGGGCGTGACAGATCAACACGGCATTGGAGCGCTGGTCGTTGAGTTCGCCATAGGTCTCGTAAACGAGGTCATAGCCGGGCAATTCGCGGCCACACGTCAGGCGCAGGGGCTCACTGAAGCGGGCGACCTGTGGTGTGACCATGCCGACTGAGTGGCTGTTCGTAGACTGATTCACCGGCAGAACGTCAGAGACCAAGTACCAGGGCGGGGTGCAAGCCCACACCCTCGGCAAGATGGCGCAGGGCGATCTGTATGACGTTGATAAGGACAAAGACCAGTATGGGAGAAAAATCCAGGCCGCCCATCGGGGGCAGGATTTTGCGTAGCGGCGCCATTACAGGCTCGGTAATCTGGTGCAATAAATAGACGGCGGGATTGTTGCCGCCTGGAGCCACCCAACTGAGGATAATCATGGCCAGCAGGGCAAAGAAATAGATATTTACCAGCAGACCGATAACACCCAGAACAGACCACACCAGCAATAGTGGAATAGGGGGTATGCCAACGCCATTGAGCAGTAAAATGGCGACGATACCCAGTAGCTGCAATACGACAGTCAGCAGCAATGACGCCAGATCGAGGCCGGCATAGCCGGGTATCACCTTGCGTAATGGCAGCACCAGAGGATTGGTCGCCTTTACCAAAAACTGGGAAATGGGATTGTAGAAATCGGCGCGCACCAGTTGCAGCAAAAAGCGCAGAAGCATCGCCATCAGATACAGGCTCAGCAGGGTCTGTATCAGGTAAACCAAAATATCGTTCATGGCGTTCACAGCTGCTGCATCCTCTTCAACCCAATTCTCGCGCCATGTCGGCGGCCCGATCGGCGGCGGCATGCATGGCTCTTGTCACAACAGTGCGCAGCCCGTCCTGTTCAAAACTCTGTATGGCGCGTTCTGTGGTACCGCCTGGGCTGGTAACCCTGCGGCGCAATTCCACCAAGTCTACGCCACCTTCAAGGGCCATACGCGATGCACCTAAACTGGTCTGCAGCGCGAGCGTGTGCGCCGTTCGCGCATCCAGTCCCAACTCGATACCAGCGTCGACCATGGCCTCAATAAACAAAAAGAAATAGGCCGGGCCACTTCCGGACAGCGCGGTAATGGCATCCAACTCCACTTCTGAGCGTACCCAGCATGTTATGCCTACCGCGGACAATACGAGCTGCGCAAATTCGCGCTGCTGTGGTGAGGTCTGGTCATTAGCGAACAAACCACTGGCGCCACAGCCTACCAGGGCCGGGGTATTGGGCATGCAGCGTACGATGGCGGCCGCTGGGCCCAGTCTGGCTTGCATGCTGGCGATAGTCACGCCAGCGGCGATTGATATCACCAGGGAGCCACTGGTTTGCACTGCCACAGCGATACTGTCGGTCGCCGCCGCCATCACCTGTGGCTTTACTGCCAGAATAACAATGTCTGCGCCGTGCACTGCTGTGACGTTGTCACTGTGGACGGCAATCGGCGCAATCGTTCGCAGGTGTTCCAGACTAGCAGGAAATGGGTCCGCTGCGCTGATGCAGTGGGGCGGATGGCCGCTCTCAATCAGGCCCCCGATGATACTACTGGCCATGTTGCCTGCGCCGACAAACGCGATGTGTGGTGGCTGTGAGTGCCCGTCTGCCATGTGCTTACCAGAGCTAAAACTGGCGCTCAGTATACACGGCGGCGGCGCCCAAAATCACCTCTTGCGCGGGCCGAAAATGGCCGTGCCGATACGGATGATGGTTGCGCCTTCAATGATCGCAGCCTCCAGGTCGTCGGACATGCCCATAGACAGTGTGTCGATTGCGGGAGCTAGTGTCCTAAGGTGCATCAGGGCTTCGCGCAGTTGCCTGAAGTGCTCACGTTGTTGTGCGGTGTCGGCAGTGGCAGAGGGTATTGCCATCAAGCCGCGCAGTTGCAGGTGTGGCAAGTTCAGAACGGTGCGCGCCAACTGCGGTAGTTCTGCGATACTCGCGCCGGACTTGCTGTCCTCCCCCGAAATATTGACCTGAATACAGACCTGCAGGGGAGATAGGTGCGGCGGTCGCTGCGCGCTCAGGCGTTGGGCAATTTTTTCGCGATCAACACTGTGCACCCAATCGAAATGTGCAGCGATAGGCCCCGTTTTGTTGGATTGAATCGGACCTATAAAGTGCCAGACCAACGGCAGGTCCTGCAGTTCGCTGATCTTTTGCAGCGCCTCTTGCAGATAGTTCTCTCCAAAATGCATCAGGCCGCAGGCGTGAGCTGCCCTCACCTCCTGCGCGGACCGGGTCTTGCTCACAGCAACCACAAGAATGTCACTATTGCGATACTGGCTTTTTTGTGCGCCGCGCCTTACTCTTTGGAGCAGCTTTGTTATATTGTCGTTAAGCAGTTGTTCGTCCATAGCGCGAATGTTAGCGGATTCGTGGTTTAGGCGACATGAGAATAATATGTCGTGGCGGTAGCTCGCCACCACGAGGAGCATCCTGGCCAGGGAGCAGTCGGCACACGGTGCCGACAGGGGAGTAGATAAATGGATATAACGGAATTACTGGCCTTCAGTGCCAAGCAGGGCGCGTCTGACCTGCACCTATCGGCGGGTCTGCCACCGATGATTCGTGTCGATGGCGATATTCGTCGCATCAACCTGCCGCCGATGGATCACAAGCAGGTACATGAGCTTATCTACGACATCATGAACGATAAGCAACGCAAGGACTATGAAGAGTTTCTTGAAACTGATTTCTCCTTCGAAGTGCCAGGGGTCGCGCGGTTTCGCGTCAATGCGTTCAACCAGAACAGAGGCGCTGGAGGCGTATTTCGTACGATCCCCTCCAAAGTGTTGTCCATGGAAGATCTGGGTATGGGGCAGGTGTTTCGCGATATTTCCATGATGCCGCGCGGCCTGGTGCTAGTTACCGGGCCGACCGGTTCGGGCAAGTCCACTACCCTTGCTGCCATGGTAGATTTTATCAACGACAATAAATACGAACACATTCTTACCATTGAAGACCCTATCGAATTTGTACACGAGAGCAAGAAGTGCCTGGTCAACCAGCGGGAAGTACACCGCGATACCTTGGGTTTTTCGGAAGCCCTGCGGTCTGCGCTGCGCGAAGACCCGGATATCATCCTGGTGGGCGAGATGCGCGATCTGGAGACCATCCGACTGGCCTTAACGGCGGCTGAAACCGGGCACCTGGTATTCGGCACTTTGCACACCACTTCTGCTGCCAAGACTATCGACCGGGTAATCGACGTGTTCCCGGCGGCGGAAAAATCGATGGTGCGTTCCATGTTATCGGAATCACTACAGGCTGTGGTATCCCAAACGCTGCTCAAGAGAAGTACCGGCGGACGGGTAGCGGCGCACGAAATTATGCGGGGCACCTCGGCCATTCGTAATCTGATTCGCGAAGATAAGGTGGCGCAAATGTACTCCGCCATCCAGACCGGCAGTGCGCTCGGCATGCAAACCATGGACCAGTGTCTTGAGGATATGGTGACGAAGCGCACCATCACCCGCGAAGTGGCGCGCGAAAAAGCCAGGATGCCGGAGAACTTCTAAGCCTCTGGAATGGCCGAGAATCACACGGGGAACGTCAGTATGAAAATCGAAAACTTGCTGGAACGGATGGTGAAGGAAGGCGCCTCCGACGGGTTTATTACTGCGGATGCCCCGCCCAGTATTAAAGTGGATGGCCAAATTTATCCCATCACCGAACGTCCGCTGACCGATGAAGAGGCCCGCGCGCTTGTCTTATCGACGATGCGACCGGACCAGCAGGAAGACTTTCAGAAGCACCATGAGTGCAACTACGCCATGAGCATGGAAAGTCTGGGTCGTTTTCGTGCCAGCGCTTTTGTACAGCGCGGTAAGTGCGGCTTGGTGGTGCGGCGTATTCAATCGCACATTCCTACTATCGACGAACTGGGGTTGCCGCCCATTATCAAGGACCTGGCGATGACCAAGCGCGGGCTGGTGATTTTTGTGGGCGCCACCGGAACAGGTAAGTCGACGTCACTGGCGTCGATGGTCGGTTACCGCAACCAGAATAGTCGCGGCCATATCATCAGTATTGAGGACCCTATTGAATATATCCATGAGCACGCGGGCTGCATTGTCACCCAGCGCGAGGTCGGCATGGATACCGAGTCGTTCGACGTGGCGCTGAAGAACACGTTGCGTCAGGCGCCGGATGTCATAATGATAGGCGAAGTGCGCACAGCGGAAACCATGCAGCAGGCGCTGACGTTCGCCGAGACAGGCCATCTTTGCCTGTGCACACTGCATGCAAACAACGCCAACCAGGCGCTCGACCGGATCCAGAGCTTCTTTCCCGCCGCGATGCACAATCAGGTGTGGATGGACTTGTCCCTGAACTTAAAGTCGATGGTCGCCCAGCAGTTGCTGCCCCGCAAGGATGGCAAGGGGCGTACTCCCGTGGTGGAAGTGCTGCTCAACTCTCCGCTGGTTGCGGAATATATTCGCAAGGGCGAGGTGCACCTGATTAAGGAATTGATGTCCAAGTCAACCGAGCTTGGTATGCAAACCCTCGATCAGTCGCTGGTGAAAGCCTACAAGGAACAACTGATATCCAAGGAGGAGGCAATTCGCTTCGCTGATTCCGCCAACGATGTGCGCCTGCAAATCAAAATGCATGACAGGGGTGATTTCGGGACCGGTGATGAGCTGGATCTCGCGTTCGAAGAGCACGACCAGGGTGGCCGCTTCCTCGGACGCTAGCCCGGGTTATTATTGGCGCCCTGCATTTTCCGCGAGCCAGGTCTGCAGGATCAGCTGGGCGGCGAGGCTGTCCACCGGCTGGCGTTTGAAGTCGCCCCGGTGGCCGTGCTGGCGACTTATTGCCTTCGCTTCAAAGCTGCTGAGTCGTTCATCGACCATTGCCACTTCCAGGCCCAGCCGCCCGTGCAAGCGGCGCGCAAATTTATTGGCCTGTACACTCAATTCGCTGTCACTGCCGTCCATATTCAACGGCTCACCCACCACCAGCAGATCGGGGCGCCACTCCTCGACCATGTTTTCCAGCGTACGCCATTCAGGTACGCCGTCCTTTGCCCTGAGTATGGGCAGCGGCGCTGTGGTACCCAGCAGGCAGTTCCCCATCGCCACACCGATCTGGCGCAGGCCGAAATCAAACGCCATCACGGTGCGCAGGGATTTCTTCATGCGAAAGGGCCGGTCCGGTGGCGCAATCAGGCGTGTCCCGCTTGACCACAAATCAGGTTCATGTCGATGCCCAGCAGCGCCGCGGCCGCACTCAGGCGCTGGTCCGCTGGAGTAGAGAAGATCACATCACTGCTTCCGGGCAGGGTTAGCCAGCTATTTTCGGCCAGTTCCTGCTCCAATTGGCCTGCGGCCCAGCCAGCGTAGCCCAGCGCAATCAGGTGATCGCGCGGTCCGTCCCCGCTGGCGATGGCGCGTAGTATGTCGCGCGAGGTGGTGAGTGTGATCTCGGGCGTTACCTTCAGGCTGGCCTCCCAGGTTTTGTCGCAATAGCGATGTAGTACGAAACCATGGTCCATGTGTACGGGGCCTCCCGCCAAGACCGGCACGGTGGAGAAATCATTCAGGGCGCGGATTTGCAAGTGTTCAAAAATCTCGCCTACCGACAAGTCCAGCGGCCGATTAATGACAATGCCCATCGCGCCACTTTCACCGTGTTCGCAGATGTAGGTGATGCTCTGCGAGAAAATCCCTTCTGTCAGGCGCGGCATTGCCAGCAGGAAGTGATCCCGCAGACAATCACCGCTCTTCGCTTTATTCACGGAAAACTTTCCGGACATCGCAGACTGTTTCTCTTCGGCAGGGCGAAAAATGCGCACTAGCAGCAGCACGAATGCTCATGGTGAGCTTAGCTGATTTTCCTGAAAATGCCATGTGCGAACAATCTCCAGCTTGTCGGTGGTGGCCTTCAACGCTGGCGGAAAAGGTGAGTAGGGCGCCGCCATGCGCACAATCTTGATGGCGGCTTCATCGAGCACCGCATAGCCGGATGATGACAGCACCTGGATGTCCTCCAGGCTGCCATCCTGGCGAATGACAACCAGCATGCGGAGCTCGCCGTACATGCCATAGCGAACAGACGCCTCGGGGTAATACTGATTGCCCACGGCCTCCAGGCGTCGGCGCCAGTCCAGCAGGTAGGCCGCATCCACGGACTGTTTCGCCGAGGCCGCAGTCAGGCGTCGCACGCGCGGTTGGTCGCCAGAGACTCTGGTTTCGTCATCCAGTTCCCCCTGCGCTCCGGCAACTTGCAGGCTGAGTGGCTGGGCCTGAGGGCTGATTCCCGCCAAGTTGTTTTCCTGTTGCTCCTCTTTCATCTTGTCTGTTGTCACACTGCGGCGGGCCGCCGCGGTGGTGGTCACCGTATTGCGCTGCTGTGCAACTTGCTGCTGCGTCGCTTGTTGTAAGGCCTGCTGCGCGGACGGGGTATCGGTCTGGAGATTGCTGCGACTGGTGCTCTGGTTTATTGCCGCCTCATTGCCACTGCCCTCCTGATTGGTCTGGGCAAGTAGACGAGCATCCTCAGGCGCTGCGGTGCTGGGGTGACTGGCGAGCGTGACTTCAATCTGCGGTGTTGTGTAGGGTTGAGCAGTAATGG